>DAHUZI010000105.1 GCA_027306595.1 Candidatus Dormiibacterota bacterium | reverse complement strand
GCCAGCACGCGAGGGTGGCGAGGGCGAGGGCGATCGGGACCGCGCGGACGTGGAGGGAGGCGGTGGCCGCGCTCGAGTCCCAGAGCGCGGCGAGGTCGAGGGCCAGGGTCCAGCCCACGACCGGCCCCAGGCTCCGGCCCTGCAGGAAGCGGGCCCGGGCGACCCAGGCGGCCGGCACGACCAGGAGGACCAGGTCGTGGACCAGCAGGTGGGGGGCGACGAGCAGCGAGCCGAGGGCGACCAGGGCCCAGCTGACCCACCGCTCGGCCTCGCCTCGGGGCGGGCGGCGGCGCCAGCCCCAGTGGACCGCGGCGAGGACGCCGACCGAGAGGACCCCGGCGGCGGCGACGCTGGCCGGGCCGCCCCCGGCGAGATTCCAGAGCTCGGCGAGGATCGAGCTGTCGTGGATCGGCAGGAAGAGCCGGCTGCGGGCCTGGAGGTTGAGCGCGATCAGGGCGCCGACCCCCCGCGGCCCCAGCACCAGCAGCGAGGCGGCCGCCATCCCGGCGCCCGTCGCCAGCACCGCCCGCGCCCACCGCTGCCGGCGGTTGCGGAGGGTGGGCGCGAGCGCGGCGAGGAACAGCTCCGGCTTCACGGTGCAGACCGCCGTCCCCACCGCGACCCGGCCCCACCTGCCCCGTCGGGCGCCCGCGACCGCCAGGGCCACCGCCAGGGGGAGGAACAGGTCGTACTGCCCCTCCCCCAGGGCGCTCAGGGTTGGGACCCCGGCGACGGCGAAGACCACGACCGCGGTGCGGGGGTCACGAAGGCCGGTCGTCCCGGCCAGCCAGCAGGCGGCGGCGAGAAGGGCGAGGAGGCCCACGGCGTCCCAGGCCAGGTAGCTGGGGAGCAGCGGGAGCCAGGCCAAGGGGAGGGCGAGGAGGATGCCGGTTGGGGGATTGACGAAGGGGAGCGCCGGGAGCCCGCCTGGGTGGGCGAGGCCGCCCTCCGCTCGCAGCTGGAACCCTGCGGTGTAGAGGTGGGGGAGGCCTGACCAGCCGGCTCGCAGGAGGGCCGCGGTCACGGCGTGGAAGGCCGCGTAGTCGCGGCTTCCGACCTGCGCCGCGGCCGACCCGGCCGTCAGCGCCACGTAGGTCGCGAGCGCGGCCAGGCCTGCGGCGAGCAGGAGCCGGCTGGAGCGGGTCATCGCCGCGGTCGCTGGCCGATGCAGGCCCCCAGACCGGCCCGGCGCCAGGCCCCCGCGCCCGGCACAGGGGCGAGCCGGAGGTCGGGGAGGAGCCGGGCACGGGCGAAGACGTCGACGCGCCGGTCCTGGTAGACCAGCGGCCAGCTCGGGGTGTGGGTGAGGGCCTGGGCGAGCGGGGTCCCCCGGTCGAAGACGACCAGCTGGCTTGGGCTCCGATCCAGGGTTCGCAGCCACCCGGGGGCGAGGTCGGCCACCCGGGCGAAGCGCAGGAGGATCGCATTGCCCATGAGGGCCGCGTCGCCGAAGATGAAGATCCTGTCGCGGGGGAGGTGGTCGGCGAGGTAGCCCCCGTCCTGGTAGAGGTTGAAGAGGCGCAGCCCGCTCGGGCCCCGCGCCAGCCAGGCCGCGGCGCACACCGGGAACCGCCGGATGTAGAGGGAGCTCCCCACCGGGGCGGCCGCCGCCGCCGCCACCCGCACCGCCACCAGCAGCCCGATCACCCCGATCTCGAGGGCGGCGGCGACCCGCACGACCGGGGGCGGCCTTCGGGCCCAGGCCGCGGAGCGCCCGCGCCGCTGGGTTACGGTGCGCAGGGCGAGGTCGGCCTGGACCACCCAGACCGGCGCGACGACGACCGCGAACACCGCGACCTGGCGGACCGACTGGAGCGCCAGCGGCGTCACCACCAGGCAGAGCGCCAGATCGCGCAGGCTGGCGCGTCGGTTGCCGACCAGCAGCACGGCCAGGCTGAGGAGCATCACGAGGAACGGCAGCAGCGCGATCAGGTGGAAGTCGGGGCTGTGCCACTCCTGGATCAGCTGCTGCTGGACGGTGTCGAACTGCGTCTGGAAGGGATAGAGGAGGATCTGCGCCCCATTGGGGTTGACCAGCACCGCCAGCAGGGAGAAGCCGGTCGCGCCCCAGAGCTGGTGGAGATCTGTTGGCCGCGGCCCCGGGCGCCCCCCCGCCCAGCGGCGCGCCCCCTCCACCAGCCCGATCACGAGCAGCAGGGCGAGGCCGACCACCCACCCCGCCTCCAGGTTGGTCCAGAGCAGGAAGATCGGGGGCAGGAGCCACGCCGCCCGCCCGCCGCGCCGAAGCTGGCGCTCGGCGCAGTAGAGGGCGGCGGCCAGCAGGACGTAGGTCTCCATCTGCGGCCGGGGGCCCCAGATCGGCGCCGCCGCCAGCATCGCGAGAACCGCCCCGAGGGCCAGGCTGACCGCGCCGACCGGCCGCGCCAGGCGCGCGCGGAGGAGGATCGCGGCCAGCATCCCCAGGGTCGCGAGCTCGAAGAGAGCCACGATCGCGCCCCGGCCGAGCGACCCGCCGAGGGCCGCGTACCAGACCTCGGTGAGCCACTCCTGCAGGACCCAGTGGTGGTGGGCGGCGGAGAACGTGTACGGGTCGGTCGCCACCAGCCGGCCGGAGGCGAGGATCAGCTGGCCGGTCCGAAGATGCCACCAGAAGTCGGGGTCGGTCAGCTGGGGCGCGACCGCGAGCAGGCCGATCGCCGTGCCTGAGGCGACCAGGAAGCGCGGGATCGTGATGAGGCCAGCGGCGGTCGGGCGGGGCGGCCGCGCCGCCGGGGGGCCGTCAGACCCGGGGGGGCGGGCCGCCGCCGGGACCTGGCGGTGCGCCATCGGGCCAGTGTAGGTGGGGGCATCCGGTCGCCCGCCGGGCGTGGGAGCTCGTTGCAGGATCGCAGCAGCGGGGTTGCCGCGGCCTGCGGGCGACCGCGCCGGCGACCCTGCCCTACCCTTGTGACGAATGGCCCCCGCCAAGGCCGCCCCCACCCCCTCCCAGCTCCAGGCCCTCCTCCAGGAGGAGGCCCAGCGCGCGGCCAATGAGCTCGTGACCCTGGATGAGGAGATGGGGTCGCTCACGGCGGCGCTGGAGGCGGTCGCCGAGCGGATCGATGACGCCGAGGTGATCCGACGCCACGTGCTCCACGACCACGCCCGGTTCACCGCCGCCGAGGTCGAGACGGCGCTGGCCCGGGCCGGTGCGCTCCGGGCCGAGGTCGCCCTGGCCCGGTTCCGGCTGGCCGCGGGCCGGTCGCGGATGGCCGAGCTCCGCGAGTGGCACGCCCTCCTGCGCGACCTGGGGCAGCACCTCGACGACCACCGGCCCCCCGACGCGACCCTCGCCGAGGGGCTGGCCCGGTACCGCAGCGCCTCCCGCCAGGTGTTCGAGATCGTGGAGGAGGAGCGGGTCCGGATCGCCCGGGACATGCACGACGGGCCGGCCCAGGGCCTGGCCAACCTCGTCCTCCAGGCGGAGATCCTGGAACGCCTCCTCGAGCGGGAGCCCCAGCGGGCCCTGGACGAGGTCCGGGGGTTCAAGGAGGCGGTCCGATCGGTCCTGGAGGACACCCGGCGGCTGGTCTTCGACCTGCGTCCCCGCACCCTCGACGACCTGGGCCTCGTCCCCACCCTGAGGCGGCTGGCCCAGGAGTACCGCGACCGCTACCAGCTCGAGGTCCGGATCAGCGTCTTGGGCACCGAGCGGCGGCTGCCGACCCGCACCGAGGCGGCGCTGTTCCGGATCATCAGCGAGGCGCTGACCAACGCGCGCCGCCACGCCAAGGCCCGGCTCGTCGAGGTGATCCTCAACCTCCAGCCCCACCGGGTGAGCGCGGTGGTCAAGGACGACGGCGACGGGTTCGAGCGGGCGGCGGTCGAGGCCCGGCTGGCGACCGAGCCCCATCTGGGGCTGATCTCGATGCGGGAGCGCGCCGACCTTGAGCACGGCCGCGCAGAGATCGTCTCCCAGGTCGGCCGCGGCACCGAGGTCCGGGTCACCCTTCCGCTGGCCTAGACCGGATCGTTACCGGGTGATCACCCCCCCTTCAGGCGTTGCTTCGTATGCTCGCCGACGAGTCGGGGCCCGAAGGCGGTCCCAGTCGGCACACGGCAGGAGGTTTCGGATGCTGAGTCAGATTGGCGCGTTGTACCTCGGGCTGCGGGAGCGGCTCGCGGCGGTCAGGGACCGCTCGCAGAAGGAAGAGGGGCAGGGCATGGTGGAGTACGCCCTGATCCTCGTGCTCATCGCGATCGTCGTCATCGTCGTGCTCACGGTGGTCGGCCACCAGGTGAGCAATGTCTTCAGGAACATCTCCAACGGTCTCAACCCCTAGGCAGTCGGCGCACAGCAGCGCGACGCGGGCGCGGCGGATATCCGCCGCGCCCGTTTCTGTCGTGGGGGCGGGCTCGCCGGTGGCGCACGCGGCGGCGATGACGGCGGGCTGCCGACCGCATCGGGTCCGCTGTCACACGTCGTTACCGCGATATCGCCCCGCCATCACAGATCCTCCGTCCCGCCCCGCCTATACTCCGCCTCGGTCGCCGGTCGGGAAATGGCCCCGAACGAACGGCCGCTGTGGCAGTATCGATCGCACCCCGGCTCCCGTGGACGGGTCCGGGGACGGCAGCTTCGGCCGTGCAGGGGAGCCGACGCGCTCCTCCGTCGTGCGGTCTCGGCATCCAAGGCATCCTTCGGAGGGCTAGGACGGTGACCACCGAACTCCGCCGTCGGGGCAACCAGGCACTGGTCGCCCTGGGGGTGATCATCGCGGTCGGGGCCTTCGGCCTCGCCTACTTCCTCTCCCGCTCCGCGCCCGCCCCGACCACGGTCCCGATCGCGCCCGTGACCGGCACGCAGGTCGTGGTCGCCCGGGTCGCGATCCCGGCCGGCACGCTGATCACCCCGGTGATGCTGCAGGAGACCCGGATCCGCGGGGTGCTCCCCCTCAACGCCTACACCAACTGCCAGGGGCTGGTCGCCGCCCCATGCTCGGTCGCGCCCGGGGTGACCCCGGCCACCGCGAGCACCGCCCAGTCGACCCAGGCGGAGTCGGTCAACTACTACGCGGTGGTGGGGATCACGCCCAACACCGTCATCACCAGCAACCTCATCGCCCCCAACCGCACGGTGCAGCCGCCCAGCTTCGGCAACCTCCAGCTGGCCCCAGGCGAGGTGGCGATGTCGGTGCCGCTCAGCTCGCAGGAGGAGGTGAACGGGTACCTCCAGGCCGGCGACCGCATCGACCTCATCGTGGCCTCCACCAAGCCCAAGCCGGTGGTCGGCTTCGCCTACCAGGACCTTGAGGTCCTCGCGATCGGGAGCCCGGTGGTCCAGACGCCCCAGAACGGGCAGGCCGCCTCGAGCTCGACGGCCGCGAGCACGGCTGGCGGCGGCGGGCCGGTGGTGCTGGCCCTCACCCGGAGCGAGGCGCTGGGGGTAAGCGCGCTGCTGCAGGCCGGGGCCGTGTTCAATGCCGTGCTCCGCTCGCCGTACGACTACGGCCGCGGCTACATCCCCTCCGTCACCACCCCCTCAGACCGGTACAACCAGGCCTGCGTCTCGGCGACCAAGGTCAACCCCCTGGTGGCGGCCGACCTGCAGACGGCGGTGGCGGCCCAGACCGCCGCGCGGGCCGCGTACGCCCAGGCGACGGCGCAGCTCGGCACTGCCACCGCGGCGGTGAGCCGGGCCGCCGCGGCCGATCGTGCCGCCGCGCGGGACACGGTCAACTCCGATGTCATCGCCGTGGCCCAGTCCGAGGAGACCCTGCAGCAGACCCAGCAGCGGGTCCAGGACGACACCTCGGTCCTCTACTGCGGCGCCATCCAGGCGACCAAGCTGTCGGGTCGTCCGGGGAGCTACGCCTTCGGTGGCAGCACGATGATGCAGACCCTGTTCGGCTTCACCCTCCCGGGCGCGTGAGCGTCGCCATGCCGACCGAGGTGGCGGCCCCCGCAACCGGCGACGTCATCCGGGTCCTGATCGTCGACGACATCGCGAGCACGCGGGAGAACCTGCAGAAGCTGCTCGCGTTCGAGGACGACATCTCGGTGGTGGCCACCGCCGGCAATGGCCGGGAGGGGGTGGAGGCGGCGCGCCAGCTGTCCCCGCACGTCGTCCTGATGGACGTCAACATGCCGGTGATGGATGGGATCGAGGCGACCGAGACCCTGGCGGTCGAGGCGCCCCAGTGCCCGGTCGTGATCATGTCGGTGCAGGGCGAGCGGGACTACCTGCGGCGGGCGATGCAGTCCGGCGCCCGGGCGTTCCTGATCAAGCCGTTCAGCGGCGACGAGCTCCTCAGCAGCATCCGGCGGGTCCACGAGCTGGAGGGCAAGAAGGGCACCTACCTGCGCCAGCTGCAGGCGGCCAGCGCCGGCAGCGCCCAGGTGGCGGCGGGGACGCCGGTCCCGTCCCGGGGCCGGGTCGCGGAGGTCCATCTCGTGATGGCCGGCAAGGGCGGCTGCGGCAAGTCGCTGCTCGCCACCAACCTCGCCACCGCCCTGCGGATGGAGGGCGCCGGCCGGGTCTGCCTGGTCGACCTCGACCTCCAGTTCGGCGATGTCGGCGTGCTCCTGAACCTCTCCCATGGCCGCACCATCTCGGATCTGGTTGACAGCGCCCAGAGCCTGGATGCCGAGTTCGTCGACGAGGTGCTGGCCGACGGGCCGGAGGGGCTCCGGGTGCTGCTCGCCCCACTCAGCCCGGAGCTGGGTGACCTGGTCCGAGCCGAGCACATCCGCGGCATCTTCGACATCCTGAGCCGGGAGTTCGACCACATCGTCGTCGACAGCGGCGGGCCGTTCGCGGAGCCCACCCTGGAGTCGATCGACCTCGCCGACCACGTGCTGGTGCTCGGTGCGCTCAACATCCCCGCGATCAAGAACACCAAGCTCCTGCTGAAGACGTTGGACTCCCTCAAGGTCGCGCCGGACCGGGTGATGGTGGTGGTGAACCACCACGACGCCCATGCCGCCTACGACCGCGGCAGCATCGAGGAGAATCTGCGCTCCCCGGTAGCCCTGGAGCTCCCCAGCGAGGCCAAGCTGGTGGGGGCGTCGGTCCATCGGGCGGTCCCGGTCGTGGTCGGGAGCCCCGACTCGGAGGTCGCCCGCCGCATCCGGGCGCTGGCCAGGCGGCTGGCCCCTCAGGCCGTCGCCGCCGGGTCCGACGACGGCCGCCGCGCCGCCGGGGCGCGCCGGTTCGGGTTCCGCCGGTAGGCCGTGTCCCTGCTCGACCGCGTCCGCACCAAGGGGGAGCTCGCCGACGACGAGGCGCCGCGCCCCTCCGGCGAGGAGCCCGAGGCGAGGTCCGGGCGCCCGGCCTCCCGGCCCCCCACAGCCACGGCCGGCGCCGCCGGTGCTCAGGGGCAGCCGGGGGACACCGCCTCCGCCTACGGGTTCCGCTCCAGCGCCGGCCCCGCGGGTGCGCGACCGGTCCTGCGGGTCGGCCGAATCCCCGCGGCCCCGGCTCAGCCCTCGCCCCCTGCCTCGAGCCCTCGCGCCGCCGGCGACACGGCTCCCGCGGCCTCCGGCGACGGCGACGAGCGCCGATCCCAGCCCGCAGGCTGGCGGGAGCGACGGCTCCTGGCGGCCAGCGCATCGGTGGCCACCGACCGTCGCCCCTACCAGCCCGCCCAGTACGCCCAGGTGAAGGCGCGGGTGACCCAGGCGCTGCTCGACGAGTTCTCGAACATCGACGAGGTGCCCCGCGAGAAGCTGCTGGCCAAGATCGCGGAGCTGGCGGCCGCCGCCCTCGAGGAGCTGGGCATCTCCATCGCCCGCCAGGACCGGCAGCGAATGGTGGAGCAGCTGACCAGCGACGTCCTGGGCCTGGGCCCGCTGGAGACGCTGCTCAAGGACCCGGAGATCAGCGAGATCATGATCAACGGTCCAACCCAGGTCTACGTCGAACGCCGCGGGCGCATCGAGACCAGCCGGCTCACGTTCGAGTCGACCGAGCACCTGATGCAGATCATCGACCGGATCGTCAGCACCATCGGTCGGCGCGTGGACGAGAGCTCGCCGATGGTCGATGCGCGACTGCGCGACGGGTCCCGGGTCAACGTCATCATCCCGCCGCTGGCGCTCAAGGGCCCGACGATGACCATCCGGCGCTTCTCCGCCGATCCGCTCACCGTCGACAACCTGCTCCAGTTCGGCTCGCTCACCGATCCGATGGCGGTGTTCCTGCGCGCCTGTGTGCGCGGCCGCCTCAACGTGCTCGTCTCGGGGGGCACTGGCTCCGGCAAGACGACCACCCTGAACGTGCTGAGCGCGTGGATCCCCTCGGACGAGCGGATCATCACGATCGAGGATGCCGCTGAGCTCCAGCTGAAGCAGGAGCATGTCGTCACCCTCGAGGCCCGGCCCGCCAACGTCGAGGGCCGAGGTCGGATCTCGATCCGCGACCTGGTCGTCAACAGCCTGCGGATGCGTCCCGATCGCATCGTGATCGGCGAGTGCCGGGGCGGTGAGGCCCTGGACATGCTCCAGGCGATGAACACCGGCCACGACGGATCCTTGACGACCATCCACGCCAACAGCGCGAGCGACGCGATGTCCCGCCTGGAGACCCTGGTCCTGATGGCGGGGACCGACCTGCCGTCGCGCGCGATCCGCGAGCAGATCGCCTCGGCCATCAACGTGGTCGTCCAGCAGGCCCGTCTCCGTGACGGAACCCGGCGGATCGTGGCGATCTCGGAGGTGGTGGGCTTCGACGGCGAGCGGCTCCAGCTGCGCGAGATCTTCGCCTACACCCAGCGCGGGGTGGACGAGGACGGGCGGGTCCTGGGCGAGCACCGGGCGGTCGCCCGCCCGCGGGTGCTGGAGCACCTGGCCGCGGTCGGCGAGCCGGTCGACCCGGCGCTGTTTGAGCCCCCAGCCACCGCCGGCGGGCACGCGGCATGAGTCCCGCCGTCATCGCGCTCGAGCTCCTCGGGGCGGTGGCCCTGTTCGCGGCCATCGCCAGCCTCGGCCTTCGCAATCCGAGCGTCACCCAGGAGCTGGCCAAGCGGCTGCGGGTGGCCGAGATCGGCGGGGCCGAGCCGGTGGCGTTCGCGGCCCCCCGCGACCGGGTCGTCCAGCGGGCGAAGGGCGCGCGGGAGGCGTGGGAGCGGCTGGTCGAGATCCTGAGCGGGAGGATCGGCTCCGGCAGCGAGAGCCGGGCGGTCAAGCTCGCCGACGACCTCTCCCGCGCCGATCTCAAGCTCCGGGTGGGGGAGTGGTACCTCATCAACCTGGGCGCCATCCTGCTCGGTCTGGTGATCGGGTTCGGCCTCTACCGCAACGTCTTCTTCGCCGCCATCTTCGCCATCATCGGCTGGGTCGGCCCCGCGTTCTACCTGCGCTGGCGGCAGCGCCGCCGCACCCGCCAGTTCAACGACCAGCTGGGCGACACCCTGACCCTGCTCAGCAACGCCCTCAAGGCGGGCTACAGCTTTCCCCAGGCGATGGCGACCATCAGCCGCTCCGCGGATCCCCCGATCGCCGACGAGTTCTCCCGAGCGACCCGGGAGATCCAACTGGGGGTCAGCACCGATGAGGCGCTCAACCACATGGTGGCGCGGGTCAACTCCGAGGACTTCGACCTCATGGTGACCGCCGTCCAGGTCCAGCGGATCGTGGGCGGCAACCTCGCCGAGATCCTCGACACGATCGCGTACACGATCCGGGAGCGAATCCGGATCAAGGGCGAGATCCGCACCCTGACCGCTCAGGCACGGGCGTCGGCCTACATCATCGCCGTGCTCCCGATCGCAGTCGCGTTCCTCCTGTCGCTGATCAGCCCGGGCTACTTCGGCCCGATGCTGCGGTTCCCCGGCCCCGGTCCGTTCATGCTCGGCATCGGGCTGGTGATGATCGTGGTCGGCTTCGGCATTCTCATGCGCATCGTCAAGATCGAGGTCTGATCGTGCTGGCTGGGATCGGGATCGGATTGCTCGCGGTGCTGGGCGTGGCCCTGGCGGTGATGGGCATGGTGCGGCACGGCAACGTCGACCTCCTCGACGCCCGCCTGGCGGTGTATGAGGCGCAGGCGCCGCTCAAGCGCTCCCTGGACGAGATCGACCTCGCCCGCCCCCTCACCGACCGGATCATCCGGCCGGTGCTCGAGCGGCTGGGGTCGCGGGTGGCCCGGCTGCAGCCCGCCGATCAGGTTCAGCGCGTCCAGGAGCTGATCGGCCAGGCCGGGCGGCCGCTCGGGCTGACCCCGTCCACCTATCTGGCGATGCAGGCGACGGGCGCGGCGATCGGCGCCGGCGTGTTCGCCGGCCTCGCCTACGGGCTCGGCTATCTCCCCATCCTGGGGGCGATCTTCGGGATCGTGCTCGGCTACATGGCCCCCCAGTACTGGCTCAAGCGGCGGGCCACCAAGCGGCGCAAGGAGATGCTGCTCGCGCTCCCGAACGCCCTCGACCTCCTCTGCATCACCGTCGAGGCCGGCCTCGGGTTCGACGCGGCGATGGCCCGGGTGGTGGAGAAGTTCGACAACCCCCTGACCCAGGAGTTTGCCCAGGTCCTCAACGAGATCCGCCTGGGCCGGCCCCGCGGCGAGGCGCTGCTCGACCTCGGCAAGCGGTCCGGGGTCGACGAGCTGAACGCCTTCGTCCAGGCGCTGGTGCAGTCGGAGCAGCTCGGGGTCGGGATCGCCCGGGTGCTGCGGATCCAGTCGGAGGACATCCGCCGCCGCCGCCGCCAGCGGGCCGAGGAGCGGGCCCAGCAGGCGAGCCTCAAGATGCTCTTCCCGATGGTGGGGTGCATCTTCCCCACCCTCTTCCTCGTCCTCCTCGGCCCCGCGGCCGCGGTCGTGATCTTCCATGTCCCGAACTGAGGCGGGTGGGGCCGGCGGACCGCTCGCGGTCCTGACCCAGGACGGACGCCTGGTGGCCCGGGCGGTGCGCCGGGCGGACGGGCCGGTGGCGCGGTTCTTCGGGCTGATGGGCCGCACCCGGCTGGCCGAGGGCGAGGGGCTGTGGCTGGAGCCGAGCTCCGGGATCCACATGTTCTTCATGCGCATCCCGATCGACTGCGCATTCGTCGACCGCGGGGGCCGGGTCCTGCGCATCGCCCACCGGCTGCGCCCCTGGCGGGTCGGCTGGTGGCTGATCGTGCCCGGCTCGCGCGCCACCCTGGAGGTGGCGGCGGGCGCCTTGGCCGCGTCCGGCGTCCGGGTCGGCGACCGGCTCAGCCTCGTCGCTCAGCCGGCCGAGGCCGGTGCCGCCCCCCCCGCCCCTCAGCTGACGGCGATCCCCGCCGCCGGCCCCCTGTTCGACCCCCGAGTGCCCGGAGGCCCGTCATGAGCGTCGTCACCCCCGACAATCGCCAGCACAAGGAGATGGACACCTACCTCGACGCGCTGGGCCCGCTGCGGGTCCTGGTCGAGGATGACCGCCTCACCGAGATCATGGTGCTGGGGCCGGAGATGGTGTACGTCGAGACCCAGGGCAAGATCGTCCTCACCGACGTGCGCTTCGACGACGAGGACCACCTGATGCGGGTGATCGACCTCATCGTGAGCGCGGTGGGGCGCCGCATCGACATCCGCCAACCCCTGTGCGATGCGCGCCTGCTGGACGGGTCCCGGGTCAACGCGGTCATCCCCCCGATCGCGCTCGACGGTCCGATGCTGACGATCCGCAAGTTCTCGCGGGATCCCTTCCAGGTTTCGGACCTCATCCACTTCGGCAGCCTGTCCGAGTCCTCGGCGGCGTTCATCCAGGCCTGCGTCCTCGCCCGTGCCAACATCCTCATCTCCGGTGGGACCGGCTCCGGCAAGACCACCCTGCTCAATGTGTGCTCGTCCTTCATCCCCGCCGACGAGCGCATCGTCACCATCGAGGACGCCGCCGAGCTCCAGCTCCAGCAGGAGCACGTCTGCCGGATGGAGGCGCGCCCCGCCGACCTGCGCGGGGAGGGGCGGATCGCCATCCGCGACCTCGTCATCAACAGCCTACGGATGCGCCCCGACCGGATCGTTGTGGGGGAGTGCCGCGGCGGCGAGGCGCTGGACATGCTGCAGGCGATGAACACCGGACACGACGGGTCGCTCACCACCATCCACGCCAACTCCCCGCGCGACTGCCTCGCCCGCCTCGAGACCCTGGTCCTGATGGCGGGGATGGAGCTCCCCGCCAAGGCGATCCGGCAGCAGGTGGCGGGGGCGATCGACCTCATCGTCCAGCTGAGCCGGCTGCGCGACGGGAGCCGCAAGGTGACCGCGATCACCGAGATCGTCGGGATGGAGGGTGAGACGATCACGATGCAGGACATCTTCACCTTCGAGGCGCAGGGCCAGGGGGAGGATGGCCGGATCCTCGGGGATCTGACGCCGACCGGGATCCGGCCCCAGATCATCGAGCGGCTCCACGGCATGGGCCTGCCCCTGCCGCCCGACCTCGCCCGGCTGTTCCCCGACACGCGCAACGCCTCCGCCAGCGCGCTCCGCGACCCCCAGCTCGGCGTCGGCTCCCTGGCTCAGCGCATCGGCTGAGGTGCCGGGCGCGAGCCGACGGCGCCGCCCCGGGTGGGCCCGGGCCGCCGGGGCGGTGGCCGCGGGCGCCGCGGCGCTCGGGCTGGCGATCGGC
>DAHUZI010000104.1 GCA_027306595.1 Candidatus Dormiibacterota bacterium | reverse complement strand
CGCGAGGGCGGCGGCGGCCGGGGGCCGGGCGCCAGGGCCCCAAGCTGCGCCGGGCTCGGCCCCCGGGCCCAGACCGACCGGGGCGGCCGCCGGCGCTCGCATCGGGACCGGCAGGCCGGCTGACCCGGGGAGGCTGGAGCCCGATGGCTGGACCCTCTTCGTGGGCCACCGCCTGGCCGATCGGCCGCTCGGGGATCCCGCGACCGCCGACGAGCTCGGCCTCGATCCGGACGAGCTGGCTCGCCGCCAGCGGTCGGCTCGTCCACGCGGCCGGCAGGGAACCCGAGCACGGCGGCGGCTCGGGGCCGCCTACATCGCGGCCGACGGGCGGGGACTGCCCGCCATGTCGCTCGCCTTCGTGCGCAGCCAGGGCACGCCGGGAGTGGTCCGTCCCCATCAGCCCCACCCCGGCGGACCTTCACAGCGCGGGGCGGGTCCGCCCCCCGCCCGAGCCGCGGAGGGACGACGCCGTGGAGGCCCAGGTTCCCCAGCCGATCACCCATAGCGCGAGCCGGTTCGGCCCGCTGACCCTCCCGCAGCTGGGCTGGTGCACCGCCGCGGGGGCCGCGCCCTTCCTCCTCCTCGTCCGCTGCCATCTCCCGCTCGGCCCTGGGGCGCTCCTCAGCCTGCCGACCACCGTGGGCGGGCTGGCGGCGGCCTTCGTCCGGCCGGAGGGCCGGTCCGCCTCGGAGTGGGTGGCGGACTGGGCCCGCTTTCGCCGTCAGCCACGCGAGCTTCACCATCCAGCCAGTTCCCCCCAGCCCGACGGCGAGGGGTGGTGGCCCGTCGATCTCGCCTCGCCCACCGTCGGCGGGCGGGCTCGCCGATGCGGCTGAGCCTTCGGCCACCGGGCGCCCACCCCCTCATGGCCGACGCCTTGGGGCTGGTCGATGCGACCGAGTTGGCGGACGGGGTGCTGCGGCTTCGAGACGGCGGCCTGCGGGCAGCGCTGGAGGTGCGCCCCCTCAGCCTGCTGCTCCGCCGGGTCGAGGAGCAGGCCGAGGTCTACCAGGCCTATCGCCAATGGCTCGATGGCCTGACCACCCCGGTGTCGCTCCACGTGCTCACCGAGGTCCTGGATCCGCGCCCGGTCCTCGCCCACTACCAGCGGCGCGCCCGGGCACCCCTGACACCGGAGCTCGGCGCCTGGATTCGCGGCGAGGCCCGGGTGGTGGCGGACCACCTGCACGCCCATCAGCTCCTGGAGCCGCGGTTCCTCGTGATCGCCGCCTGCGACCCCTCCACCCGGCGCCGGCGCGAGGGGTGGAGCCGGACCGGGCGCGCAGGCACTGCGGCTCCGGCCGTGCATTGGCCTGAAGCGGCCCGGCTCGAGGAGCGGTGCATCGGCCTGCGCGAGGGGCTGGGACGGGTCGGGGTGGGGGCTGACCGCCTCGGCGACGGCGACTGGTTTGGCGTGCTTCAGCGCGCCTACGGCGGGGCGAGTGGGGGGGAGCCGGCGACGCTGCGGGCGTGGCTGGCCCCGCGCCACGTCCGGCTCCACGCCGACCGCCTGCGGGTCGACGGGACGTGGTGCCGATCACTGGCCCTCACCGGCTATCCGCGCACGGTTCGGATGGGGTGGCTCGGCCAGCTGCTCGGGGGCTTCGGCCGGCCCGGCCGGCTGGCGCTCCACATCCGTCCCCTGGCCAAGGCCGTGGTGCTCGGCCAGCTCCGGCGCAAGATCCGAGCCTTCGAGACCACCACCGTGGTGGACGATCTGCAGGGTCGGCGGACCGACACCGGCACGAGGGCCGTCCTCGCGGACGCCACCCGGCTGGAGGAGCAGATCCTCCTCGACGAGGAACGGCTCTTCCATCTCGAGATCGTGGCGACCGTCCTGGCGGCGACGGAGGACGAGCTGGGCGAGCGCTCGGCGGCGCTCGCCACCGTCCTCGCCGAGCTGGGCTGCCGCGCGAGTTGGCTGCGGCATCGCCAGCTGGACGGATGGCGGTCCACCCTGCCACTCGGCGCCTCCCGGCTGGGATGGGTGAGGGACCTGCCCTCCAGCGCGCTCGCGACGACGTTCCCCTTCCTTCGCAACAGCCTGCCGGCGGGACGGGGCGTCCTGCTCGGGCACAACCGGCTCGAGAACGGGCTCGTGTTCCTCGACGCGTTCGCGGACGCCCACCCCAACGCCAACACGGTTGTCGTCGGCACCTCGGGGGCGGGCAAGTCGTACACCGCCAAGCTCCTGGTGGCCAGGTCGGCGGCCGAAGGGGTGCACATCCGCTGCATCGATCCGGCCGACGAGTACCGGACGCTCGTGCTCGGTCTGGGGGGTGAGGCGGTCACCCTCGGGCTGGGCACGCCGACCCGGCTGAACCCGCTCGACCTGCGGGCGGGGTCGGCCACGGACCCCCAGGCCGCCCGTCGGGACAAGGTGGCCCAGCTGCTTCCCATCCTGACGCTCCTTGCCGGCCGGCCCGCTGGGCGCGCTGGCCGGCCCACCCTGCGGCCGGGCGAGCTCGCCGCGATGGAAACCGCGCTCATCGACCTGTACCGGGCGGCCGGGCTCCCCGACGGCGACCCCGATCCCGACCCCGACCGGCAGCCCCGGCTGCAGCAGCTCGCGGAGCGGGTCGCGGACCAGGGGCACCGGGGCTTGGCGGCCCGCCTCGGCCGCTTCACCGAGGGGGTGTACGGGACCCTGCTCGACCAGCCAACGACCGTTAGGCTCGACGCTCCCCTGCTCACCTTCGGGATCCGCTCGCTCGCCGCCTACGGGGACCGGCTCCTCCCCGCCGTGCTCGCGATGCTCTTCGGCCATCTGCAGGCGGAGCTCGTCGCCCGCCCCGGCCCCAGACGGCTGCTGGTCGTGGACGAGGCCGAGGTCGTGCTCCGCCACCCTCCGAGCGCTCTGGCGCTCGAGGGGCTGAGCCGGCGCCTGCGCAAGCACGGGGCCGGGCTGCTGGTGGCCTCCCAGGTCGTCGAGGACCTGCTGGGGTCGTCGGCCGGCAGCGTCATCGTCCGCAACAGCCACGTGAAGCTCCTTCTGCGTCAGGAGCCGGTCGCTCTCCCCCAGGTGACGACTGCGTTCGGGCTGTCCCGCGGCGCGGCGGACCTTCTCGCCGGCGCCGACCCCGGCTGCGGGCTCGCCCTTGTCGGCAGGGATCAGGCAGCGTTCCGTGGCCTGGCCTCGCCCGACCTCCACCGCTGGATCACGACCCACCCCGCCGAGGCATCGGCGGCCGGGTGAGACGCGGCGGGGGGTGGGTTGGCTTCGGCGGCCTCGCCGCGGTCGCCGCCGCGGTCGGCGTGGCCGCCCTCCTCGCCGTGGCCGGGGTGAGCGTCGGGCTCGTCGGCGGGGCCCAGCTCGCCGGCTCGGGCGGGAGCGGCGGAGCCCTGGGGTTCGAGCCCGGCGGCTACATGCTGCCCCCGGGCGCGAGCCTTCAGGCAGGCAGCCCCGGGTTCCCCGCATTCGCGGATCCGTGCGGACCGGAGCCCGGCGCCCTCGCCGTCCAGCCGGCGGAATGCACGGGGCACCCCGTCCCGTATCCGTACGGCTACGAGGGATTCGCAACCGGCCAGTGCACCTGGTACGTGGCCACCCGCCGGCTGGTCACCTGGCGCGGTCCCTCCGGTGCGCTCGGCGGGAACGCCGGGACGTGGCTCGCATCGGCCGCCGCCGCCGGATACGCCGTAGGTCCGCTGCCCTCCGTCGGGGCGATCGCCGTCGACACCGACGCGGGCCCGGGCCACGTGGCCTTCGTGGTGGGCGTGGGGGCCGATGGTGGATACACGGTGGCCGAGGCCAATTGGGACGACTTCGGCCCCCGCTGGCCCTACGTCGACCTGCGCGGGGTCGCGGCCGGGTCGAGTGGCAGCGTGCAGGAGCAGCTCGCGGGCTTCATCGCTGGTCCGGGCGCCGCCCCCTCGGCCGGCATGCCCGGGGGGCGACCCCCGTTGGCCCGCGGACGAGCCCCTATCCTGGCTGACGGTGACGGTGGAGGTGAAGCGGGCAGCGGCCGTGCCCCGGGCGCAGGGGGGGCGGCGGACCCTCACCCTGGTGAGCGCGTCCCACGCCGCCCAGCACATGTACGCGGCGCTCCTCCCCCTCACCTACCCCGCCGTGGTGACGACCTTCCACCTCAGCTACGTCGCCCTCGGGCTCGGGCTCGGGCTGGTCGGCATCGCGGGGGGGCTCATGCAGGCGAGCGCCGGGGTGGTCAGCCGGCTGGCCCCGACCCGGCTGATCCTGGGGGGGCAGAACATCCTGCTCGGGGGCTGCGCCATCCTCGGCGGGCTCAGCCCGGCCTTCGCGCCATGGGCCGCGGCGCGTGGCCTGAGTCAGGTCGCGGCCAGCCAGCAGCACCCGGTGGGGAGCGCGGTGCTCTCGCGGCGCTACCCGGAGCGGCGGGGGCTCGCCCTCAGCACCCACATGATCGGAGGCAACGTCGGATCCCTGCTGGTCCCGATCCCGGCCGCGATCCTCATCGTCCACATCGGCTGGCGCGGGACCCTCTTCGTGTTCGCCGTTCCGATCGCCCTGATGGGCCTGGTCTTCCTCGCCCGGTTCCCGAAGGGCGCCGACATCTCGAGCCGCCACGCGACCGGCCCTCGCCACCCGGCCCGCGGGCGGCCCCGTCTCATCGACCGGCGGATGGCCGTGCTCGTGATCCTGGCCGCGACCGTCGCCGCGGGGGGGCGCGGGCTCGGCAGCCTGAGCACGTTCGTGCCCCTCTACCTTCGGAACAGCATCCATCTCCCCACGATCGTGGTCGGGCTGCTCTTCAACCTCATGCTCGCGGGCGGCGTCGCCGGGCCGCTGGTCGCGGGCTGGCTCTCCGACCGGTTCGGGCGGCGGCGGGTCCTGTGGGTGGCCTACGGGACGTCGGCCCTCTTGGTCGCCAGCTACGGACTGGCCGCCCACCAGTTCGGGCTCCTCGTCGTCCTGACCCTGGCGATCGGGTTGGCGGCGTATGCGGAGAGCCCCCTGCTGCAGGCGCTTCTCAGCGAGGCGGTCCACCGCGACTCGCAGGCGACCGTGTTCGGCTACTACTTCGCCGTCGCCTACGGGGTGGGGTCCCTGTGGGTGATCGGCCTGGGGGTGATCATCCAACACCTGGGCTTCGCCGCCGCCTTCGCGACCATGGGTGCCTCGTACATCGCCGCCGGCCTCATCCTGGTGCCCGCCCGCCGGCGGGGCACCGCCGCGGTGGCCGTGTGAGCCCGCCCCGGAGCGCCGAGGAGGCGATGGCCGGGACGGAGGGTGCCCAGGCCCTCGCGGTGCTGGTTCGGGAGGCGCGAGGGGTGTTGCGCCGGGCCGACCGGCTGGCCCAGCTGCTCGAGGCCCAGGGCGACCCCGAGCTCGACCGGCGGGCGGGCGACCTTCGCGCCGCCGCCGAGGCCGCGGTCGACGCCGCCGTCCGGCGCCACGCCGCGGCGCAGCGCCAGGCGCGCG
>DAHUZI010000102.1 GCA_027306595.1 Candidatus Dormiibacterota bacterium | reverse complement strand
CGCGCCCCGCTCGGGGTCGCCCGCCGCGCGGGCCGCGATCTGGGCCAGCTCAGCGGCGGCGCTGGCGAGCTCCCGGTCGCAGTCGCTGAGCTCGGCCAGCAGCTCGATCAGGCGCATGGGGGGGCCACCAGGACCGTGGGGTAGACCCGGCCCGCCTCCACCGGCCGCGCCGACGCCCGGAGCCGGAACCCGTGCCGCCGCAGCCAGGCGTACAGCCCCTCGGTTCCCTGCATCGCCTGGAGGCAGAGCCAGTCCAGTCGGCGGACCACGTCGTCCCCCTCGGTGAGGATGGCGATGATCGTCCGGCCGCCCATCCCCGCGATCACCGCGCCCCGGAGCGCCCGACCGCGGACCGGGTCGAGGCCGGGACCGAGGGCGATCGTGATCCCGGTCAGGCCCCCGAGACGGCGGCCCAGCTCGGCGGCCGGACCGGGCTTCGCCTCGGTGGCGATCACCCCGCGGTCCGGGTCGCGACCCAGGAGCGCGCGCGCCAGCCGCCCGTGGGCGCTCCCGACGTCGGCCACCGGTCCGTCGCGGGGGATGAGGTCGAGGCACGCCCGCAGCCGGGGGCGCAGCCGGCGGCGGGGCGCGGCGGCCGCCATCAGCTGGCCGCCGCCGAGGCGGCGGCCAGCTGCTCCAGCGCCCGCCGCGCGCGCCCCGCTTCGATGCTCGCCCGGGCCGCCTCGAGGCCATCGGCGAGGGTCGCGACCCGGTCGGCGGCATACAGGGCGGCGGCGGCGTTGAGGCAGACCACGTCGTGGGCAGGCCCGAGCTCCCCGTCGAGGACCCGGCGGATGATGGCGGCGTTCTCGTCGGCGCTGCCGCCGGCGAGCGCCGACACCGGCGCCGCGGCGAGGCCGAGGGCGAGGGGGTCGAGGGTCGTGAGCTGGACCCGGCCGTCCCGCACCTCGTGCACGACCGACGGCCCGCTGAGGCCGAGCTCGTCGAGGCCGCCGGGGCCGCAGAAGACCAGGGCGTGTACGGTGCCGAGCTCCGCCAGGACCCGGGCCATCCGCTCCGCCACCGCAGGGTCTCCGGTGCCCACCGTCTGGAAGCGCACCCCGGCGGGGTTGGCCAGCGGGCCCAGCAGGTTGAAGGTGGTGCGAATGCCCAGCTCGTGGCGGGGGACGGCCACGTGGCGGACGGCGGGGTGGAAGGCGGGGGCGAAGAGGAAGCCGACGCCTGCGGCGGCGACGCAGGCGGCGACGCCGGCCGGGGTCAGCGCCACCTGGACCCCGAGCGCCTCGAGGACGTCGGCGCTCCCCGCTCGGCTGCTGGCGGCGCGGTTGCCGTGCTTGGCGACCGGGCAGCCTGCCCCTGCGACCACCAGGGCCGCGGCGGTGGAGATGTTGAAGGTGTTGCAGCCGTCCCCACCGGTGCCGCAGGTGTCGACCGCGTCTGCCGGCAGCTCGACCCGGACCGCGTGGGCGCGCATCGACAGGGCCAGCCCGCAGAGCTCGTCCACCGACTCACCCCGCACGCGCCAGAGGGCGAGGAGCGCCCCCACCTGGGACGGGGTGGCGCTCCCATCCATCATGGCATCGCCGATCCGGCGCGCCGTGTCGCGGTCCAGGGGCTCCCCGGCGACGAGGCGAGCCAGGGCGGCGGGGACGAGGGTCGACGTGGGATCTGCCACCGCCATCAGCGCCGGAGCATACCGTGCCCGTCGCCGGCGGCCGTCAGGTCCGCCCCCGGGCCGCCCGGGGGCGCCGGGTAGACTGCCGCAGACGATGGCCGCGCCCGAGCAGGAGCCGTTCGACCCGGAGGTCGTCCGGCCCCTGTGGCTGGGGTCGGGACCGCGCGGGGTCCTGCTCCTGCACGGCTTCGCCGGCACCCCGCCCGAGCTCCGGCTCCTCGGCGAGCGGCTGGCGGCGCGGGGCCTGCGGGTCCACGCCCCCCTGCTCGTCGGTCACGGCTCGAGCCCCGAGGCGCTCGCCCACACGACACACGGCGACTGGATCGCCTCGGCGGCCGCCGGGCTCGACGCCCTCGTCCAGGAGTGCCGGGCGGTCTCCGTCGCCGGCCAGTCGATGGGCGGGGCCCTGGCGCTCCACCTGGCCGCCACCCGCTGGGAGGTGCGGGCGGTCGTGACCCAGGCGGCCGTCCTCTGGCTGATGGACCGGCGCGTGCGCCTCCTCCCGCTGCTGCACCCGGTCGTGCGCTGGCACGAGCCGAGCGACGCGGTCGACCTCTACGAGCCCGATGCCATCCGCCAACTCCACAGCTACCCCCGTCGCCCAACCGTCGCGATCCTCGAACTGAGCCGCCTGGCCGCGCGGGTGCGGCGCGAGCTGCCGGCGGTCGTCCAGCCGACCCTGGTCCTCCACGGGGCCCGCGACAGCATCGTCCCGCCGGCCTGCGCCGACGAGATCGTGGGGCGGATCGGCTCACCGATCCGCGCCCTGCACCGGTTCGAGCGCAGCGGCCACGGCCTCAGCGTCGACGTGGACCGGGAGCAGGTGGCGGAGCTGGCGGCGGCGTGGCTCGACCGCTACACCCGGGCCGTCGACGGGGTGGGCTGAGCCCGATCAGCCGTCGCCCAGCAGGGCGCGCAGCCGCTCGGCGGTAGCGGGGTCGAGCACCGGGTTGTCGGGCGGGCCGCCGGTGGGGGCAGCCGCGTCGGGGGCGTGGCGCCGGCCCCGGCCGGGGTCGGTGCGGGCCCGCAGCGGCCCGCGGTAGGCGAGCCCGCAGCGGTCGCAGCTGTACACGCCGGTGCTCTCACCGTGGCCCAGGTAGGCGGTGTAGCTCCAGCGGATCGCGCCGCCGCAGGCGCAGGCCCGCCCGGCCGGCAGGCGGCCCAGCCGCTCGAGGTCAGCCGGGCGCATCAAGGCCCCCGGGGCCGTCCGGTGACGGGGCGCGGTACTCGGCGGCGTAGGTCGCGCGGGCTCGGCCTGCCAGCTCGGCGGCGTCGGCCCCGGTGCCGAACCGATTGGGCGCCAGGCCGCGGAGGGCGGCGGGCCGGGTGTCGCCGACCAGGTCCTCGGCCACGAGGGCCCCGAGGCCAGCGCCGAAGGCGATCCCGAACAGGCTCATCCCGGTGAGCCACACGATCCCCGGCAGGCCCGGCCACTCCCCAACCAGCGGGAGGCCGTCCGGGGTGTAGCCGTCGGCCCCAGCCACGACCTGACGGATCCCGACGGTGGCGAGGACGGGCAGCCGGCGCATCGCCGCCGCCAGCCCGCGGGTGAGGCGCTCGGGGGCGGCCCGGCGGAGCTGGAACGGTCCCTGGTCGGCGGCCTCGGCGGCCGGGACCACCACCGGATCGGGCTCGAACGGCCCGCAGAGGAAGCCGAGCTGGTCCTGGCGGATGTAGAAGGACGCCGACGGGTCGCGGAGCACCGGCAGCTCGGCGGCGCCGCGCGAAAGCCCGGCCACGGGCCCCGTGAGGCAGTGCTGATGCTCCATCGCGACCATCGGGAGCCGCACCCCGAGGGCCTCGGCGAGCCCGTGGCTCCACAGCCCGCCCGCGATCGCGACCCGGGGCGCGGTGATCGCGCCGGCGGTGGTCGCCACCCGCCACCCGCCCGGGGCGGCCTCGATGCCGGTCGCGGCCACCCCCTGGAGGAGGGTCGCGCCGGCCTCCCCCGCCGCCCGCGCGAAGGCGCCCGCCGCGCTGGCGGGGTCGACGTACCCCTCGGCGGGGATGTGGAGGGCGCCGGCGATCCCGTCAGGCGCGAGGAGCGGCCAGCGCGCGAGCGTCTGCGCCCGGGAGAGGATCGCCCCCTCCAGCCCCTCCTCGCGGCCCCGCTCGAGCGCGGCCGCGAGGACCGCCACCTCGTGGGGATCGGCGGCCAGCCGCAGGCTGCCGACGGGGTGGAGGCCCACGCCCGCGGGCACGGCCGCGTCGAGCGCCCGGTACGCGGCGAGGGAGCGGCCGAGGACCACGACCAGCGGCGGGCTCCAGTGGAACTGGGTGCAGAGCCCGGCGGCGTGCCAGGTCGCGCCGCTGGTCACCCGGTCACGCTCGACGAGGACCACGTCGGTCCAGCCCAGGCGGGTGACGTGGTAGGCGAGGCTGCAGCCGGCCATGCCCCCGCCGACGACCACCAGCCGCGCCGTGCCCGGAACGTTCATCGACGTCCGTCCCACCTGACCGCCGACGCCCGCCGTGCGGTCATCATCCGGCGCCCGCCTCCCACTCCCGTCCGCCCGCCGGCCACGGTACGGGGCTGGGTTGGGGGCGTCAAGCGCGCGCCACCCCCGGGGCGGACCGCCCTCGGTGCTGACCCGACCCGGACGCCACGTAAGATGACGACACCGTGATGGACCTTTGCAGGGGGTGGTCCCGCCGCGGCCAGGCCGGCTCACGGCCGGGCCCGGGCCGAGATCGACCCGCTCGGGAGGCCCGGCCGTGAGCGACGAACCCGTCGCCGACGGTGGGACGGTCGGCGCCTACCGGCTGACCGAGACCCTCCAGACGTTTCCATACGCGACCGTCCACCGCGCCGTCCACGGGCCCGACGAGCGGACCGTCCTGCTCTGGCGGTTCCGCGACCCCTACGCCACCGCGGCCGGCTTCGTCGAGGCCCTCGAGCAGCTCGCCGGCGACCCGCGCACCCAGTCCGTCCCGGGACTGGTCACGGTCCAGGAGGTCGGAACGACCCAGGAGGGCGACCCGCTCGCCTACCTCGTGTCCGGCGACGTGCCCGGCGGGTTCCTCGTCCCCGCCCTCGAGCTGCGCCGCGCGCCCGGGGTGTTCGCCACGGCCGCGGCGCTTGGGGCGACCCTCGACGCCGCCCACGCCCTGGGGCTCGTCCACGGCGACGTCCAGCCCGCGACCGTGGTGCTGGATGAGACCGGCCGGCCGGCGCTCGTGGGGCTGGCGGTCCGGACCGTCGTCGCCAGGGTGACCCCGGACGCCGACTGGATCCCCGCCGCCGCCGGTTTCCGCCCGCCGGAGCGATCGGGGGAGAGCGAGGCGGACGCCGCCGCCGACCGGTACGGGCTGGCGGCCCTCGTCTACTACCTGCTCTGCGGGCACACGCCGGACGGCCACGAACCGGTCGCCCCCAGTCACTGGCGCCCGGGGGTGCCGGCCCGGGTCGACGCCGTCGTCCTGCGGGCGCTCTCCCGCAACCCGGCGGAGCGGTTCCCCAGCGCTGGCCTGTTCACCGCCGCCCTCACCGGGGGCCCGCCGCCGACGGCCACGCCGATGGTCGCGCCAGCGGCCACGCCGACGGCCGCGCCCGCACCGCCCGTCCCGGTCGACCCCGCCCCCGGTCGACAGCGGGAGGAGTCGCCTCGGCTCGGCTCCCAGCCAGCTTCGCCCCAGCCGGCCGACTCGCCGGCGCCGACGCCACCGGTCCCGGTTGAGCCGGCCGCGCCCGCGGTCCCGGCCGCGATCGACCCCCCGGCGGCCCTGGCAGCGGCCGGCCCGGCGACCGAGGCCGCGGGCGAAGCGGAGCGGCGCGGCCGATCGATCTGGGTCGGGGTGGGGATCGCCCTCGTGGTCGGCCTGATCGCCGCGGCGGCCGCGGTCGTGTACCTCCTCCACGGAACCCCGCACGCCCATCCCTGACCCGGGCTCGCCCGACGAGGCGAGCGGCCAGCTCCTCGACCGGGTCCGACACGCCCTGCGGGCCCGCCCGGTCGAGGCGGCACCCCCACCCCCGGTCGCCGGCGGGCTGCGCCGAGCCGCGGTCCTCCGGCTCCTGGGACCGGTCGCCGCCGCCGGGCCGCCGCCCCCCGCGCCCCATCTGCTCTTCATCGAGCGCGGCCGCCAGCTCCAGCATCACCCGGGCCAGGTGGCGTTCCCCGGCGGGTCGCAGGCGGCAGGGGATGCCAGCCTGGCGGCGACCGCCCTGCGGGAGACGGAGGAGGAGGTCGGGGTCGCCCCCGGGACGGTCAGGCTGGTCGGTCAGCTCGATCCGGTGCCCACCCAGGGCTCCGGGTTCCTCGTCACGCCGGTCGTCGGGCTGGCCCAGCGGACGGTGCGGCCCCGCCCGGACGGCGTGGAGGTCGCCAGCTGGTTCTCCCTGCCGCTGGCGGCGCTCCTCGCCCACCGGCCCGAGGTGGAGGCGCGTCCCCTGGCGGACGGGGCCAGCAGCCTGCTGTACCGGTACGAGCTGGAGGGCCACACCGTCTGGGGCGCGAGCGCCCGGATCCTCCACGAGCTCCTGGAGCGGATTCGCGGCGCGAGCTGAGCGCGGCCGGCCGCGCCCGCTCAGCGGCCGGCGGCCGCGCCGACGAAGGGGTTGTCCAGCCGCTCGCGGTCGATCGTCGTCGGGCCGCCGTGCCCCGGGTGGACGGTGGTCGGGCCGGGCAGGGTGAAGAGCCGCTCCCGGATGCTGAAGACCAGCGCCGGCCAGGACCCGCCGGGAAGGTCGGTTCGGCCGACGCTGCCGCGAAAGAGGGTGTCGCCGCTGAAGCAGGCGTCGCCGAGCACGAGCGAGACCGATCCGGGCGTGTGCCCGGGGGTGTGGTGGACGGCGAGCGCAAGGCCGCGCCAGGCGATGGAGCTCCCCCCCGCCAGCTCCAGGTCGGGGACGATGGCCTCGGGCGGCTGGGCCGGCAGGGTGAGCTGGCGCCAGCCGGCGGGGTCGAGGAGCGGCCAGTCGTCCCGGTGGAGCCGCAGGGGCGCAGTCGGCGCCACCCGGCGCACGTGGGGCACGCCGAGCACGTGGTCGGGATGCGCGTGGGTGGCGAGGATCGCCTCGCAGGCCCACCCCCTCGCCTCCAGGAGCCGCGCCACGGCCTCCCCCTGGAGGCCGGGGTCGATCACGAGCGCGGCCGCGGTGTCGCGGCGGTTGAGGACGTAGCAGTTCTGATCGAAGACCGGGTCGACCACGATCTCGACCGCGACCTGGTCCCGCAGCGCCGAGCCGGCCGCGGTCGTCACGCCTGGATGACGGAGGGGGTGACCTCGAACCCGGCCCGTCCGCGCGGGCGCCGCGGGGTCGCGGCCGGCTGGAGCGCGCGGTCGAGCACGGTGGCGACGTCGTCGACGAGGACGAGCTCCATCCCCGCGAGCATGGCCCGGTCGATCTCGTGGAGATCCCGCCGGTTGCGCTCGGGGAGGAGGAACTCGGTGATGCCCGCCCGTCGGGCGGCGAGGAGCTTGTCCTTGACGCCGCCGATCGGGAGCACCCGTCCGCGCAGGGTGACCTCGCCCGTCATCGCGACGTCGTGGCGGACGGCTCGCTCGCTGGCGACCGACACCAGCGCGGTGGTGATCGTCACCCCGGCCGACGGCCCGTCCTTCGGGGTCGCCCCCGCCGGGACGTGGATGTGGACGTCGTGGGTCGCGAAGAAGGCCGGCTCGATCCCCAGCGCCCGGGCGTGGACCCGCACCCACGACAGGGCGGCGCGCGCCGATTCCTGCATGACGTCGCCGATCTGCCCGGTCAGCTGGAGCGCGCCGGTGCCGGGGGTGGCCAGCGCCTCCACGGTCACGACGTCGCCCCCGGCCTCAGACACGACGACCCCGGTCACGACCCCGACGCGGTCCTCGGGCTCGGTCTCACCGTCGTCGAAGCGGGCCGGGCCCAGGGAGCCGAGGAGGTCGCCGTCGTCGATCGTGACCGCGGTGGGGCCGTCGGGGACCGCCAGCTGGCGCGGCACCTTGCGCATGATCTGGGCCAGCTGGCGCTCGAGGCCGCGCACCCCGGCCTCGCGGGTGTAGCCGCGGATGACGGCGCGCAGCGCCCCGTCGGTGATGGTGCACTCGCCCGAGTCCAGCGCGTGCTGCGCGAGCTGGCGGGGGATGAGGTGGCGGCGGGCGATCTCGAACTTCTCCTCCTGCGTGTACCCGGTGATCCGGATGATCTCCATCCGGTCCCGAAGGGCAGGTGAGATGGTCTCGACCACGTTGGCGGTCGTGATGAACAGGACCTGGGAGAGGTCGTACGCGACCTCGAGATAGTGGTCCGAGAACTCGCAGGTCTGCTCAGGGTCGAGGACCTCCAGGAGCGCGGCCGACGGGTCCCCGCGGAAGTCCACGCCGACCTTGTCGATCTCGTCCAGCATCATGACCGGGTTGCGCTGCCCGGCCTGCTTCATCGCCTGGATGATCCGGCCCGGCAGGGCCCCCACGTAGGTGCGGCGGTGGCCGCGGATCTCGGCCTCGTCGCGGATCCCGCCGAGCGAGACCCTGACGAGCTTGCGGCCCAGCGCCCGGGCGATGCTGCGACCGAGGGAGGTCTTGCCGACCCCAGGCGGACCGACGAAGCAGAGGATCGGCGTCTGGAGGGCCACGGGGCGCCGTCCGGCGCCTCCAGCCGGCCCACCCGTCCCCTCGGGGCCAGCCGAGCCGGCCAAGCTCCGCGCCAGCGCCCGCTGGCGCACCGCCATCCACTCGAGGATGCGCTCCTTGACCTTGGGCAGGCCGTAGTGGTCCTCGTCGAGGATCCGATGGGCCGCCTCGATGTCGACCGCCTCCTCCGGCGGGTCCGCCCAGGGCAGCTCGAGGAGCCAGTCGAGGTAGCTGCGCAGGATGCCGACCTCGGGCGAGGCCGACGGCAGCGACTCGATCCGGTCCAGCTCCTTGAGGGCGCGCACCCGCACCGGGTCGGGCATCCCCGACGCCTCGACCCGGTCGCGGACGTCGTCCTCGGCGTCGGTGTCGGTGCCGAGCTCGCTGAGCTCCTTGCGGATCGCCCGGAGCTGCTCGCGGAGGATCGCCTCGCGCTGGCCCTGATTGATCGTCTGGGCGACGTCCTGCTGGATCTTGCTGCGAAGCTGGGCGACCTGGACCTGGCGCGCGAGAACCGGGACCAGCCGGTGGAGCCGCGCCAGCGGCGCCTCCTCTTGGAGGAGGGCGATCCGCTCCTCGGCGGGCAGGTCGGGGGCGGCGCCGGTGAGGTCCGCGACCCGCCCCGGCTCGCGGGCCCGCGCCACCGAGACCGCCAGCTCCGGTGACACCTGGGCCCCCGCGGCCGCGTATTCGGCGAAGAGCTGCTGGACCGAGCCGGCGAGGGCGTCAACCTCCGCGCCCTCGGGCTCGACCTCGGTCACGGTGGCCACCTCGGCGCTCCAGCCCTCACCGGTCGCAAGGCTGAGGAGCCTCACCCGGTGCTGTCCTTCGACCAGCACCTGGGCGCCCCCGTTTCCGCGCCGGAAGGCGCCGATCTGGGCGACGGTCGCGATCGGGTAGAGGTCGCTGAGCTCGACCTCGTCGAGGTCGCTCTGCCGCTGCACCGCCAGCACCACCCGCCCACTGGCGGCGACGGCCGCCTCCAGGCTCGCGATCGAGCGGACCCGCCCGGCGCCCAGCGGAGCCAGCTGCGCGGGCAGGACGACGTTGTCGCGCAGGGGCACGAGGGGCAGGGTCTCCACCGCCGGCGGCGTCTCGGCGTCGGCTGGTGGGGACGGGTGGGGCGCCGACGCGTCCTGGCTCATGCGCGGTCGTCTCCGCGGGCGGGGCCAGGGCGGCAGGGCAGGCGCATGTCGCCATTCTGCCCCCAGCGGCCGGCGGGGAAACCCGGCGGCCCAGCGTCCGCCGACGCCGCCGGGGTCAGTCGGCGGTCTCGGCCGCGGCCCTGAGCGCCCGGACCTCGGCCTCGACGCTGCGCGTCGCCCAACGCTGCAACGCCCGCTCCACCAACGGGGTGGCCGGGCCGTAGCCGAAGTCGTACTCCTCGCGGTGGGTGAGCCGGATCCCCCGGTCGACCTCCTCGAAGCGGAACTCAGCGTGGAACCCGCGCAGCCGACCCTGGAGCATGTCGAGGTCGATCCGGCGGTCGTGGACGGTGTAGCGGGCCCGCAGCATCGAGCGGAAGGGGCCGAGGTGGCCGTGGATGCGCGCGATGAGCCCGTCGGCGGTGCGCGACTCGATGTCGATGCGGTTCACCTTCGTGTCGGCGGCCGCATAGGCCTCGGGGTCGAGGACGACCGCGCGCACCCGCTCCAGCGGCGCTCGAACGACGATGCTCGCCTCCGCGACCATCGTCATCCGGGACCGGCCTCCGGCGCCAGGCTCACCTTGATCGCCCCCGATCGACCCGGATCGGCGGCCGCCGCGAACGCCAGGCGCCACTGCGACAGGGGGAAACGGTGGGTGTGCCAGGCGAGCGCCTCGGGGCCGAGCTCGGCGATCACCGCCAGCGCGCGGGCGATGGCGTGCGGAGCCGTGGCCTCCGATCCCAGCCGGCCGTAGCCGTTCGAGCCCACGATCTCCGCCTCCTTGTAGTACGTGAGGGTGGTTTCGGTCCGCTGCGGCCGGCCCACCCCGACCACCACGATCCGCCCGCGCGGCGCCAGGCAGCGCAGGGCGGTCTCCATGGTAGAAGCCGTCCCGATGGTGTCGATCACGCGCCCGCAGCCCCCGCCCAACAGCCAGGCCGGACCGTGCCAGGGGGTCACGAGCCGTCCCCGGGTCTCGCGGGCCAGGGCGGCCGTCACCGCCGCCGGCGCGGCGGGCAGGGGCGTGGCCCCGAGCCGCTCGACGGCGCGGCGCAGATGCCCCCACGCGGCCGTGACCAGGCACCGCGTCCCGGGCTCGGTCAGCCGGAGCACCGCCGTCACCGCCAGCCCGATCGTCCCCGCCCCGAGGACGAGGGTCGGCCCCTCGCGCGGCTCGCCGGCGCGCTGGACTGCATGGACGGCCACGGCCACCGGATCGGCCAGGACGGCCGCCTCGGGTCGGAGCCCCTCCGGCAGGGCGTGGAGCTGGGAGCGGTGGGCGACCATCTGGTCGGCGAAGCCGCCCGGCAGCCCGCGAACATTGCCGAGGTGCATCCCCGGGCCGCCCCGGCCACCGGGGCCGGGCTGGTGGACGTGGGCGCAGTGGGGCGGGAAGCCGGCGGCGCAGGCCGCGCACACCGCGCTCCATCCCCGGGCGACGCAGCCGAGCCAGGGGTCGACGGCGACGAGCGCTCCCGGCGGCCACTCCGCCGCCCCGCCCGGCTCCACCCGGGCGACGATCTCGTGGCCGAGGACGTGGGGGAACGAGACGAGCCCGGAGAGCGGGTTGTCGGCGCTCGCCTCGAGCAGCGCCTGGCGGAGGTCGCTCCCGCAGATCCCGGTGACGACCGGCCGCAGGGGCACCCAGTCCGGCCCTGGAAGGTCGCGCGGCGGGAGCTCCCGAAGGCTGAGCGGCGAGGCGACTCGCAGGGGGGCGAGGCGGCGGAGGCGCCCCGCGGCTCCGGCCGCAAGGAGCCGGGGAAGAGCGGGGTCGAAGACCAGGCCACGCACCTGGCCAACGGTAGCCGCGTGGGGGCGGGATCGATCTCACAGATTAGTGATCTTTCTTGGCAACTCGATCACTGCTCTCGGAATCATTTGGCGATACGGTCCAAAGGGGATTGTTTAGGCGCCGCAGCAATCGGGAGGAGCCGTGGAGACGCTGAGGCCCCGCCACACCGGCTTCTGCTTCGGTGTCCGGGATGCGCTGCACATGGCCGAGGGGGCGCTCGAGACGGGCACGTCGGTCGTGGCCCTGGGGCAGGTGGTCCACAACGTCTCGGCGCTGGCGCGGCTGGAGGCGGGCGGGCTCCGGCAGGCCGATCGGCTGCCCGAGCCCGGGCCGACCCGGGTCGTCGTCACGGCCCACGGAGCCACCCCCGAGCTGTTCCAGACCGCGCGCGACCGCGGCCTCGACGTCGTCGACACGACCTGCCCCTTGGTTCGGCGCGTCCAGCGCCACGCCCGCGTCCTCCACGACGCGGGATGGCCGGTCGTGATCGTGGGCCACCCCGCCCACGCCGAGGTGGTCGGCGTGCGCGGCTGGGCCGGTCCCGCGGTCGAGGTGGTGTCCGGCGAGGCGGAGGCCGCCGCCCTCCCGTACGCGGACCGGCGCGGGGTCGTCTGCCAGAGCACCTTCCCCCAGGACGCCTTCCGGCGGGTGGTGGCCGCCCTCGCCGAGCGCACCGGCGAGCTCACCGTCCGTGACACGACCTGCCCGGTCGTCAACCAGCGCCAGCGGGAGGCGGCCGGCGGCCTCCTCGACCAAGCCGACGTGGTCCTGGTGGTGGGCGGCCGCAACAGCGCCAACACCCGCGCCCTCGCCGAGGCCTGCGCCCGCCATCGCCCGACCCACCACATCGAGACCGCCGACGAGATCACGCCGGCGTGGTTCCAACCCGGGCAGCGGGTGGGCATCACCTCGGGCACCTCGACCCCGGACTGGGTGGTCGACGAGGTCGAGGCCCGCTGCCTTGCGCTCTGATCCGGTGGCCGAGGTGGCGCCGGGCGCTACCGTTGAGGCCGTGCCCGCGATCCCCCTGACACCCGAGCCGGCGCCGCTGCCCCTGGAGGGCGAACCCCTTGAGCTGCCGGTCCGGGCGTCGGCCGTCCTCGGCCGCTACCACGCCCGCCTGGTGGCCGGGCTGGAGGCCGCCACCGCCGCCCTCCCGGAGGTGATCCGCGAGCCGGTCCGGTACCACTGCGGGCTGGTGGCCGGGGCCCATGTCGGCAAGGCCGTCCGCCCCACCCTCACCTGCCTCATCGGTGAGGGGCTGGGGGGGGCGATCGAGCCCGTGGTGCCGCTGGCGGTGGCGATCCAGCTCATCCACGACTTCTCGCTCGTCCACGACGACATCGTCGACGAGGACCGGGAGCGGCGCGGCAAGCCCGCCCTGTGGGTCCGAGACGGGATGCCCACCGCGCTCAACGCCGGAGACGCCCTGCTCACGCTCGCCTTCCGCACGGTCGCGGCCAACGGCCTGCCCGCGGCGACCACGGCCAGTGCGGCCGCGGTGCTCAGCGAGGCGACCCTCGAGATGGTGGCGGGGCAGCAGACCGACATCGCCGCCACCGGTGCCCCCCTCGGCGGCCTGACCCCCTACCTCACGATGGTGAGCCAGAAGACCGGCGCCCTCATGGGCGCCGCCTGCGCGATGGGCGCGGTCGGGGCGGGCGCCCCGGCCGAGGTCGTGCAGGCGTGCGGGGCCTTTGGCCGGACCCTGGGGGTGGCGTTCCAGCTCCGTGACGACGTCCTCGGCGTCTTCGGGGACAGCGAGGCGACCGGCAAGCCGGTGGGCAACGATCTCCTCCGGCGCAAGCTCGGCCTCCCCCTCCTGCTCGCCCAGAGCGGGCCCCCCGCGGTCGCCGAGGCGGCGCGGCGCTGGACCGGGCCGGGTGGCCTGTCGGCGCCGGAGCTGGACGGCGCGATCGGCCTGCTCCGCTCCGGCGGGGTCGCCGAGCGCTGCACCGCGTTGACCACCACCTGGACCGAGCGGGCCCTCAGCGCCGCCGCCCGCCTCCCGCTGGAGGCCGGGGTGCAGTCGGATATCGACACCCTGGGGCGGTGGCTGGGCGAGCGCTGGGCGTGACCCACCCGGTGGCCGCGGCCGGGACCCGGCCGGCCCGCGGCCTCGATGCCGTCCTCGGGCGGGCGGTCACCGCGCTGCGCGAGCGCCAGCTGCCGGACGGCTCATGGCAGGGCGAGCTCGAGAGCAACCCCAGCATCACCGCCGAATATCTCCTCCTCCTGCGCTTCCTGGGCCGCGTCGACCCGGCTCGGGAGGCGGCTGCGATCCGCTGGCTGCGCGGCCAGCAGGCCCCCGATGGCGGATTCGCGATCGCGCCCGGGCTGGACGGAGACGTCAGCGTCACCGTCGAGGTCCTGGTGGCCTGGCGCGCGTGCGGCATCAGCGCCGACGATCCCCAGGTGCGCCGGGCCGACGCCTTCGCCCGCGCCCACGGCGGGGTCCCGGCCACCCGCGTCTTCACCCGGATGTGGCTGGCCCTCGCCGGCCTCTGGCCGTGGGACGCCATCCCCGCCATCCCCCCCGAGTGGCTCCTTTACCCCGCCAGCTGGCCCGGGAGCTGCTACGACTTCGCCTCCTGGGCCCGGGCGACCCTGGTGCCGCTCACCATCCTGCGCACCGCCCAGACCGTGTTCCCCCTCGACGCCCCAGGGCGCGCGGAGCTCCCGAGCGGGCCGGCGCGGCCGGCTCACGGCGGCCATCTCTGGCGGGGGCTGGACCGGGTCCTGCGCCGCTACGGGCGCCGGCCCAACGCTGGGCTGCGCGAGCGGGGGCTCGCCGCCGCCGAGGCGTGGATCCTCGCCCACCAGGAGGCGGACGGCTCCTGGGCCGGGATCCAGCCCCCGTGGGTGTACGGGCTGATGGCCCTGGTGGCCCGCGGCTACGCCCTCGACCACCCCGTGGTGGCCAGGGGCCTGGCCGCCCTCGAGTCCTTCGGGGTCGAGGACCGCACCGGCTTTCGCCTCCAGGCCTGCATCTCCCCGGTCTGGGACACCGCGCTCGCCCTGTGGGGGCTCGCCGAGGCCGGCCTCGGCCCCGATGACGAGACGGTCGCCCCAGGGCTGGCCTGGCTGGAGGCGAAGGAGATCCGCCAGCGGGGCGACTGGGCGATCCGCCGCCCGCGCGCCGAGCCGGGGGCCTGGGCCTTCGAACTCCACAACGACTGGTACCCCGACATCGACGACACCGCCGTCGTCCTCTGCGCCCTGTCCGCCTTCGGGGCGCGGGCCGACGACGGCACCCGGGTGGGCGCGGCGATCGCCCGCGGCCTGGGCTGGCTGGCGGCGATGCAGGGGCGGGACGGGGGCTTCGCCGCCTTCGACGCCGACAACACCCGCCGCTGGGTCGAGGGGCCGCCGGTCTGCGACTTCGGCGAGGTGCTCGACCCGCCGAGCCCCGACGTGACCGCCCACGTCCTCGAGGCGTTCTGCCGTGCCGGCGACCGCCGCCACTCCACGGCGATGGCGCGGGCCGCCAGCTGGTTGCGACGCTCCGAGGAGGCCGACGGCGCCTACTACGGGCGCTGGGGCGTCAACTACGTCTATGGGACCGGGGCGGCCGCCACCGCCTACGCCGCCCGCCGCGATCCCGCCGATCGCCTCCACCTCGACCGTGCGGCCGCCTGGCTGGCCCGCCACCAGCAGGCCGACGGCGGCTTCGGGGAGTCGGTCCGCTCGTACGAGGAGCCGCGGTGGCGCGGCCACGGCCCCGCCACCGCCTCCCAGACCGCCTGGGCGCTCCTCGGTCTCGCCCACGATCCCCGCCACCGGGTGGCCGCCGATGCCGCCGCACGGTGGCTCGCCGAGCACCAGGAGGCCGACGGGGCCTGGGACGAGCCGTGGTTCACCGGCACCGGCTTCCCCGGCGACTTCTACCTGAACTACCACCTCTACCGGCTCACTTGGCCGGTCCTGGCCCTGGCCCGCTGCCAGCGCGGCCCGGCCGCCGGGGGCTGAGCGGCGATGGCGACCGGGCTCCGGCCCGGCCCCACGGCCGCCGGGGCGAGCGGGCCCGACCCCCTCCCCGCCCCATCGGACCGGAGCCTCGCCCGGAGCCGGGCCGGGGAGAACTTCCCGATCGCGGCCTGGATCCTGCGCCCCGGACGCCGCCAGGAGCGCTGGGCCCTCTACGGCTTCTGCCGGACCGTGGACGACCTCGGCGACGAGGCCGGCGGCGACCGGACTCGGCTCCTCGAGGCGTTCCGGGCCGACCTTGGCCGCTGCTGGTCCGGCGAGCCGGCCCACCCCGTTCTGCGCCGGCTCCAGCCGGTCGTCCGGCGTCACCGGCTCGACCCCGGGCCGTTCGAGCGGCTGGTCGAGGCCAACCTCCAGGATCAGGTCGTGACCCGCTACCCGGACTGGGCGCAGCTCTACGCCTACTGCACCCGCTCGGCGACCCCGGTCGGAGAGCTGGTCCTCGCCCTGGAGGGGATCGGCGACCGGCGTCGGGTCGCCCTCTCGGACGCGGTCTGTACCGGCCTCCAGCTCGCCAACATGTGGCAGGACCTCGCCAGCGACCGCGACCGCGGCCGCCGCTACCTCCCGCTGGCGGTCCTCGCCGCCCGGGGGGCGTCGGAGGCCGACTGGTGGGCGGGCGAGCCGACCCCCGCGCTCCGGAGCGCCCTGACGGATGCGGTCGAGCGGGCGCGGGCCGAGCTGCTCGCCGGCTGGCCCCTGGTGGCGGCCGTCCCGGGCCTGCTCCGCATCGAGATGGCCAGCTTCATCCGGTCGGGCCTC
>DAHUZI010000100.1 GCA_027306595.1 Candidatus Dormiibacterota bacterium | reverse complement strand
CGCGCGCGGGGCGATGGGTCGGGCGGGGGCCGGGGGTGCCCGGCGCCGCCCTGTGGGTCGGCCGCGCGCTCGCCCCCACGTGGTGGTGGCCGACCGAGGCGGTCGCGCAGCCGGCGAGCCCGAGGGCCGCGGTCAGCGCTGCCGCCAGGCGGCCGGTCCGGCTCAGCTGCGGGGTGATCGCGGCCGCTCCCCACTTCGCCCGGCGCGCCGCTGTGCCCTCATCCCGCCACGGCCTCCCGAGCTCGATACCGGACCGGCGGGGGCCCGCCGGGGGGTCGCGCCGAGTCTACCCCGCCCCGTGGACCGTCCGGCGGGTTCGATCGGGGGCGTGGTGGGCGCTCGCGGTCGGGTGCCGGACCCACACCGAGATGGTGCGGTCGGTGAAGCTGCGGCGGTAGCCGGCGGCGAGCAGGCGCTGGACCTGGGGCCAGGTCTGGAGGGCGTGGGCGGTGGTCACCACCACCGAGGGGTCGGCGCGGGTGACCCGTCGGAGGACGTCCTGGGCCCCGAGCCAGGCCTCGTCGACGTTGAGGTTCGAGGTGGGGAGCACCGGCTCGACGTGGGCGAGCGGATAGACCCAGGCGTTCGCCGACCAGACCACGGCCGGGTCCCCGGCCAGGTGGTTGTTGTCGATCCACTGGGCGGCGACCTGCTCGGCCAGCGTCGCGCTCCCGAAGCTGGCGCGGTAGGCGGCGGTCGACTCCAGGTGGAGGGCGTGGGCGAGGAAGTTGGGGTAGTAGCCGCCGGTGAGGGAGAGGGTGTACAGCCCCCAGCTGGTCCCGTGGAGGAGCAGCCCGGCCACCACCATCGAGGTCGCCGCCGACCCCACCAGCGGCAGCCGCCGGCCACCAGCCCGAGCCGCCCACCGGCGCAGCCAGCCGCGCCCCGCCGGCAGCCGGGCGCCACCGAGCAGGGCGACCCCGGGGGCGACCGCGGGGAGGGCGAAATGGATGTACGGGCGGTTGGGGGCGATGGCGGCAAGGAGGACGGCGCCGAACCAGAGCCAGAGCAGCTGGCGGCGCGGCTCCGACCGCCGGCCGGCGACGGCGCCCGCCAGCCACGCGACGGCGGCCGCCAGCCGGGGGACCAGGGTTGCAGCCGTGGCCGGCAGGCTGGCGTGGGTGTAGCCGAGGAAGGAGGTGACGAGCAGGAAGCTGACGTTGCGGGCGCCGGCCCAGACGACGAACGGGGCGATCGCCCCGCCCACCACGACGACAAGGGCCACCGCCACGGCCGCCAGCACGCCCCAGCCGCGCCGCCCGGGGAGCAGGGCCAGGAAGGCCGCCGCGGCCCCGGCGTCGGCGAGGGCGGTCTGCTGGGAGAGGATGGCCAGGGCCAGCGCCACACCGGCGGCGAGACCGAGCCAAAGGCGCCGCCGGCCGGGCGGCCGGCCGATGGCGGCGAGGACCAGCACCATCGCCCAGCTGGTGCCGGCGATGAGGAAGTCCTCGGGAAGGGCGAGGTCGCCGTTGAGGAGCGGGGTGCCGAGCAGGACCGCCGCCAGCCCCAGGGCGCCCGCGGCCCGCCAGCGCCCGGTGCGGGGCCGGACCAGAAGCCAGATCGCGACCAGGGTCGCGAGCCCGGCCAGCCCGGAGAGGAGGTGGAGGCCGAACTCCCCCTCGCCGAAGAGGCGGAAGGCGAGCTCGTACGTCCAGAAGAGGAGCGGCGGCTTGTTGTTCCAGACCCCCTGGTAGAGCACCGCGCCGTGGCCGGCGAGCCAGGCGGTGATCGTGTACCCGGCCTCGTCGACGTGCCAGGGCGGCTCGAACAGGGCGGGCAGACGCAGAAGGGCGTAGGCGGCCAGGCCACCGATGAGCAGCCGGTCTGGAGCGCGGCGCCGCCAGCGGCGGGCGGGCTCGGGGAGCGGGGGATGAGCAATGAACATCGGCGGTTGGCTGCATCGTGGGGCCTGGCACACCGCCGCGCCCAGGGGCGATCTCGGCGATCCGCCCGCCAGGGCGCCCGGGGTCACCGGCGGCGGGGCCGGTGGCGGCCGGCGGCGCCCGATACACTGGCGGCGTGCCGCCCGCAGCCGCTCGGAGCCGCGCGTGAAGCTCCTCGAGTACCAGGCGAAGGCGGAGCTCTCCCGGGCGGGCATCCCGGTACCCGAAGGACGGCTCGCCCGCACCGCCGACGAGGCCCGCCAGGCGGCGGCTCACCTCGGCCCGGTCGCCGTGAAGGCCCAGGTGCCGATCGGTGGCCGGGGCAAGGCCGGCGGGATCCGCCTCGCCAGCACCCCGGAGGAGGCGGAGGCGGCCGCCCGCGCGATCCTGGCGATGGAGGTTAGGGGCTTTCCGGTCCCGGCGGTCTGGTGCGAGGCGCGCCTCGACATCGCCGGCGAGCTCTACTGCGGGATCACCGTGGATCGGGACCGGCGCGGGCTGGCCGTCATGCTCTCGCTGGCGGGCGGGGTCGAGATCGAGGAGGTGGCCGCCCGGACCCCGGAGCGGATCGCCCGCCTCTGGCCGGACCCGTTCGCCGGGCCGCTCCCCTTCGAGATCCGCCGCCTCGCCCTCGACGCCTGCCGCGAGGAGACGGTCCCGGCCGGGCTGCGCCCGATCCAGCTCGCCCAGCGGCTGGTGCCCCTCATCCAACGGCTCCACGCGGTCGCGACCGAGCTGGACGCCACCCTCTGCGAGGTGAACCCCCTGGTCGTGACCGCCGACGGCACCCTGGTGGCCGGGGATGCCAAGCTGGAGGTGGACCCGAGCGCGGAGTTCCGCCACCCGGAGCTGGTCCAGCTGGTGGCGGCCGACGGCACCGGGTCGGTGGGCGGCGAGGACCCGCTCGAGGCCACCGCCCGCGAGCGCGGGCTCACCTACGTCCATCTCGGCGGGACCATCGGCGTGATCGGCAACGGCGCCGGCCTGGTCATGAACACCCTGGATGTCGTCAAGCAGCACGGTGGCGAGCCGGCCAACTTCCTCGACATCGGCGGGGGCGCTCGGGCCGAGGTCGTGACCCGGGCCCTGGAGATGGTCGCCCTCGACCCCGCCGTCCGGGGGATCTTCGTCAACATCTTCGGCGGCATCACCCGGGGCGACGAGGTGGCGCGGGGGGTCATCGCCGCCCGGAAGGCCGCCGGGATCCGGGTGCCCCTGGTCGTGCGCATGACCGGGACCCGCGAGGCCGAGGGCCGCGCCCTCCTCGAGGCCGCCGGGATCGTGCCGACGGAGACCGCGGCCGAGGCCGCCCGGACCATCGTCGCCCTGGCGCAGGGTGGGGCGGGGGGGGGCGGATGAGCATCCTGGTCAGCCGCGACACCCGGCTCCTCGTCCAGGGGATGACCGGGGCCGAGGGGACCTTCCACACCGAGCAGATGCTCGCCTACGGTACGAGGGTGGTGGCGGGGGTGTCGCCCGGCAAGGGCGGCCAGCAGCACCTGGGTGTGCCCGTCTTCGACACGTGCTCCGCCGCGGTCCGCGAGACGGGGGCCGACACCGCGTGCGTCTTCGTGCCCCCGGCCGGCGCCGCCGACGCGATCATGGAGGCGGCCGACGCCGGGGTCTCGCTCGTGGTCGCGATCACCGAGGGGATCCCGGTGGCGGACACGATCCGAGCCCGCGCCTTCCTGGAGCGGCGGGGGGTGCGCCTGGTCGGCCCCAACTGCCCGGGGCTGATCTCGCCCGAGGGGCGTGCCAAGGTCGGGATCATCCCCGGCCACATCAGCCAGCCCGGGCCGGTCGGGATCGTCTCGCGCTCCGGCACCCTCACGTACGAGATCATGCAGGCGCTCGGCCGGGCCGGCCACGGCCAGTCGACCGCCTGCGGCATCGGCGGGGATCCCGTGCCCGGCCTGAGCTTCGCCGACGTCCTCACCCTGTTCGCCGCCGACGACGCGACCCGGCTCGTGGTGCTCGCCGGCGAGATCGGGGGCTCGGACGAGGAGCACGCGGCGGCGCTGATCGGCCGCGGCTATCCCAAGCCGGTCGTCGCCTTCATCAGTGGCCGCAGCGCCCCGGCCGGCAAGCGGATGGGGCACGCCGGCGCGATCATCTCCGGCACCACCGGGACCCCCCAATCCAAGGTGGCGGCGCTGAACGCCGCCGGGGCGTTCGTGGCCGAGACGGTCGAGGAGATCGTGGCGGCGGTCCAGGAGCGGCTGCCGGCCTCGGCTCCGGCCGCGGGCGGCTGAGGGGCCGGCGGCCGCGGCCGCGGGCAGGGTCGGGGTGGACTTCGAGCTGAGCCCGGCGCAGCGGGCGATCCAGGACGCCGCCCGCGACTTCGCCGACGGGGTCGTGGCGCCGAGGGCGGCGGGGTCGGACGCCCTCGCCGAGTTCCCCGAGGCGATCGTCCGCCAGATGGGGGCGCTCGGCTTCTTCGCCCTGCCCTTCCCCGAGGCCCTGGGCGGGATCGGGGCGGGGTTCCTTGCCTACCTGGTCGCGCTGGAGGAGGTGAGCCGGGCAGACGCGGCGGTCGGGATCACGCTGGAGGCCGGGGTCTCGCTGGGGATCGCGCCGATCGCCGCCTACGGCACCGAGGTCCAGCGGGCCCGCTTCCTCCCCGACCTCATGGCCGGCAGCGGCCTGTGGGCCTTCGGGCTCACCGAGCCCGAGGCCGGCTCCGACGCCGGCGGCACCAGGACGCGCGCCCGCCGGACCGACCGCGGCTGGGAGCTGACCGGCGAGAAGTGCTTCATCACCAACGCCGGCACCGAGCTCAGCCGGGGCGTGACCCTCACCGCGCGCACCGACGCCGGCCCTGCGGGCGCGCCCGGCCGTCCCCGAATCTCGGCGTTCCTGGTGGAGCGCGGCACCCCCGGCTACACGGTCGGCCCTCCCTATCGCAAGCTCGGCTGGCACGCGAGCGACACCCGCCCCCTCACGTTCTCCGCCTGCGGGGTCCCGGCCGATCACCTCCTGGGGACCGAGGGCGGGGGCTTCGGCCAGTTCCTCGCCGTCCTCGAGGGGGGTCGCGTCGCCATCGCCTCCTTGGCGGTGGGGCTGGCCCAGGCCTGCCTGGACGCATCGGTCGCCCACGCGAAGGCCCGCCGCCAGTTCGGGCGGCCCCTGGCCCGCTTCCAGCTGATCCAGGCCAAGCTTGCCGACATGGCGACCCGGATCGAGCTGGCCCGGCTGATGGTCCGAAAGGCCGGATGGCTGATCGAAGCCGGCCGGCCGGCGGGCCGCTTCGCCGCCATGGCCAAGCTGCACGCCAGCGAGACTGCGACCTTCTGCGCCGGCGAGGCGGTCCAGATCCACGGGGGCTCGGGGTTCATCGAGGAGCTGCCCGTCGCCCGCTACTACCGTGACGTCAAGATCAACGAGATCGGTGAGGGGACGTCCGAGGTCCAGCGGCTGGTGATCGCCTCCCACCTGCTCGGCCACGGGGGGCGGGTGGCGCGGCTCCTCGATCCGGCCGAGGACCCCTAGGCCGCCGGCGGCGGGCGCCGAGCCGCCGGGCTACCATGGCCTGGTGGCCGCCAGCGACCCCGTCATCGCCGCCGCCGTCCGCACCCCGTTCGGCCGCCTCGGCGGCGGCCTCTCGCCGGTCTCCGCGGTCGAGCTGGGCGCGACCGCGATCCGGGCGGCGCTCGATCGCGCCCAGCTGGCCCCCTCGGCCGTCGACCACGTGATCCTGGGCACGGTGATCACGGCGGGGCTGGGCCAGGTCCCGGCCCGGCAGGCGGCGCTGGCGGCGGGGCTGCCCGCGACCTGCTCGGCCCTGACCGTGAACAAGGTCTGCGCCTCGTCGCTCAAGGCCGTCAACCTCGCGGCCCTCCTGATCCGCAGCGGCGAGGCCGAGATCGTCGTTGCCGGGGGGATGGAGTCGATGAGCCAGGCCCCCCGGCTCCTTCTCGGGTCGCGCCGGGGGCAGCCGATGGGCGACCTCGCCTTGGTGGACGCGATGCTGCACGATGGGCTCACCTGCCCGGTCGACATGGTCGCGATGGGGGAGCACGGGACCCAGGTCGCGGCCGAGCTCGGGGTCGGACGCGAGGAGCAGGACCGCTGGGCGCTTCGCTCCCAGCAGCGGTACGAGGCCGCCCGCACGGCGGGGCGGCTGGCGGACGAGCTGGTGGCGGTCACCGTGCCCGGCCGCCCGGGCGTCGCGCAGGTGGTGGAGGCGGACGAGCAGCCCCGGCCGGACACGACCCTCGAGCGCCTGGCCGCGCTGCGACCGGTGTTCGGAGGGCCGACGGGGTCGGTCACCGCCGGCAACGCGCCCGGCATCAACGACGGGGCGGCGGCGGTGATCCTCGCCCGCCGCGACCGCGCCGAGGCGCTCGGCCTGCCCGTCCTGGCGACCTGGCTGGGGTTTGGCGAGGCGGCCGCGGAGCATCCCTATCTCGCCACCGTGCCGGCGCTGGCGCTCCAGGCGGCGCTGGCCAAGACCCAGGGCGCGATCACGGTGCCCGACCTCGACCTGATCGAGATCAACGAGGCCTTCGCCGCGGTCGCGATCACCAGCATCCGGATGCTGGAGGTGGACCCCGAGCGGGTGAATCCCAACGGCGGGGCGATCGCGATCGGGCACCCGATCGGCGCGACCGGGGCCCGGATCCTGGGCACCCTGGTCCACGAGCTGCGCCGCCGGGGGGGCGGCCTCGGCGCCGCCACGATCTGCTCCGGCACCGCGCAGGGCGAGGCGACGCTGGTCCGGGTCGGCTGAGGGCGTGGCGGGGCCGCCGGGGGCCGGCGGGCCGACCGGCCCCGACGGGGTCGACGGGGTCGACGGCCTCGACGAGGCCGGCCGGGCCGTACGGGCCGCGGTCCGCGAGCTGGCCCGCACCGTGATCGCCCCCCGGGCCAGCGCCATCGACCGCGACCAGGCCTTTCCCTGGGACGTGGTCGAGCGCTTCCGCGCCCAGGACGTGTTCGCGATCGGGCTCCCCGAGTCGCTCGGCGGGCTGGGCGGCCCGGCCCTCCACCTGGTCGTCGCGATCGAGGAGGTGGCGCGGGTCTGCGCCACCTCGGCCCTGATCCTGGCGGTCCAGGCCCTGGGCGCGACCCCGATCCTGCTGGCCGGGACGCCGGAGCAGCGGGGGCGGCTGGTCCCCGAGCTGGCTGCCGGCCGCCGGTTGGCCGCCTATGCGCTGAGCGAGGCCGACGCGGGCAGCGACCCCGGGGCGATGCGGTGCCGGGCGGTGCGCGACGGCGACACCTACCGCCTCACCGGGACGAAGATGTGGATCACCAACGGCGAGGTTGCCGAGCTGCTCGTGGTCTTCGCGGTCACCGACCCGGCGGCCGGCCGCCACGGGATCTCGGCGTTCGTCGTCGAAGGCCAGCCGCCGGGGCTGACGCGCCGCCCGATCCACGGCAAGCTCGGCATCCGCGGGAGCAGCACCGCGGAGCTGGTCTTCGACGGGGTCCAGGTGCCGGCGGCCAACCGCCTGGGGGCAGAGGGCGACGGATTCCGGCTGGCGATGGCGGTCCTCGACCGCTCCCGCCCGTCGGTGGCGGCCCAGGCGCTGGGGATCGCCCAGGGGGCTGTGGACCAGGCCGTCGCCTACGCCCGCCAGCGGCACCAGTTCGGCCGCCCGATCGCCGACTTCCAGGGGATCCAGTTCCTTCTTGCCGACATGGCGACCCAGGTGGAGGCCGCCCGCGGGCTCGTCCACCGGGCGGCCCGGGCCATCGAGGCCCGGGACCCCGAGCTGACCCGGATCGCGGCGATGGCCAAGCTGTTCGCCAGCGACACCGCGATGCGGGTCACGACCGATGCCGTGCAGGTGCTGGGCGGCGCCGGCTACGTCGATGCCTTCCCCGTCGAGCGGATGATGCGCGACGCGAAGATCACCCAGATCTACGAGGGGACCAACCAGATCCAGCGCCTGGTCATCGCCCGCCGGCTCCTCGGCTGACCTGGGGCGCCGCCCGTCCCCGCATCCGCGGGCGGGCGGCGCCCAGACCGCTGACGATCGCGAAGGGGGGCGTTCCGGCCCCCGGCTTAGACTCGCCAGGTGGCGCCGGCACCGGGGGCGGGTCCCCTTCGACCGGATGAGCGGCGGCGGCTGGCCCGGGCGATCTCGGCGGCCGAGCGGGGCGAGGCGGCCCGGGACCCGCAGCCGGCCGGTGCCGCCGGGGCGGGCCCCGTCCACCTGGTCGGGCTGACCGGGCCGCCCGGCAGCGGCAAGAGCACGTTGGCGGACGCCCTGGTCGGGGCCTGGCGCGCGGCCGACCGCACGGTCGCGGTCCTCGCCGTCGACCCGAGCAGTCCCTTCTCCGGCGGCGCCATCCTCGGCGATCGGGTCCGCATGCAGGACCACGCCACCGACCCCCAGGTCTTCATCCGGAGCATGGGCGCCCGCGGCCACCTCGGGGGGCTGGCGGCCGCCGCCCGCACCGCCGTCCGCCTCCTGGAGGCAGCCGGCTTCGAGCGGATCCTCATCGAGACCGTCGGCGTCGGCCAGTCCGAGGTCGAGGTCACCGGGGTCGCCGACACGGTGGTCGTGGTCACGACCCCGGCGGCGGGCGACGGGGTTCAGGTGATCAAGGCCGGGATCCTGGAGGTCGCCGATGTCTTCGTCGTGAACAAGGCCGACCTTGACGGGGCCGAGCGGGCGGTCCGCGAGCTCCAGGCGCTCGCCCATGCCGGCCCCAGCCCGGACGGCTGGACCCCTCCGGTGGTCGCCACGATCGCGACCGAGCGGCGTGGTATCGACCCGCTCCTCGAGGCGCTGGACCGGCACCACGCCCTGCTCGCCGGGACTAACGCCCTGGCCAGCCGGCGGGCGGCCCGCCTGGCCGACGAGGTGGTGGCCCTGGTCGCCGAGCGGGCGGCGGCGGCGGCCCG
>DAHUZI010000095.1 GCA_027306595.1 Candidatus Dormiibacterota bacterium | reverse complement strand
CGCGCGGGGTTGAGCGCCGGGCGTGCAGCGGTGCGGCCGGTGTCTCGCGGCACCCGCAGGCCGGGAAGGCCCGAGCGCGACCAGGTGTCCCGGCTGGCGCGAACCGGGGTTCGCGTGCGCAGCAGGCGTGCCGCGGTGGCGTGCGGGCCCCGCCGGGGACGACGCACGGCGGCGCCCCTGGGTGGCATCCGGGCGGGCCCCGATGGCGGCGGCGTCGCTCGAGGCCCGGCGCAGGCCCCGCCCGCTCCCGGCGGGATCGCCTGGCCCGCGGGGGAGTCCGACGCGATTGACGGCGCGGATCACTCGGCGCTAGGGTTACCGATTCGGACGCCCGCGAGCCCGCGTGGGCCGCTATCGGGATTGGGGAGAGACCGCGTGAGCCGCAACCGACCAGCCCACGTTCCGCGACGAATCTGGCGGGTCGGCACCGCCGTGGCGGTCCTCCTCGTCCCGCTGGCGCTCGGACCGTCGACGGCCGCGCTTGCGAAGACCGTGTCCTGCGGCTCGCCCGCGGGCAAGTGCGACCTCGTGGCGGTTCGCTTGACCAGTGGCAGCGCCGCGACCACCTTCACGGTGACGCTGACCAACGAAGCCACCACGCAGCAGCTGGGCTCGGCGCAGGTCACCGTCCCTGCGGGGCTGGGGTCACCAACCCAGATGGCGTGCACCACGTCGAACAGCCCGACGGCGTGCGCACCGACTCTGATCGGGTCCAGCACCATCCAGATCCTCGACCTGGGTCTCGGCTTCGGCGACACCGCGACCGTCACCGGCACCCTCGTCGCGGCGTCGTGTGGCGTGTACGCGTGGAGCGCCGCGGTGAAGCAGTCGAACGACTTCAGCGGCTCCGGCAATGCCTTCACCCAGGACCCCGCCAGCGTCCTCACCACCGTCGTGACGCACGGATGCCGCCTCGCCTTCGCCGCGCAACCGGCCGACGCCCAGCGTGGCGCGGGCATCAGCAGCATGACCGGCAACCCGAGCGGGCCGCCGATCACGGTCGCGGTGGAGAACACAGCCGGGACGGTCGTTCCGATCACCGGGCTGGCGATCACCCTCAGCCTGGCCACCAGCTGCACGCAGCTCCCGGCCGGTGATTCGCTCGCGGGGACGGTCTCCGCGACCACGGTGGCGGGCGCCGCCTCGTTCGCCGACCCCAGCATCAGCGCGAGCGCCCAGGAGTACTGCCTCGAGGCAAGCGCCGCCGCGCCCGAGGTCGCACCCGCCACCTCAACCCCCTTCAACATCGACGACGTGCTCACGCTGTGCCCGTCGGGGACGTGCTTCGCCAGCGACCCCAGCCCGTCCAGCGGCACCATCGGCTCGGTCACGGCGGGGTCGGTGGTCCCGGGCACGCCGCTGGCGATCTCGATCGGGGTCGAGGGGGTCAGCTGCTCGGGGTACACGGTGACCTCGGGGGTCGTGACCTACGACATCGCGGACCCCAGCGTGGTCTCGATCGAGATCGCCAAGGCCGTGGTGGACGAGAGTCCCAACAACGGTGCCTCCTTCTATCAGGTCTGCTTCGACAGCAGCGCCGCCCCCAGTTCCGATGCCGGCACCCTCCTCCCCGACTGCTCAGCCACCACTCCCGCCCCCTGCGTCGTCGCCCGGACCAAGACCCGGGCCGGCGATGTGATCGTGACCTTCAGCAGCCCCGGGGGGGTGGACCCGCGCGCCGGCGTCTGACCGCTCGGTCCCCGTCCGTGGTGGGCGCTGAGGTCGGCGGCGGGCGCGAGCGGCCGCCGGCCTGAGGCGCGCGGCCGTGGGCGTGGTCATCTGCCCCGGCTGTGGGGAGGAGAACCCCGACCGCTTCCGGCTCTGCGGGTTCTGCGGGGTGAGACTCGCCCCTGAGGTCGGGCTGCAGGAGATCCGCAAGACCGTCACCATCGTCTTCTCGGATCTCCAGGGTTCCACGAGCCTCGGCGAGCGTCTGGACGCCGAGGCGCTGCGCGAGGTGCTGAGCACCTACTTCGCGGCGATGCGCCAAGCCCTGGAGCGCCATGGGGGCTACATCGAGAAGTACATCGGCGATGCCGTGATGGCCGTCTTCGGGGTCCCCCGGGTTCGAGAGGATGACGCCCTCCGGGCGGTGCGGGCGGCCTGCGACATGCGGGCCGCCCTCGTCCAGGTCAACGGCCGGCTCGAGACCGCGTGGGGGGTCACGCTGCGGAACCGGACCGGGGTGTACACCGGCGAGGTCGTGGCGGGCGATCCGTCCAGCGGCCAGCGGCTGGTGACCGGGGACCCGGTGAACGTGGCCGCCCGCCTGGAGCAGGCCTGTCCGGCGATGGAGATCCTGATCGGGGAGTCGACCTACCGCCTGGTGCGCGGTTCAGTGGAGGTGGCCGCGGTGGAGCCGCTCGTGCTCCGGGGCAAGGCGCAGCCCGTCGCCGCCTACCGCCTCCTCGGAGTCCGGGACGCGGAGGCGATCCCTCGCCGGCTCGACACCGGCCTGGTTGGCCGACAAGCCGAGCTGGCGGTCCTCGACGCGGCGCTGGACCGCGCGGTGGAGGAGGGGCGCTGCCAGCTGGTGACCTGCGTGGCTCCGGCCGGCGTGGGCAAGTCGCGCCTCCTTCGAGAGTTCGTCGCCCGGCGCCGGGACACGATCACCCCGCTGCAAGGGCGCTGCCTGTCGTATGGGGACGACGTGACCTTCTGGCCCCTGGTCGAGCTGGTGCACGCAGCGGCCGGCATCACCGACACCGACCCGTCGCCGGCTGCTCGAGCCAAGCTTGAGGCTCTGGCCCCGGATGCGCCCGAGGTGGTGGAGCGGATCGCCTCCGTGGTCGGACTCTGGGACCGCCAGTTCCCCCTCGAGGAGACGTACTGGGCGACCACCAAGCTGCTCGAGCGCCTGTCGGAGCACAGACCCCAGGTGGTGATCCTGGAGGACATCCACTGGGCGGAGGGCAGCTTCCGCCAGCTGATCCAGCACCTCGCCGTTGAGGTTCGCGGTCCTGTCCTCGTGGCCTGCTCCTCGCGGCCCGACCTCCTGGACGAGGCGCCCGACTGGGGCAGCATCGAGCGTGCCGTCTCGCTGGTGCTGGACCCCCTGAGCGACCGCGAGTGCCTGGAGGTTGTCGGCCAGCTGGTCGGCCCGGGGGCGCTGGGGGAGGCCGTGCGCGCCCAGATCGCCAGCGCGGCCGCGGGCAATCCGCTGTACGTCGAGCAGCTGGTGGCGATGCTCATCGACGACGGCACGATCACGATGGCCGCCGACGGCCGCTGGGTGCTCGCCGGGGCCCTGGTCGACCTGGCGGTGCCACCGAGCATCACCGGCCTCTTGGCGGCGCGCCTCGACCGCCTCCCGCCCGCGGAGCGGACGCTGCTGGACCGGGGTGCGGTCGTCGGGATGCAGTTCACCGGGGCGGCGGTGGGCGCCCTGTGCCCCGAGCTGGGCGGCGACGCCGTGGCCCTGGGCCTGGCCAACCTGGTCGGACGGGAGTTCGTCACCCGGGACGAGCTCGGGCTGGAGGACGACGACACCTACCGCTTCCGCCACGCGCTGATCCGGGACACCGTGTACCAGGGGCTGTTCAAGCGCGCCCGGGCCGAGCTCCACGAGCGGCTGGTGGACTGGTTCGAGGGCGCCGGGTCGGCGCGCACGACCGAGTTCGAGGAGTTCCGCGGCTACCACCTCGAACAGGCGCACGCGCTCCTCGTCGACCTCGGCCGCACCGACCAGCACCGGCGGAGCCTCGGGGCTCGGGGTTCGGCCTACCTGGAGGCCGCCGGGCGCCGCGCCGTCGCCCGGGGCGACATGGCCGGCGCCGGCGGCCTCCTGCGGCGGGCCGGGGCGCTGCTGGAGGCCGGTGCGCCGGACCGCATCCAGCTGCTGACCGCGGCCGGCGACGCCCTCACCGATGCCGGGGAGTTCGACCAAGCCGCGGCCCTGCTGGCGACCGCGGGCCAGGAGGCGCAGGGGCTCGGCCGGCCCGCCCTCCTGATGTCGACCCGGGTCGCGTCGCTCTACCTCCACCACCTCACCGAGGGGGCCGGCATGGAGGAGCCGATCCTGGCCGCGGCCGAGGCCGCCATCGCCGTGCTCGACGGCGCCGGGGACCCCCAGGGCCTGATTCGCGCCTGGCGGCTGGTGACGAACATCCACTTCGCGGGGTGCCGCTACGTGGCGGCGGAGGCCGCGGCCACCAGCCTGGTGGCGGCCGCCCGTGCGGCGGGGGACCGCAGCCAGGAGGAGCGGGTTCTCCAGGCGCTGGCCAGCTGCGCCCAGCTTGGGCCGATGCCGGTGCCGGAGGCGATCGCGGTCTGCGAGCGGGTGCTGGCCCAAATCACCGTCAACCGGAGCGCGCGGGCCATGGTCCTGCGGGCGCTGGCGAACCTGGAGGCGATGCTGGGGGACTTCGCGCGGGCGCGGGCGCTCTACCGCGAGAGCCGGGCCATCCTCGTTGAGCTCGGGGTGCGGATGCACGCCGCCTGGACCGCCGCGGTGGTCTCGGGGCCGGTCGAGCTCCTCGCCGGTGAGCCGCAGGCGGCGGAGGCCGAACTGCGACAGGACTACGAGGCCCTGCGGGCCATGGGCGAGCGCAACTACATCTCCACCACGGCCGCGTACCTGGCTGAGGCCCTCTATCGCCAGGGGCGCGACGACGAGGCGCTCGCATTCACCACCACCAGCGAGGGGGTCGCCGCCGCCGACGACGTCAGCACCCAGTTCCTGTGGCGGTGCGTCCGGGGCAAGGTGCTGGCTCGACGCGGAGAGCTGGAGGCGGGGGAGCGCCTGGTGCGCGAGGGCGTCGCGATCATCGGTCGAGCCGACGACCCCGACTCGCAGGGGATGGCGCACCTCGACCTCGCCGCGGTGCTCACGATGGCGGGCCGCCCGGGGCGTGCCCGGGCGGCGATCCGCGACGCGCTGGCGCGCTTCGAGCGGAAGGGGGACCTGGCGTCCGCGAGGCGGGCCCGGGTGCAGCTGTCCGGTGCCCAGCCCGCGTCGCCCGCACCGGCTCCGGGCTCGGCGGCCCGGCGGCG
>DAHUZI010000080.1 GCA_027306595.1 Candidatus Dormiibacterota bacterium | reverse complement strand
GAGGCGGCACCCTGGCCGTAAGCGTGGCGACGGCCGTCTCCCTCGCCGGGCTCTCGGCGGGGTCCTTGACGGCGGGGTCCACCTGGGTGAACGAGCTGTTCCTCGGCGATCAGCTCGTGGTCAGCCCGGTGCCCCAGGGCGCTGCCGTCGAGGCGGCCGTCCTCGGATCCCTCGCCCACGCCGGGCCCGGCGGCACGCGCCCGATCGTGGCCCCGGTCCGGTTCCTTTCCGCCCGGGTTGGGCACCGCGGCCTCGACCTGGCCGTGACCGCCCCCGCCGCCTACGAGCGGACCCGAGCCCTGGCGTTCGTCGCCGGCTCTCGCGCCGCCGCCCTCGGCGCCGCCGCCACCGGACCGGCGGCGATCGCGCCCGTGTCGCTGGCGCTCGCCGCCGGCTGGCGGCTGGGGAGCCAGCTCCAGGTCGTGACGGCGACCGGGGCCGCCCGATTCACCCTGGTGGGCATCGTGCGTCACACCCTCCCCGGGCCGAGCGGTGGGGAGAGCCTGGTCGTGGGCCAGGCCCCCGCCCGGGCCGCCTTCGGCCCGGGCGCCGCCGGCTTCTCCCTCCTCCAGCTCGCGGTCCGCCCCACCCCTCGCGCCCTCCGCCAGCTCCGCCTCGCCGCCTTCCGGTACGGGATGGAGACGGTGCCGGTCGCCGCCGTGCGGCGGAGCGTCGTCACCGGGCTCGCCCACGTCATCGGGCTCGTCCAAGCGCTGGCGGCCGCCGGCGTGGTGGTGGCGCTGCTCGCCGCCGCCGACACCCTGCTGGTGCGCGCCCATGAGGATCCTCACACGCTCGGGCTCCTGCGCAGCGTCGGGCTCCCAGCCGGCGACATTCGCCGGCTGGTGGTGGCCGAGGCGCTCGCGGTCGCGGCGGTGGGCGGGACGCTCGGGGTTGGCCTCGGTCTCCTGCAGACCTGGCCCGTCCTGGTCGCGGCGACGACGCCGACCTTCGGCCCCGCCTTCGCGGTGCCCACCGTCGCCCTTGTGGCTATCGTGGGCACGGTGGTCGTCGCCGTCGGGCTCGTCGGGCTCCTCCCGGCCCGGGCGGCCGCCGGCCCCAGCCCGCTCGATGCCCTGCGGGCCGAGTGATGGCCCCGGGGCCGGTCCCGGCCGCCCGCTCGCTGGAGGTGCTCCTGGAGCGCCGGGCCCGCCGGCTCCACCTCCTGGTCCTGGGCGCGGTGCTGGGGATCTGCGTCGGCTACGCCGCGTTCGCCCTCGTCCACCTGATCCCCCCCCAGCCCTACGGGCTCGGCGGCGACTACCGGGTCTTCTATGCCGCGGCCCGGACGGTCGCCCAGCACCACGACCCCTACCGGATGGCGGTCCTGGCGCCGGCGGAGCAGCGGGCGCTCCACTATCCCTCCCGCCTCATCCAGCCGCCCCTCGATCGATTCGCCAACCCGCCGCTGGCCGCCCTCCTCTTGGTGCCGCTCGCCGCCCTCCCGTTCTGGTGGAGCTACGTCCTCTTCACCGCCATCGGGCTGGCGGCGTTCGCGGTGGCGCTGGCGGTCCTGGCCCGCGACCTCGGCTGGCGCCGCTGGTGGGTCTGCCTGTGGGCCGCCGTGCTCGCCTGGGTCGGCCTGCTCGGCTTCACGGCCGGTCAGTTCGACGCCTTGCTCACGGCCACCGTGCTGGGGGCGATGGTGCTCAGCTGGCACGGGCGGCCGGGGTCGGCCGGCCTGCTCCTGGGGCTCTTGTGGCTCAAGCCCGACCTGGTCTGGCCGGTGCCGATCGTCCTCTTCCTCGCCCTTCTCCCCGAGCGGCGGGCGGCCGTGCGGATGGCGGCGGGGTGCGCGCTCAGCGTGGGCGGGCTGCTGGCGCTCCAGCTCACCCTCACCCCCGGTCTTCTCCCCCAGTGGTGGGCGGCGCTCGGAACGTTCGCCCGGACCGTGGGCCACGTCCAGCCCGACCTCGCCGGGCTGCCGGAGATGCTGCGGGTGCTGCCGGTGGGGTGGGGGCTCGGCACCGGGCTGACCAGCCCCGGAACCCTGCTGCTGGTGGCGACCGGGCTGCTGGCGATGACCGTCTTCGCCGCCTGGCTGCGCCGCGGCGAGGACTGGGCCCAGGTGACCCGGGTCGGCCGGATCGCCTGGGGCGTCACCCTGCCGCTCGGCCTGTGGCTCCTGGTCACCCCCTACAGCCACCCCAACGACGACCTCCTCCTGCTCCCCCTCCTCCTGCTCACCATCGGCCGCGACGCCCGCCGGGTCCACGGGACCGGCCTGGTGGGGTCGGTGGTCGCCCTGCTCGTCCTCGCCGGCTTCTGGCCACTTCGGGTCTTCCCGCTCGCCCTGCTCCCGGTCGCCGTGGTCATGGCGGCCGCGCTCCTTTGGGTCCGTCGCACCGATCCCCGCCTGACCGGGTTCGGCACCGGGATCGTCATCCTCGCGGCCGTGACCCTGCCCGGGGTCGCGCCCCTGCACGCGTTGCCGGTGGGCCTCACCCCGATGGCCGCCCTCGCGCTTGTCATCGAGGCCGGTCGGACGGTCTGGATGGAGGTGGGCGGGGCGGGCACCGGTCCGGCGTACGTCACCCGCCAGCTGGCCGAGCCCGGCCGCGTGGGCGCGGGCGGTTAGGGGGATAATCCCGACCGGCGGCCCCGAGCCCGGGTTCCGCCCCCCCGGACGCCGCATGAGCTGGATCACCAAGGTCTACGACCCGACCCGCCGCGAGGTCCGCCGCCACCACCACGAGGTGGCGGCGATCAACGCCATGGAGGCGGAGCTCCAGGGGCTGACCGACGCCGAGCTTAGGGCCCGGACCGACCGCTTCCGCGAGCAGCTGGAGGCGGGCACGGCGCTCTCCGAGCTGCGCCACGCGGCGTTCGCGGTCGCCCGCGAGGGGGCGCGGCGCTTCCTCGGGATGCGCCCCTTCGACGTCCAGCTGATCGGGGCCGCGATCCTGGACGAGGGGAAGATCGCCGAGATGAAGACCGGGGAGGGCAAGACCCTGGTCGCCTCCCTCGCCCTCTACCTCAACGCGCTGAGCGGCCGGGGCGTGCACCTGGTCACCGTCAACGACTTCCTCGCCCGCCGCGACGCCGGGTGGAATGCGCCCTACCTCCACGCCCTCGGCCTGTCGGTGGGGGTGATCATCCCCGACCAGTCGCTCCTCTACGACCCCGACTACACCGACGACTCCCATCACGACGAGCGGCTCCGCCACCTCCGCCCGGCCACCCGCCAGGAGGCCTACGCCGCCGACATCGTCTATGCCACGAACAACGAGCTCGGCTTCGACTACCTGCGCGACAACCTCGCCCGCTCCCTCGACCAGCGGGTCCAGCGCGACCGCTTCTTCGCGATCGTCGACGAGGTCGACTCGATCCTGGTCGACGAGGCGCGCACCCCGCTGATCATCAGCGGGGCGGCCGAGGAGTCGACCGAGAAGTACTACCAGTTCGCCGACGTCGTCCGCCGCCTGCGGGCCGAGGACGACTTCACGATCGACGAGAAGACGAAGTCGGCCTCCCTCACCGACAGCGGGACCGAGAAGGTCCAGCGGGCGACGGGGATCGCGAACATCTTCGACATCGAGCACGTGGACGAGGCGCACCAGCTCAACCAGGCGCTCCGCGCCCACGCCATCTACAAGCGCGACGTCGACTACATCGTCAAGGACGGCGAGGCGGTCATCGTCGACGAGTTCACCGGCCGGACCATGCCGGGGCGGCGCTGGAGCGACGGCCTCCACCAGGCGATCGAGGCCAAGGAGCGGCTCCAGGTCCAGCAGGAGCAGCGGACCCTGGCGACCGTCACCTTCCAGAACTACTTCCGCACCTTCGAGAAGCTGTCGGGGATGACCGGGACGGCGCTGACCGAGGCCGAGGAGTTCCACAAGATCTACCACCTGGAGGTGGTCCCTGTCCCGACCCACCGGCCGATGGTCCGGCTCGACCAGTCGGACCTCGTCTACCGCGGCGAGGATGGCAAGTTCCGAGCCATCGCCGACGACATCGAGGAGCGGCACAAGACCGGCCAGCCGGTCCTGGTGGGCACGGTCAGCATCGAGAAGTCGGAGCGGCTGGCTCGGATCCTCGACAAGCGGGGGATCGCCCACGAGGTCCTCAACGCCAAGCTCCACGAGCGGGAGGCGGAGGTCATCGCCGCCGCCGGCCAGCCGGGGGCGGTCACCATCGCCACCAACATGGCCGGCCGGGGCACCGACATCGTGCTCGGCGACGGGGTGGCGGAGCTGGGCGGCCTCTACGTGGTCGGCACCGAGCGGCACGAGTCCCGGCGGATCGACAACCAGCTCCGGGGCCGCTCCGGCCGCCAGGGCGACCCCGGCGAGAGCCGCTTCTACCTCTCCTTCGAGGACGACCTCATGCGGGTCTTCGGGGGCGAGCGGATGCAGACCTGGATGCAGCGCCTGGGGGTGGATGACGAGACCCCGCTCGAGTCCAAGATGGTGAGCCGGCAGATCGAGAGCGCCCAGTCCCGGGTCGAGGGCTACAACTTCGACAGCCGCCGCTACGTCGTCGAGTACGACGATGTGGTGAACCGCCAGCGCGAGGTCATCTACGAGGAGCGGGACCGGATCCTGGAGGGGGTCGACACCCGGGCCAACCTCTTCGACTGGATGGCGGAGGTGGTCCGGGACACCGTCGGGCTGTACTGCCGCGGCCGCCACAAGAGCGAGTGGGAGCTGGAGCCGATGTGGCAGCGGCTGCGCGACCTCATCCCCTTCCCCCCGGCCGACGAGGTCGACCTCGAGGCGCTCGGCGACAGCCCCGAGGAGCTCCAGGACACCCTGATCAAGGAGGCCCAGCGCCTCTACGAGGAGAAGGAGCGGCGCTATCCGGAGGAGGTCGTGCGGTCGGCGGAGACCCAGCTGATGCTGGAGATCCTCGACACCAAGTGGGCCGACTACCTCACCCTGATGGAGCATCTCAAGGACGACATCCGCTGGCAGTCGCTGGGGCAGAAGGACCCCCTGGTCGTCTTCAAGGAGGAGGCGTTCGGGACCTTCCAGGAGCTCCAGGATCAGATCAAGCAGGAGGTCGTCCGCTACCTCAGCCATATGGAGATCCAGATCGGAGCCCCTCCGCCCGAGTTCCAGCCGCCGGCCCAGGTGGCCGTCCATCCGGAAGCGCTGCCCGGGGGCAGCGCGGCCGCGGCGGCCCTGAGCCCGCTCCCGTTCCCCCCGGCCGCGGAGCTGGCGCTCGCCGGCGCCCGCCCCCCCGGGGTCCAGCTCGGCGGCGCGGCGCCGCGGCCGGGGCCGATCGGGGGCCGCAGCTCGGCTCCCCTCGGGACCGTGCCCGCGGTCGGGCGCAACGCCTTCTGTCCGTGCGGGTCGGGGCGCAAGTACAAGCGCTGCCACGGAGCCGCGGCCGAGGGCTGAGGCACTGGCGGCGATAGCCCGGGCGAGCCTTCCGGCCGAGATCGCGTCTGGCGGCGGGTGCCCGCTAGCCGGGCGTCGCCGGGCGTTCCAGGGGGGCGGACCCGGGCTCGGCGCCGCGGCCGGCGGGCCCGGCCAGCGGCGGCGTCAGCGCGAGCACGAGGACGAAGCCGGTGACGGTGAGGAAGTAGGCGCCGAGGCCAGCGAACTTGGCGACCAACACGGCCGCCAGCATGAGGGTCGCCCCGAGGTCGAGGGCGGACCGCCAGCGCCGCCGGCCGAAGCCCGCCATGGCCAGCAGGGCGCCGCCCCCGACGGCGACGCCGACCCACCCCGGCAGCCAGTGGCCGCTCAGGTGCCACACGAGGCCGTTCAGGGTGAGGTCCCACGGTACGGACGAGAGCCGCAGGTACAGGAGGACGGTTGCGGAGACGAACCGGGAAACTCCGGTCCACAGCGCGAACGGCAGGCACAGCCCGAGCGCGACCCCGGCCGCCCAGCTGATCTCCCGGCGGGTCCGCCGCCACCAGATCCACGGCAGGACCAGCAGGGGCGCCGCCGTGGGCACCGTCGCCAGCCCGAGGCCGAGGACTGCGACGGCCCAGCGGGGGTGGCGGCGGCGGAGCACGAGCCAGCCGGCGACCGCCGCCGCCGGGTACACCTCGGGGAACGCCGAATCCACCAGGTGGGCGAGAAGCGGCAGGGCGAGCAGGACGGCCAGGCAGCGCCAGGCCGCCTCGGGGCCGCCGTGGCGTCGCGCCAGCACGGCGACCCCCGCGATCAACGCCACCAGGGCGGCGAGGCCGGCGCTGCGGACATCGCCCAGCACCCGCCCGGGGGCAGTCAGCAGGAGCAGCCCCGGGCCGTACCCGTATGCGACGTGGGCCAAGGGCGGCGTCTGCTCCGGGAACAGCGCCAGGTAGGGGTCATGGCCGTGGAGGAGCGCCGCGGCCCCCCCTTGGGTCATGGAGAACATATCCACGCCCGAGTGCCCCCAGTGCCACCCGAGCGCGATCAGCCCCATGTCGGCGGCCACCGCGACCGCCAGGCCACCGCGGCGCAGTCCCGGGGCGGGGCCGAGGATCACCGCGGCCACCGAGGCTGCGAGGGCGAGGCTGAGCGCGACCGACACGGCGCCTGCGCTCGTGGTGAGGGCCGACGGTCCGCCGGGGGTGGGGTAGGGGAGGAGGCCGGGTGAGAGGTTGCCGACCGCGGCGATCACCGCCGCAAAGGCCCAGGTCCGCGGCGACGCGCCGCCGGTGGGCGCGCCGCTGAGCAGGAGGGCTGCCGCTGCCGCCCCGCCGACCAGCGCCAGCGCGAGCGGCGAGTACTGGCCGGCCGACACCGCGCAGCCGCAGGCGATCGCGGCGATCACCCCCAGCACCACGGTCGTCCGGGAGGGCCAGACGAGCGCAACCGCCGGGGAGCGGCGCCCCGCGCCGTCGCCGGATGACCGGGCGAATCCCACCGGCGTCAGCACCTGCCGCTCTCCCCGAACGCGGCCACCGCGCCGCCCTGCGGGCACCCGCTCTCGAACTCCCGCCGCCCAGTGTGCCCGCGGGGCCGATCGGCGCGCGGTGACGGGCGGGCGCCGATCCGATGACGGACGCGGCCGGCGGGCTTCGTGGCCGCGCCGCCCGGGAGGGGGCCGGGCCCTCGCCCCGGCGCGGCTGCGGCTCCTGGCGTCCCCGGCGCCCGCTCGGCGGTCGGATACACTCGGTGCCGCCATGAGCGAGCTGACCGACCGCGCCGACGGACTCTATCGCCGGGTCCTCCAGCTCAAGGAGCACCTTTGACGGTGACGGGAAGGCCGCCCGCGCCGCGGTGCTCGAGCAGGAGATGGGGGCGCCCGACGCCTGGGATGATCCCCGGGCCGCCCAGGAGCGCGGGCAGGAGCTGAGCCGCCTGCGGGGCGAGCTCGAGGAGCTGCGGGGGCTCGAGACCACCGCCGCCGACGCCCGCGAGCTCGCCCAGCTCGGATCCGATGACGAGGAGCTCGCCCGGCAGGTGGCCGTCGACCTCGACCGGGTCGAGCGTGCCCTCGGCCAGCGCGAGCTCGACCTCCTCTACGCCGACCCCTACAGCGACCACCCCGCCCTGCTCTCGGTCCACGCCGGCGCGGGTGGCACCGACGCCCAGGACTGGGCGGAGATGCTCCTGCGCATGTACCTGCGCTGGGCCGACGCCCACCGCTGCAAGGTGGAGATGCTGGAGGCGTCCGAGGGCGAGGAGGCGGGGCTCAAGAGCGCGACCGCGCGGATCACCGGCCCCCGCGCCTACGGCAGGCTGCGGGCCGAGAAGGGGGTGCACCGGCTGGTCCGGATCAGCCCCTTCGACAGCCAGCACCGCCGCCACACCGCCTTCGCCTTGGTCGAGGTCGACCCCGAGATCCCCGACACCGTCGACCTCGAGATCGACGAGGACGATGTGCGCACCGACGTCTATCGCAGCTCGGGGGCCGGCGGTCAGCACGTGAACAAGACCTCGTCGGCGGTCCGCCTGACCCACGTCCCGACCGGGATCGTGGTCGCGATCCAGAACGAGCGCTCGCAGCAGCAGAACCGGGCGGTCGCCTGGACCGTGCTCCGCTCCCGCCTCCTCGCCCGCCAGCGCGAGCAGCGGGCCCAGCACCTGGCCGACCTGAAGGGCGACCTCGTGAGCCCGGAGTGGGGCAACCAGATCCGCTCGTACGTGCTCCAGCCCTACACCCTGGTCAAGGACCTGCGCACCGGCCACGAGGTCGGCAACGTCCAGGCGGTCCTGGAGGGGGAGCTCGACCCCTTCATCGAGGCCTTCCTCCGCTGGGACGCCGTCCGCCGGCAGGCGGAGGGGTAGCCGGGGCGCCCGGCTTGTCACCGGACCGTCACCCCAACCCGGCGGAGCCGGTGCCGTCCGGATGCCACGCTCGGTCGGTGGTGAACCGACGAGCCAGCAGGCTGGGTCCGAAGGCGTCTGCCGGCCTGGCGCTCGTGGTGTACGGCGGCTTCGCGCTCGTCCTCACCCGGGGGGCCTGGCACGCGCCGCAGAGCTCGCTCGCCTGCTCGAACGCCGACTGCATCCAGGCGGCCTGGCTCTTGCAGTGGGTCGCCTTCGCGGTCGCGCACCTGCGGGACCCGCTGGTCACGACCTATCTCTCGCCGCCCGGCCATCCGATCGGGCTGATGTGGAACGATGCCGCGCCCCTGCTCGGCCTCCTCCTCACCCCCATCACCCTCGCCTTCGGGGGCCTGCTCAGCTACAACCTCGGGATCACCGCCGCTCTCGCCCTCTCGGCCTGGTCGGCCTTCCTGGTCCTCGGTGAGGTCACCCGCCACCGTCCCGCGGCGTTCGCCGGGGGGGTGGTCTTCGGCTTCTCGCCCTGGGCGGTCGGCGAGGCGATGGGCGGGCACCTCTTCCTCGTGAGCGCGTTCCTCCTCCCACCGCTCTTCCTGGCCCTGGTCCGGGTGGTGACCGGCGCCGGGGGCCGCCGCCAGCCGGTGCTCCTCGGCCTCCTGGCCGCGGCCCAGTTCCTGATCAGTGCCGAGCTCCTCGCCGACTGGCTCCTGCTCGGGACGCTCGTTGCCGGTGGGCTGGCGATCGCCGGGAGGGGCCGAATCCCCGGACGGGTGGCGGGGAGCCTGCGCCGACTGGGGCTGGCGGCGGCGGTCTTCCTGGTGGTGGTGGCCGTGCCGCTGGTGGTGGCGGCGCTGGGGCCCGGCCACGCGCTCCACGGGCGGCTCGAGAATCCCTCGCGCGACGCCGGCAATCTGCTCGGGCTGATCCTGCCGCGGGTCCAGCAGCTGCTGGCGCCGCCGGGCGCCCCGTACGTGACCGCCGCCTGGGACAGTTTCTGGGGCGGCAACATCTATCTGGGCCTCCCCCTGCTCGTCGTGGTGGGATGGGCCGGGTGGCGGCTGCGGAGCGACCCCTGGGTTCGGGGTGCGGCGGCCCTGTCCGCCGCCGCGATCGTCCTTGCCATGGGGCCGATGCTCCGGGTCGGCGGCCATGCCACGACAATCCCGCTCCCGTGGGCGGTCCTGGTCCACCTGCCGGTCTACGGCCTCATGGTCCCGGCGCGGATCACGCCGTTTGCGTTCCTGGGCGCGGCGGTCTGCCTGGCCGCCCTGGTCGATCGGCTCTGGCCGACGGCTGCCGATCCTCGGCTCACACGGCCTGCCGCGCTGGCGGCGGCGTGCCTCCTCCCCCTGGTGCCGGCGGCTCCGATCACGACCTGGGTCTTTGCCACGCCCTCGTACTTCACCTCCGCGGCGCTCCGGGCCATCCCCGCAGACTCGCTGGCCGCGGTTGCGCCCCCGGGACCGGTGAATCTCGACGCCATGCTCTGGCAGATCGAGGCCGGGCTGCGCTTCCGGCTGCCGTGGGGCTATGCCATCCAGCAGGGCAGCGGGGGGGTGCGCGCCGCCTTCGCGCCAGCCGGCCCGCTGGAGACGGCCCTGATGGTCGCGGCCCGGGGGCAGCGACGGGCGCTGACCATCCCTGCGCCCGCGATTCGAAAGCAGCTCGCGGCGTGGGGCGCGCGCGCGGTCGTCGTCGGCCCGATGCCCCATCGGCAGCTGGCGGTGGCGCTCGTGGCACGCGCCCTTGGGACTCCGCCCAGGCGGGTGGGCGGGGTGGCGGTATGGATCCTCGGGGCGACGCGCCGCCTTGCGAGCCGCGGTCAACGCGCCCGGGCGCAGGCGCTGCCGAGGCGCTGATCGGCGTCAAGCCCGCCTGGCCGGGGCGAGGACCGGCGACGGCCATCGCCCGTCGCCCCGCGAGGGCGCGGGCCGGCTCGTCGATCACCGGATCCGATCGGTGCCGGCCGCACGGCCGGGGCTCGCGGTGGGGCCCGTCTCCAGCGGCCCCGGAGCCCGCTGGCCCTCGAACAGCGAGGGCCCGAAGGCCAGTCCAGCCAGGAGCAGGACAGCGGGCACGAAGTAGTAGTCGTAGAAGGCCCACTTGGCGAGCAGGACGAGGACGATGGTCGCCACCGCTGCCCGGACGCAGGCGGCTCCAACCGTTGGCGCCGGCCATCGCAGCTGGGCGGCGCAGAGAGCCGCAGCCACCAGGCCCCCGGTCCACCAGGGCAGCGGGGAGAGGCTGTGCGCGACGAGGACCCCGTTGACGGACAGGCTCTCGGCGATGTCCGGGAGCCGCAGGTAGAAGAGGACCGCGGCGTCGAGGAAGGTGTGCCAGCCAGTCAGCAGGGCGGTCACCGCATACCCGCAGAGGGCCGCCGCCCCGGCCCAGAGCAGCTCGACGGCCGTGCGCCGGTTGGCCAGCGCCAGGATGACGGCGGTGGGCACGAGGACCGCGTCTGTGGCCATGGCGCCGGCTAGCAGCAGCACGCCGAGCGGGCGGCTGCGCCGGCGCACCGCGAGCCATCCGATGAGGAAGACGGTCGCATACGCCTCGGGCCAGGCGTTGAGCACCATCGGCACCGTCATCGGGAAGGCGATCAGAAGCGCCCCGATGCGCCGGGTGGCCGGTGCCCCCTGGGTCCGCCACGCGGTCCCGGCCAGGATGACGTAGGTCGCTAGGAGCAACATGAGCCCCGCCACGCGGACGTCGCCCGCGGCCGCCCCCGGCGCAGCCAGCACCGCCGCCATCGGGCCGTACCCGAACCGGATGTGGGTCAGGCCGAAGCCGGTGGCCCGCACCACGACCCCATAGGGATTGCGGCCGTGGAGGATCGCCAGCCCGGCCCCCTGGAGGGCGTGGAACACGTCGATGACCCGGTGCCCCCAGGTCCACTTGAGGGCAAGGCGCGCGAGCAGGGCACTGGCGGCGATCCCCAGGGAGACCGCGGGCCATCGGGATCGCCGCAAGAGCACCGTCGCGGCGCAGGCGACGGCGATCACAAGGCTGGTGGCGACGATGCCGAGGTTGGCCCCCTCGAAGGCTCCGTTCTCGAGCGCGAGCCCCACCAGCACCACCACCCAGACGAAGGCGGGGGCGGGCCGGTGGGTTTGCGGGCGGAGCACCCACGCGCTGGCGAGGACCACCGCGGCCCCGATGAGGAGGAACGCTGTCGGCGACGCATAGCCACCGTTTGCGGTGTCGCCGACGACGAGGCACGCCAGGCTCAGGAGCACGGCCGTCTCCCCAGGTGTCGACCTGGAGGCATGGGCCCTAGCCCGAGGAGAGGTGGGCGCCGCGGCAAGCGTGTCGGCGGGCGCCCAGGGACGGCTCGGCGCGCCCGGGACGGACGAGGAACGTGGCCGATCTCGGCCGCCGGCCATCAGGCGCCGCAGTCCTGAGTGGCCAAGTGGGCTGGGAGTACGCTCGCCGACCCGGTGCAGTCGCCGGACGGGCCTGGCCGGCCGGGGCTCCGCCCGAGCGCCCCGGAGCTCGGGCGGGGGCGCTTCGGTCGGGTCACCCCGGCTTGCGGAAGGCCAGGATCATCTCCGCGCCGAGGATGGTGCGCCCCTCCTCGTAGGCGAGACCCCGGGCCGCCATGGCCGCGAGGAGCTCGGGGCGGGTGTAGTGGGAGATGTGCTCGCAGGCGTAGCCGCCGGGCGCGACCCGGGCGTAGATCGCCTCGAGCACCGGCCAGAGCCGACTCGCGTAGTCGGGGGTGCCTACGACCAGCCGCCCGCCCGGGGCGAGGACCCGGCACAGCTCGTCGAGCATGGGCGAGTCCTTGGGGACATGCTCGATCACCTCCGACGACAGCACGCAGGGATAGGACCCGTCGGCGAAGGGGAGGGCGAACCCCGAGGCGCAGACCGCGGGCACGCCGAAGCGGCGCGCGTGCCGCAGCTTGTGCAGGAGGACATCGACCGCGACGCTCTGGGCGGGGAGCGCGCCGATGATCCGGCTCGAGCCGCAGCCGACGTCGAGGACCGGCCCCTCACCGGCGATCAGGTGGGTGACGTGGCGGAAGCGGGTGCGCTGCCAGTACCGCTGCAGCGGGACCACGCTGTCGTAGGCGCGGTCATCGTAGTCGGCGGCGGCGATGGAGTTGCGCAGCATCCACAGCCGCCGGAAGCTGCCCAGATAGGCGAGGCCGAACCGAAGCAGGGCCGCGTGGGACCGGCCGTGTTGGCGCGGTTGATAGTGAAAGGGCAGCTCGGCCACCCGCCAGCCGTGGCAGTACGCGGTGACCAGTAGCTCTTGGACGAGGTCGAAGTCCCGGGCCTGGAGCGGGAGTCGGCGGACCGCGTCGGTGCGCATGAGGCGGTAGCCGCTCGACATGTCATGCACTCGGATGGCGAGTCCCCGCCGGAAGACCAGATTCAGGATCCGGCTGAGGACGGTGCGGATCAGCGGCATGGTCGCCCGCCCGCCCGCGACGTATCGGGAGGCGACCAGGAGCTCCGCCGCCTCCCGCTGGTCCCACAGCGAGCGGATGAACTCTGGTGGGTGCGGGTGGTCGGAGTCCATCGAGACGACGTAGCGGCCGCGGGCGGCGGCGATCCCGGTGCGCACGGCCGACCCGTAGCCGCGTCCGGCTTCGGCGAGGGTGCGGACGCGATGGCCGTGGGTGGCGGCGATCCGCTGGGTCTCGACATCGCCGGTTCCCACGACCAGGAGGACCTCGTAATCCGCCCCGGTCCCGTCCAGGACGCTGGTGAGCTGGGGCATGAGCCCTTCGAGGTTGGCCGCCTCCGCCAGGGCGGGGATCACGACCGTGAGGTCGAGCTCTGGCGGCCGACGGTGGTCCGGCGGGGCGCCGGCTGCGCTCGCTCGGCTCCACCGCTGCTCCTCGCCCGGAAGCAGCACGGGGATCCCGTCGCGGACCGGGAACCGGTGGCCGCGTGCGCAGGTGAGCCACGCGTCCCCCTCGGTCACCAGGGGGACGGTGCCGACCGGGCAGGCGGGGCAGCGGAGCGGGTCCTGGGGCGGGGCGGGGGCCAAGGTCCGGGCGGGCAGCAGTTCGGGGACCGTCGTGAGCACCTGATCTCCCTCAGCGGCGCGGTGTGTGGCGTCCGCGGTGGACGGACCCACAGGAACCGCTCGCTGGGCTGGCGCCGGGGGGCGCCGGGGGGCGCGGCTCGGCGTGGGGTCGGTCGTGGCGTTGGCTCGGAACCGCTGGCCCGCGGCGCTCGCCGACTCGTCGCCCTCCGGCGCCAGCCGGGTCTGGAGGGCGGGCGACCAGCGACCCCATCGCAATGGCCTTCCCCAAGGCGTTCCCCATGGTGCTCCCCGGCGGAATGGTGGTGGGCACAGCTTGGCGGGGAGCGTAGCGAGGTGCTGAGCCCGGGCGGGTCGCACGCCGGAAACGGTGCCGCGACGAATGGGGCCGATTCCACCGCGACCGCGAGGGCCGATCGCCGGGCGGGGCGGGACCGCGGCTCACGGCTCGGCGTGAGGCCCGGGGGGCGCCTGGCTATACTCACCCCGGCCGGGCCACACCCCCGGTCCGCGGGCCGGCTCGACGTCCTTCATGTTTCGCAGTCACCACGCCCAGCCTCCCGAGCTCCCGGCGGTGCGGACCGCTCCAACCCGGCCGCTGATCGTCTTCGAACGGGTGTTCAAGACGTATGGCAACGGGAATCCGGCCCTCGAGGATGTCTCCTTCCAGGTCCGGCCCAAGGACTTCGTCTTCGTGGTGGGGGCGAGCGGGGCGGGGAAGTCGACCATGGTGCGGCTCCTGATCCGCGAGGAGGTGGCGAGCCGGGGCCATGTCCTCGTCGATGGCCAGGACCTGCGCCGCCTGCGCCGCCGCCAGCTCCCGCGGCTCCGCCGCAAGATGGGGATCGTCTTCCAGGACTACAAGCTCCTCCCCACCCTCACGGTCGAGCAGAACGTCGCGTTCGCGATCCAGGTCACCAACCCCGGCCGCCGCCACCTCAAGGAGAAGGTCGCCGAGGCCCTGTACATCGTCGGCCTCGAGGACAAGCTCCTGAGCCAGCCTGGCCAGCTCTCCGGTGGGGAGCAGCAGCGGGTGGCGATCGCCCGGGCCCTGGTCCACCGGCCCCGGATCTTCCTTGCCGACGAGCCCACCGGCAACCTCGACCCCGACACCAGCTGGGGGATCGTCCAGCTCCTGCTCCAGATCAACCATCGCGGGACGACGGTGGTGGTCGCGACCCACAACCGCGAGATCGTCGACCTCTGCCGCCAACGGGTGATCGCGATGGAGCAGGGCCGGATCGTCAGGGACGAGGTCGAGGGCCAGTACATGGACGGGGCGGCCCAGGCGCTGTGAACCCTGTTCCGGCGATCCGATTCGTCCTCCGATCCGCCCTCCAGAACGTCACCCGCAACTTCGGGATCTCGCTCGCCAGCCTCCTCACCGTGACCCTGACCCTCCTCGGGGCCGGTGCCGCGGTGGTGGTGGTCCATGCGCTCGACAACGTGCTCCACAGCGAGGAGAGCCAGGCCTCGGTGCTCAAGGTGTTCCTCGCCGATCACGTCTCCCTGCAATCGATCATGCAGCTGGAGTCGTCGCTCGCGGCGCAGCACCAGGTGGTCAGCGTCCAGTTCGAGAACAAGGACGCCGCCGCTCGCCAGGGGTGCCGCCAGCTCGGGCTCTGCAGCGCCCTCAACACCCTGCGCTCGACCGGGGGGGGAAATCCCCTGCCGGCCAGCCTCAACCTCAAGCTCCGCAGCATCGGGGCGGTGACCACCATCAACGATGAGGTGCGCACGAGCCCGCTGATCTTCCAGGGGGCCCACCCCACCGACTACAACCCCGACGTGATCCCCCGCTTGGAGCGGTACATCCTCATCGCCCAGATCGCGGGCGGGATCCTGGTCGCCGTGATCGGGGCCGTGGCCCTGGTCATCATCACGATCTCGATCCGGACCGCCGCCTATGTCCGGCGGCGGGAGATCGAGATCATGAAGCTGGTGGGCGCCAGCGAGTGGTTCATCCGCTGGCCGTTCATCTTCGAGGGCATGATGGTCGGGCTGGCCTCTGCGGTGGTGGCCGCCGCGATCCTCCTTGGGGTGGAGTACGTCTTCGGAGCCGGCCATGCGCTCTTCCTCGGGATCGGAGTCCGCTTCGCCCTCACCGTGATCGCCGGGCTGCTGGTGGCCGGGGCCTTCCTCGGGGCGTTCGGCAGCATGGTCGGGATCCGCCGCTCGCTGGCCGCCTGAGCCGGACCAATCCCGGTCGTGGGTCGCGGAGAGCGTCCGGCCGGCCGCCCGGACCGGCGGTACCATGACGGCGACCGCCCGACCCCGCGAAGGAGTGCTGGGATGGCGCTGACGGAGTCGGCCCCGCCCGACGCCCGCGGGCTGGACCGCGCGACCCTGATCGGGATGTACCGGGCGATGGTGCTCGGGCGCCTGCTGGACGAGCGCGTCATGGTCCTCAACCGCCAGGGGCTGGCCCCGTTCGTGACCTCCTGCCAGGGGCACGAGGCGACCCAGGTCGGGGCCGCCGCGGCGCTCCGAGCGGGGGCCGACTGGATCCTCCCCTACTACCGCGACCTCGCCCTCACCCTCGCGATCGGGATGCGGCCGGTCGACCACCTGTTCGCCGCCCTCGGGCGGGCCCCGGACCCCAGCAGCGGCGCCCGCCAGATGCCGGGCCACTTCTCGTCCCGCCCGCTGCGGATTGTCACCACCGGGAGCTCGGTCGCGACCCAGGTCCTCCACGCCGTCGGGATCGCGCTGGCGATCCGGTCCCGGCAGGAGACCGACGTCGTCCTCACCACCTGCGGCGAGGGGGGCACGAGCGAGGGGGATTTCCACGAGGCCCTCAACTGGGCGGCGATCCACCGCCTGCCCGTGCTGTTCCTGGTTGAGAACAACCACTATGCGATCAGCGTCCCCCAGTCCCGGCAGATGGCGATCGCGCGGGTGGCCGAGCGCGCCGCCGGATACGGCATGCCGGGCGTGACCGTGGACGGCGGCGACGTGCTCGCGGTGCACCGGGTCGTCGGCGAGGCGGCCGAGCGGGCCCGGACCGGGGCGGGTCCCACCCTGATCGAGGCGCTGTGCGTTCGGCTCCAGTCCCACAGCTCGGATGACGACCAGCGCCGCTACCGCGACCCCGCCGACCTCCTCGACGTCCGCCAGCACGATCCCCTCGACCGGTTCCGGACCGAGCTCGAGGCTGCCGGGCTCCTGGACGGGTCGGCCGCCGACGCGATCCGCAGCGCCTGCCGGGATGAGGTGGATCTCGCCCAGGCGGAGGCCGAGGCGGCGCCGGTGCCGGATCCTGCCACCGCCCTTGCCCATGTGTACGGGGAGGGGGGGTCGTGACCACGATGACCCTGGTCGAAGCGGTCCGGACGACCCTCCTCGACGAGATGGGCCGTGACGAGCGGGTCATCGTCCTCGGCGAGGATGTGGGGGTGAAGGGGGGCGTGTTCGGCGCGACCGCCGGGCTCCACCAGGCGTTCGGCGATGCCCGGGTCATCGACTCGCCGCTCGCCGAGTCCGGGATCGTGGGGGTTGCGATCGGCGCCGCGCTGGCGGGGCTGCGGCCGGTCGCCGAGATCCAGTTCGTGGACTTCATCCCGCCGGCGATGGACCAACTCATCAGCGAGGCGGCCAAGATGCGGTACCGATCGCAGGGGGTGTGGAGCTGCCCCTTGGTGGTCCGGGCGCCCTGCGGCGGCGGGGTCCACGTCCACGGGGCCCTCTACCACTCCCAGAGCCTGGAGGCGATCTTTGCTCACGTCCCCGGGCTCAAGGTCGTGATCCCGTCGACCCCTGCAGACGCCAAGGGCCTGCTCCTCGCCGCCATTCGCGATCCGGACCCCGTCCTCTACTTCGAGCACAAGGCGCTGTACCGGGCGCTGAGCGGCGAGGTGCCGACCGGTGACCAGGTCGTCCCGATCGGGCAGGCGGCCGTGGTCCGAGAAGGACGCGACGCCACCTGCCTCACCTACGGGGCGACCGTCCACGAGGCGGTGGCCGCGGCCGACCGCGTGGCGGCGGACGGGTTCGAGGTGGAGGTGGTCGATCTGCGCACCATCCGCCCGCTCGACCGCGCCCAGATCGTGGCCAGCGCCAATCGGACTGGCAAGGTCCTAGTGGCCCACGAGGCCAACCTCATCGGCGGCGTGGGGGCGGAGGTGGCGGCGATCGTCGCCGAGGAATGCTTCGAGCAGCTGGACGCCCCGGTGCTGCGCATCGGCGGACCCGCGATGCCCGCCATCCCCTTCGCCGAGTCGCTCGCCGCCGTCTACTGCCTGGGCCCGGACCGGATCGAGGCCGCCCTGCGCAAGCTGGCAGCGTACTGAGCCGCCCGTGCCCATCACCATCGCGATGCCCCAGCTCGGCGAGTCGGTCACCGAGGGGACGATCGGCACCTGGCTCGTCCAGGCGGGCGACCGGGTCCGCAAGTACGACGCCCTTGTCGAGGTGATCACCGACAAGGTGACGGCCGAGGTGCCATCGCCCGCCGATGGGACCGTCCGCGCGCTGCTGGCGACCACCGGACAGCTGCTGCGGGTGGGCGATCCGATCTGCCAGCTCGACGGCGACGGCGATCTGGCCGAGGGGGCCCCGGCCGGGCCGGCCCCGGTCGCCGAGGCGCGGCCGTCGGCGCCGCCGAAGCCGCCGGCCGCCACTGGGGCGGCGCCGGATGCGGCCGGGCCGTTCGTCAGCCCGGTGGTTCGCGCCCTCGCCGCGGCCAACGGCCTCGACCTCGCCCTCGTGGCCGGGACCGGGGCCCAGGGACGGGTCACCAAGCGCGACCTCCTCCTGTTCCTGGAGCGGCGCACCAGGCGGAGCGCCGCGGCGCCTGGCGCTCCGTCCGGGTTGGTGGCCGCCGCCGCTCCCGCGCCCGCCCAGGCCGGTGCCACCGGGGACGAGCGGCTCCCCCTCAGTCCGATGCGGCGATCGATTGCCGAGCACATGGTCCGCAGCCACCGGGAGGCGCCGCATGCCTGGACCATGGTGGAGGTTGACATGAGCGGGGTCGTCGCCGCGCGTGCGGCCCAGCGGGAAGCATTCCGCGCCACCACCGGCACCGATCTCACCTACCTGGCGTTCGGGCTCAAGGCCACGGCGCTCGCGCTGCGCACGGTCCCGGCGATGAACGCCACCTTCGACGGCGACGCCATCGTCCGGCGGCGGGATGTCAACCTCGGGATCGCGGTCGCGGTCGAGGACGGCCTCATCGTCCCGGTGCTCCGCGAGGCGGACCGCTACAGCTGCCTGGGGCTCGCTGAGCTCGCCGCCGACCTTATCAACCGCGCCCGCGCCGGCCGGCTCCGCCTCGAGGACGTGGAGGGCGGGACCTTCACCCTCAATAACGCCGGCGCCCTGGGCACCGTCTGCTCGCAGGCGATCATCCACCAGCCCCAGGCCGGGATCCTGGTCATGGATGCGGTCGTCCGCCGGCCGGTCGTGATCGGCGATGCGATCGGGATCCGCCCGGTGATGAACCTCTGCCTCAGCTTCGACCACCGTGTCAACGACGGCGCCCAAGCGGCCCGCTTCCTCGCCGCCGTGCGCGACTGGCTCCAGGCGGTTCGGCCCGACCACCCCCTGAGCTGAGCGCCCGCCACCCCGGGCGCCCGGGGCCGAGGCCGGGGTGGCGCTACGATGCTCGGGTGGAGGAGGTGACCGCGGGGCGGTCGGCGGGGGGGGGGCCGCCCAGGCCCCGGGTCCCAGACCGGCGACCCACGGTCATCCCCGGGCGCGGCCCCATTGGGGATGGGCGGCCGATGTGGCAGCAGCTCCTCCCGGATGGCGTGGACCGCAGGCCGCCCTGGCTCACGGTCCGGATGCCGACCGATGGCCGCCCCGAGGCGCTCCGCGGGACCATGCGCCGGCTCCAGCTCCACACCGTCTGCGAGGAGGCGCGCTGCCCGAACCTCGGCGAGTGCTGGGGCTACGGCACCGCCACCTTCATGATCCTGGGCGACACCTGCACCCGTGCCTGCGCCTTCTGCGCCGTGCGCTCGGGGCGCCCCCAGGGCCCAGATGCCGCCGAGCCCGAGCGGGTGGCGGAGGCCGCCTTCGCGATGGGGCTGCGCCACGTCGTCGTCACCTCCGTCGACCGCGACGACCTGCCCGACGGCGGGGCCTCCGCCTTCGCCGCGACCATCCGTGCCGTCCACCGGCGCCTCCCGGGGGCGGCGGTCGAGGTGCTCACCCCCGACTTCCAGGGCGATCCCGACGCGCTCGCCACCGTCCTCGACGCCGGGCCCGAGATCTTCAACCACAACATCGAGACGGTCGCCCGCCTCTTCCCGCGGGTGCGGCCCCGCTCAGCCTACGGCCGATCGCTGGCGGTCCTGCGGACGGCGCGTCGGCTGCGCCCGGCCATCAACACCAAGTCAGGGCTCATGGTGGGGCTCGGCGAGGACCGTGGTGAGGTGGAGCAGGTGCTGCGCGACCTCCGGGCCCACGAGGTCGAGCTCGTCACCATCGGGCAGTATCTGCGCCCGTCGCTGCGCCACATCCGCTGTGCGCGCTTCTGGCGCCCCGAGGAGTTCCGGGCGCTGGCGGCGTACGGCATGGGGCTTGGCTTCGCCCATGTCGAGGCGGGCCCGCTGGTGCGCAGCTCCTACCACGCCCACGACCAGGCCCGCCAGGCGCAGTCGGCGGCCGGCTAGGCCGGGTCCCAAGGCGGATGGCCGGGGTCTGGCGCCCGCCGCTCGAGGTCGTCTGGTGCGGCCGCATGGGCTACGGGGTCGCCTGGGCCTGGCAGCGGCGGCTGGCCGCCCTGCGCGCCGACGGACAGCTCGAGGGCGACGTCCTCCTCCTCATGGAGCACGACCCCGTGTACACGATGGGGCGGGGCGGCCGGCCCGAGCACCTGGGCGCGGGTGAGGAGGCGCTGCGGGCCACCGGTGCCGAGTACTTCGCCGTGGACCGGGGCGGCTCGGTCACCTACCACGGCCCCGGCCAGCTGGTCGGCTACCCGATCGTCCGGCTCGCGCCGCTCGGCCTGGATGCGATCGCCTACCTGCGCCAGCTCGAGGTGGCGCTCATCGACACCTGCGCCCTGTGCGGGGTCGAAGCCGCGAGCGACCCCCCGTACACCGGCGTCTGGCACCCCCAGGGCAAGCTGGCCGCCATCGGCGTCCGGCTCAGCCGGGCGGGCGTGACCTACCACGGGTTCGCCCTGAACGGCACGGTCGACTGCGCGGCCTTCTCGGCGATCGTGCCCTGCGGGATCCCCGGCCGCGGCGCCACCTCCCTCGCGCTGTGCGGCGCCAACCGGCCCGTCGACCCGCAGAGCCTTTGGGCGCTCGCGGCGCCCCTGGTCGCGAACGCCCTCGGGCTGCGGGCGACCGTTCGGGATCCCGCCGACCTGCCGCCGCCGCCCGCCGAGGCCCCCGCGGTCACCCAGGGTGGGGGGGTGCCGCCTCGGGTGTAGGGGGAAGCGGCGCCGTTTGGGCCGTCACGGCCCGGTGACGCCCGCCGGGAGGCTGTCGCCGCCCCGTGTCTTGCCGGAGGGCGAGGCCCGGTGCACACTGGCGGCGCAGCGCCCAACACAGGATTGCCGCCATGTCCCCGCGACCGCGATCGCTGACGCCGATCACCTGGGAGAACGAGACCCGGACCCAGCGCGCCAGCCGGCGCGACCGGCTCCTGGTCCTCGACCAGGTCCTCACCGTCCTCGAGGAGATGAACTTGCGGGGCGAGAGCGCCGTGCCGGCCGCGATCCACCGGATCCTCCGCCGCTACGGCATCGAGTGCCCCGAGGAGGACCCCCCCGCCGCCGTCATCGATCGCGTGCTCAACGAGCAGGGTGACTACCTCCTCCACCCGGTCGCCGTCCGCCAAAAGGTGCGTGGCCACCGGCCCCAGCCGCCGACGACCTCGCGGCTCCTGGCCGCCCGCTGAGGCATGGGGGGGCGGCGCGCTACCCTGGCGGAGGCCGGGGCGAATAGCTCAGTGGGAGAGCGCCTCGCTTACACCGAGGATGTCGCAGGTTCGAGTCCTGCTTCGCCCAGGCCGGAGCGGCCCGAACGTGCGCCCGGCGCCGGGGTGGCCGGGGGCGCTCGATGAGGATGCGGGTTCGCCGCGGGGCGCGCCCGGGGATCGCCTTCTGGCGGGCCGGCGACGACGACCCGCCCGGTGCGTTCGACGCCGGGGAGCTCGCCTCGGTCGGGTTCGAGGACGAGGGGGTCGCCCCCGTCGAGTCCGAGGACGCGGTCGCCCATCCGCCCGCCCCGGCGGTTCCTCAGGCCCTGGCCACCGACCCGGCTGCGCCCGACGGTGCCCAGGCCACGGCTGCGGCCGGCAACCCCGAGGTGGAGCTGGCCGGCGCGTTCACGCAGACCCGTGCGGAAGTCGGGGGTTCCCCTGTGACCGAATCCGAGTCCGATCCGCCGCCCGCTGCCGACCCCGACCTCGACCCGGCCGCGCCGGCGCCGCCCGCCGGCCCGGCCGCCCACTCCGCGCTGCCCGACCGGTCCTCGGCCGACGCGCTCCGCGCCGAGGTGCGGCAGCTCCGCTCCCAGGCGGCGGCCGACATCGTGGCCCTGCGGGGGACGATCCGCTCGCTTGCCGCGCAGATCGTGGCGCGGCGCACCGAGATCCGCGCCTCCGAGGGCGAGCTGCTCGCGCGGGCCGACGCCATCGACCATGCCTGGGCGATGCTCGACGCCCGGCGCGCGCTCGAGGCCGAGGCCAGGGCCCTGGAGGCGGATGCGGTCGAGGCGGAGGCGGTGGCCGAGCGGGCGGCGGCTGCGCTCGCCGACGCCCAGCGCCGCCACGACGCCCTCCTCGAGCGGCTCGCCGAGGTGCCGGGCGAGCGAGCGCGCCGGAAGGCGGAGCTGAGCCGGGCCACGACCGAGGCGCGAACGCTGGGCGAGCTCACCCAGATGCGCCAGAGCCTCGCGATGCTGGAGGCGGTGGTGGCCGACCTCGAGGCCGAGCGGGACGCGGTGGCCGTCCAGATCGGCGCCCTCGCCGCTGACCTCGACCTCTCGCGGCAGCGGGCGGATGCGGCCCGTCACCGGGCCGACGCCTGCCGCTGGCAGGCCCAGCACGACCCCCTCGACGAGGACATCCCCCCGGCGCCGGTCGGGGCGGAGGGGGGCGAGGCCGCGGAGGCGCTCGAGCCCCAGGACGCCGCGGCCGAGGCGTCCGCCGCCGACCCGGCGGTCGAGCCCCCGAGGCCTCTGGCCCAGCCCGACGCCCCTGACCCGGACGCGGCCGACATCGCCCCGGCCCTCCCCGCCCGCACGGACGGGTGATCGCGGGGAGCGCCGCCGCCGGCGGAACCGGCGCCCCCCGAGCGACCCGCGACCTCGTCTGGCTCCTCGTCGCCCGCACGACCCGGCTCTTCGGCAACGGCGTCCTGTCGGTCACCATCGGGCTCTACCTCGCCCACCTCGGGCTGGCCCCGGCCGCGATCGGTGCGGTCCTGGCCGGCGGGCTCCTCGGCGGCACCTTCGCCACCGCCGGGCTCGGCGCGCTGGCGACGCGATGGGGCCGACGGCGGGCGATGCGGGTGGCCGCGGCCCTCACCCTGGTCGGGGCGGTCATCCTCCTCACCCAGTCGGCCGGCCCGCTCCTCGGGCTCGGGGCCCTGGTCGGCTCGATGTCCCCGAGCGGGCAGGACGTCGGGCCCCAGCAGGCGCTGGAGCAGGCCGGCCTCGCCGACCTCGCCGATCCCCGCCGCCGCGCGGACCTCTTCGCCTGGTACAGTCTCGCCGGGTCGCTGGCGGTTGCGCTGGGCGCGCTTGTGGCCGGGATCCCGGCCTGGCTCGGGCCCGGCCGGGGAGCGGGGCTCGGACCGGAGCGGCTGCTGATCGGCGTGTACACGCTCTGCGCGGCCGCGGGGCTCCTCGCCTACGGCCGCCTCACGAGCCGGCTCGACCCCCTGTGGGTCCTGACCCCGGCGGAGGGCGAGGAGCCGCGACCCGCGGCCCGCTGGGCCTGGACCGGGCTCGACCGCTCGCGCGGGGCGGTCGCCCGCCTCGCCGCGCTCTTCGCCGTCGACAGCTTCGCCGGGGGGATCGCCGTCCAGGGCCTCATCGCCCTCGACCTCCACCTCCGCTTCGGGATCGGCCTGGGCGTCCTGGGCCCGATCTTCTTCGCCACCAACACCGCGGCCGCCCTCTCCTCCCTCGCCGCGGCCCGCCTGGCGCGGCGCTTCGGGCTCCTGCGGACGATGGTGTTCACCCACCTGCCCTCCAACGTCGTCCTGATGGCCGTGGCCGCCGCCTGGGCCTGGCCGATCGCCGTCGCCCTCCTAGTGCTGCGCGCCTCGCTCTCGCAGATGGACGTGCCGACCCGGCAGGCGTACACCATGGCCCTGGTCACCCCCGCGGAGCGATCGGCGGCGGCCGGGGCGACGGGTGCCGCCCGCACCCTGGGGGCGATGGCAGGCCCCTTGGTCGGCGGGGCGGCCGTCGCCGCCCCCCAGCTCGGCCTCATCTTCCTCGTGGGCGGCGGACTCAAGGCCGTGTATGACCTGACCCTCTACCGGGTGTTCCGCCGGGTGCCGCTCCCGGAGGACGCGGGGCCCGGCGGCTAGGCCGGCCCGCCCGCCCCGGCCGCGCGCCCGCCCCCTGCTACGATCGCCGGGCGGTTCGGTCGCGGTCGGGCGGCGCCCGCACCGCGAGCCGCGTGGCAGGTCGGAGGAGGACGACCGTGACCCCGGCGACCCCGAGGCGGGCGGCGGGCCCCCCGGTCCCCGGCGCGGGACGCCCGGGCGCCTGGCGCGTGGGGATCGTCCTCGCCGCGACCGCGGTGCTGCTGGCGGCCGTCGCCGCCGCCAGCGCGGCGGATCGACTCCCGCTCCCGGGCGTGCCCAGCCGGGTCGCGCTCCCGTCCCCCTTCACCGGCGCCCTCGCCAGCGCAGGGGCGATCGCCCTCATCCTCGCAGTGGAGCTGACCCTGGCCGCCTCCCTCGGCGCGCGCCTGATCCTGCGACGCCCCGGGGCCCAGGGGGGCCAGGTCCGGGGCTGGCGTCGGGTCGCCGAGTCGCTCGGCCCCTTCGCCTTCGTCGGGATGCTGGCTTTGCTCGTCATCGTCCTCCACCATCTCGCCGGCGTCCGGCGGCGGGCGCCCACGGGGGGCGCGGCCGGAGTCGGCCGGGGACTCCCCCGGCCGGCCGTGGGCGGCGGCGGGCGCGCGGGGCTCCTCACCTGGAACGAGGCCGCCCTGGTGGCGACGGTCGCCGTGGTGCTGCTCGCCCTGGTCGCGGCCGCCTTCGTCGCGCTGCGCGCCCGGGCCGCCCGGCGCGTGGGCCGCGCGGCGGTGCCGGAGGTGGAGCCGCGGGCAGGATCGTCCCCGGGGGGCTGGCGCCGCCGACGTCCGGCCACCCCCCGCGAGGCGGTGTGCGCCGCCTTCGACGACCTGGAAGAGCGGGGCGCCGCCCTCGGGGTGCCGCGCCGGCCCCACGAGACGCCGGCGGCCTTCCTCCAGCGGGCCGTGCCCGCGCCGGGGGGCGGGGGAGCGTCGGCGCAGCGGCTGGCCGACCTCTATGCCGCGGCCCGCTACTCGCCCCACCTCGTCGACGCGGCGGCGGCCGGGTCGGCCGCCGCCGCCGCCGCGGAGCTGGCCCGAGCGCTGCGCAGGCCGGTGCCCCCGGCCGATGGCTGAGCGGGGGCGGGCCCCGGTCCTGCGCGCGCACAGCCGGCCGCGGGGTCTGGGGTGGGCCGCGGCGGTCGCCGTCGCCGACGGGCTGGTGGTCGGTGCGCTGCTCCTCCACGGCGTCCACGACCCGGGGACCGTCGTCCGCGCCGGGCTCCTCGGCCTCGGCGCCGTGCTCCTGGCCGTGCTGGCGGGCTGGATCGCCACGCTGGCCGGCGCCCCGCCCCGGACCGGACGCGCCGCCGGCCCGCCGCCTGAGCCCGAACGCCCCGCGGGCCTGGAGGAGCTCCAGCGGCTGGTGGACGGCTGCCGGGCCGGGATCGCGGATCGGGCGCAGTTCGACGAGCGGCTTCGGCCGCTCCTCCTCCAGCTGGCGGTGAGCCGGCTCGGCGGCCACCCGGTCCCGCAGGAGCGGCTGCGGGCGCGGTTGGACACCCCCACCGCCACCCTCCTGCTCACGGGGAGCGGCCGGCCGTCGGCCGGGACCGGGGCGGCCGGGACCGGGGCGGCCGGGACCGGCGGGGTGGGGGGGCTGCGGGCCGGGCGCGGCCCGACGCTGGCCGAGCTCGAGCAGGCGATCGCGGCGCTGGAGGCACTGTGACGTGGGGGCGACCCGCCTCGAGGATCGCTCGGCCGCGCGACTCGCCGGGATCGGCTGGCTGGTCGCGGCGCTGCTCGCCCTCGGCCTCATCCTCGGCCTGCCGCAGCTGGTCGCCATCGCCGCCCCCTTCGCCGTCGCGCTCGTCGTGGGCGTGGCGACGGCCGACCCCGTCACGCTGACGGTCGCGATGACCCTCGACCGCAACCGGGTCCTCGAGGGCGAGGTGGTCACGATCCGGCTGGCCGTGACTGGACCCCGGTCGATCGAGCGGGTCGAGCTCAGCCTGCCGATCCCCGACGCCCTCGTCAGCGAGGGGCCCGCCCGCGCCGCCCTGCGCCTTCAGCGGGGGCGCACGGCCACCGTCGACCTCCAGGTCCGCGGTGCGCGCTGGGGAGCGCTGCGCCTGGGACCGGTGGAGGTGCGGGCCCGGGGGTGGCTCGGGCTCGTCGAGCACCGGGGCTGGGCCCCTGCCACCTCCGGGCTACGGGTGTATCCGGGGGTGGTTCGGCTGCAGACGCTCCTGGTCCCGCGGCGCACCCTGGCGCACGCCGGCAATCAGCGGAGCCGGCAGCGGGGCGAGGGGATCGAGTTCGCCGACCTGCGCCCGTTCGGTCCCGGGGACCGCATCCGCGGGATCAACTGGCGGGCCACGGCCCGCCGCGGGATGCCCTTCGTCAGCCTCCGCCACCCGGAGCGGAACAGCGACCTCGTCCTCTTCCTCGACACCTTCCGTGATGTCCGCCTGGGGATGGAGGGGACGCTGGACCTGGCCGTGCGCGGGGTGGGGGCGCTGGCGGGCGGCTACCTCCAGCGCCGGGACCGGCTCGGCCTGGTCGGCTTCGGTGGGGTGATCCGCTGGCTCGCGCCTGACACCGGCCTCGCCCAGCTCTACCGGGTCGTCGACGCCCTCCTCGACACCGAGGTGGTGCTCAGCTACGCCTGGAAGGACCTGGACGTCCTGCCCCGGCGCATGCTCCCCCCGGCGGCCACGATCGTGGCCTTCAGCCCCCTGCTCGACCCCCGCGCGATCCGGGCCCTGCTCGACTGTGCCGCGCGCGGATACGACGTGGCCGTGGTGGAGGTGGACCCCGAGGGCTTCGCCCCGCCGCCCGGCGACCGGCTGGAGCAGCTCGCGGTTCGACTCTGGCGGCTGGTCCGGGCCGCCCGCCGGGAGGAGCTGCGGCGGGCCGGGGTCGCCGTCGCCAGCTGGAGCCGTGACCAGCCGCTCGACCCGGTCCTGCAGCGGATCCTGGTCGCGCGCCGGCCGCCGTGGCGCGCCACCGCCTGACCGCGCAGCTCGGCGTCGCCGGGCTGTGCGTCGGCTGCGTCGGCGGGGCGGCCGGGAGCGTGCTGCGCCTCGGCCCCCACAACCCCACCCTCCACCTGGCGGCCGCCCTGGTCGCCGGCGCGGGGGTGGTCGGCCTCGCCGTCGCCCTCGTCCTCGGCCGCGGGGTCGCGGCGGCCGCTCCCGCCGCGGTCGGGGCGGTCGCGATCGGGTACGCCCTGCTCCTGCTCGACGGCACAGGGTCCGCGGCCGCCTTCGCCCCCCTCCTCGCCGGGGGGCTCGTCCTGGCGGTCGAGCTGGCGATCCTGGCGTCCGATCTGCGGCGTCGGGCCCGGGAGCCGCGGGCGGACCGGGTCCGACGCGCCCTCGGGATCGGGGTGGCGGCGCTCCTGGCGGTTGCGCTCGCCGAGGCCTGTCTGGCCGCGGCCCGGGCGGCGACCCTCCCCGGCGGGGCGGCGGCCACCACGATCGGGGTCGCCGCCGCGCTGGCGCTCCTGGCGACGGCCGCCCTCCTCGCCGCCCGGAGTCGCGGTCAAACGTAGACGACGCGGTCGCCGCCCTCGGCCGCCGCCCGGTCGAGCGCGTCGGATGCGCCCTGGAGGAGCGCCTCCGGTGTCGACCCCCGCCCCGACGAGCACGCAAGCCCCACCGACAGGGTGGGCCAGGGCTCGTCGGCGGTGCGGGCGGCGACCGCGCGCACCCGCTGGCGGAGATCGTCGGCCACGATCCGGGCCGCGGCCTCGACGGTCTCCGGGAGGAGGACCGCCAGGGTCCGGTCGTCCAACCGGGCTGGGAGGTCGCAGCGCCGGAGCCGCTCGCGGACGGCTCCGGCCAGGGCGGGCAGCAGCGCCCCGGCCGCCTCGGCGCGCGCTCCGGCGGCGCGGCCCACGTCGAAGCGGAGCGCCAGCACGGCGCAGGGACGCCCGTTGCGCTCGGCGCGGACCAGCTCCCGGCCCAGGGCGTCGGCGAGCCCGGGACGGTTGGCGAGGCCGGTATCCACGTCGATGAGGGCGAGCCGCGTGAGGACCTCGTCGAGCTGGGCGCGGACGACCTGGGCCTCCGCCCGGTCCGCGTGGAGCTCGACGGCCGCGGCCGCGATCGCGTCAGGGGACGTCGGGCCGAGGTCGGCCGCCACCATCCCGGTCCACCCCCCGTCGGCGTCCCGCAACGGGACGACCAGCGTCTCGCCGCCGTCGTCGCGCAGGGTGCGCAGCCCGACGGGAGCCGGTTCCAGGCGGGAGCTGACGATCTGCGGGTTCTCCGGCTCCTCCCGGAGGACGTCGACCTGCTCGGGGGTGAGCCCGACGGCGGCCGCCGGCCAGAGGTCGCCGGTGGCGCCGTCCACGAGGAAGACGACGACCCTGGGGAACCCGCCCGCCTCGGCCAGCTGCTCGGCGATGCGCTGGAGCGTGGGCTCCAGGTCGCCGCGGATCGGACCGGCGGCGCCGAGGGCGAGCAGGCTGGCGAGCAGCCGACGGCGGCGCTGTGCCCGCTCTCGGCCGGCGGCGCGGCGGGCGGCAAGGGCCGCGGCCGATCCGATGTCCGCCCCGCCGTTGTGCCCGTTCCTCGGCCGTGCCATGGTCACCCCCGGTCCGATGCGCAGGCGGCCAGCGTACCGGGTTCCCGCATCAGTGGACGGCCATCGGCGGGATCCGGCCCCGGCGGCTCCGCAGAGGGCACGGCCGCCCGTCCCCGGCACCGGGTGCTGGGCTGGACGCTCGTGGCCGGAACCGACCCAGGCGCGCCGCCCCGCGGATCGGCGCCCACCCATCTGCCGGGAACGGGGGCGGTGCAGGAGGGGAGCGGAAGGAGAACGGCCTGGGACGAGGGGAGCGGTCCCCCTGGGCACGACCGCCGCTCGGCCAGGGCCCGCCTGACCCGGTGTTCGACCCCGCGCCGGCACCGGGCGCCTCGCGTCCACGCCCGGCACCGTGCGCCAGCGGGTGTCCGCCACGGGCAGGCGGCAGGCGGCCCGGCGGCGGCGTCCACGCCCCGATCAGGCCCGCAGCCCAGCTGGGGGCAGCGCTCCCGCCGCCTGTCGCCGCGCCCCCGGCCGCCCCGGCGTGCCGGGTTGTGGCCGCGGTCCATTCGGGGGGGGGGCGGGTCGTGGGGGCCGCGCCCGGCTCCGACGGACGACCACAGGCCTGCGCCTCCCGGCGCGGGCTGGGCTCAGGGCCCGCCCGCCC
>DAHUZI010000075.1 GCA_027306595.1 Candidatus Dormiibacterota bacterium | reverse complement strand
TGGGCCGCAAGGTGGACAGCGGCGGCGCACGACAATGCAGAATCAGCAGCGTTTTTGCAAGGTTCTGCGACGAGGGCCGGAGAGGGTCGGCCGTGGGCGCTCCATCCGGTCAAGACGGAAGCGAGAGCCTGTCAGCGGCCGTGCAGAGGCTCGGACCTCCACCCGACGTTGTACACATCGGACCCAATCTGATCTCATAGAGTACCGTCAGGTGCCGCGGAGTTCCACCACTCCCCATCCCTCAGTCTGTCAGTTAGTCCGTCAGACCGGCCGTCATGGGGTCGAGTTCGCCAGACCCGGGCCATGGGGTGGCGCGAGACCGACCCCCGGACGCTGCCGTAGGCGAGGGCGTGGACTGCCTTGGCGCCGCCGCCCCCGCGGCTAAGGGCCGTTTGGGGTTCCCGTTTCGGACTGCGGGGGCTACCCTCGGGCCGCGATGCAGCACGGGTATTGGTGGGCGTTCTGGGAGGAGCGGGACGAGGACGACCCGTATCTCATCCGCGGGGGACTGATCACGGTCCTGCTCGGCCCCATTGGGGCCGCGTTCGCCGCCGTCCACGCTTGGCGGCGGGGCCAACACCGAATCGGCGGCGCATTCGGCGTCCTCGGGGGACTTTGGGTGGTAGTGGTCGCTAGCCTGATTGCAGTTCCGCTCGCTGTGGGGAGCGCCGTTCCATCCTGCAGCGGCGTCTACACCCTGAGTCGTGGGATCGCGCCAGCGGGAGACTCCGGTCAGTGGGTGAAGGTGAACCTGCACCTGCAGACGTCAATCGCAGCCATAGCTCGGGCGAGCGTAACGTGGCCGTCCACATCATATCTGCCACTCGTCTTCACCAAGCACGCCGGCTGGACCGACTGGCGCGAGTGGGCGGTGTTCCGCAAAAGCCTCTCGCCCCTCACCAACGCCGGGCCGGCCTGGGGCACGGGGCACGTCACCGTGACAGACGCCGCGGGGACGGCGGCACGGTGCCAGATCGAGCAGGGGCCAGCGTAGTCCAAGCTGGAGGCTCGGTACGTGAGCGCTAGGGTCGTCGGCCCGGAGTCGCGCCGGAGCGTCACCGTCCGATGCCAGTCCGCCAGAATGGGCAGGCTCGGCCACCCCATCATCACCGCTCAGCCCCGCGCGCGCGAGCGATGGGCAGTCGCCAACGGTGCGGGTCGCCAAGAACGCGGCCCCGGTCGGTGCCGGTGATGGTCGCCACCCGGGCGGCCGTAGAGCCGGCGGTACATAGCTGGACCGGGCGACAGCCACGGCATAGAGAGCGGCCCTCAGGTCCGAGTCGAAGTCCAGAACCTGATCGAGGCGCCAGACCGTCTCGACTCTCGGTCGCTTCAGCCCGCGTTCGAGTTCCGAAAGGAACCCGGCACTCACTCCCACTCGCCGCCCGAGACGTGGCAGGCTGATCCCCGCAGCGCGCCGGAACGCGTGCAGCTCGGCGGCGAGACTGGGATCGAGTCGACCGGGTGGCGGCCAACGGATCACCGGCGGTCACACCGCTATCGTCACTGTCCGGGCGCGGCGACGGACGCGGCACGCCGGCGCCCGTTCGGCGACGGGCTCGCAGCAGAGGTGGCGCAGAAGGCGTAGGCGCCGGCGCGGTAGAGCGGTCCCGGTCGGCGACAGTGGTCGCACTCGGACGAGAGCGGGCAGCCGCCCCGACCGTCCAGCAGCCGGAGGCGCGCCGGCTCCAGGCCCAAGGGTGCAGGGCCGCAGGGTATGTGCTCACGTGCAGCCTGTACGCCCTTCACTTCGGACGGGCGGTCTCTCGCGACGGGTCGTGCATCCTTCGAGGGCAGCTCCCACGTCCAGCCGTAGCCCACGCCGCGCCCGTGCTTGCGGGCGAGGACGCCGAGGCGCCTCTTGGCCGAGTCGACCGTCCGCGGCGAGCAGCCGATGGCGTCGAGCACCTGCTGACGCGCCGCCTTGGACGCGACCGGCCCGTCGCGGAGCACATCGGCGAGCGCCTCGACGGCGACCCCGGGGGTCGACCGCTCCTCGGGGTCGGTCGGGACCGCGAGGAGGGCCGCCGCCGAGTGCGGGCTGGTCCCCGCGAGCCACTCGATCCGCACCGCCGCAGCGCCGCCGTCGTCAACCGGGACGGTCCGGAAGGCGAGCGATGGCGCGTTCGCCGCGAGGTTCGCCTTCGAGGGGCGAGCACGCGGCGCGCGTCGTCGTCCGGTTCGGGGGCGACGAGGAGGCCCGAGCGCGCGGCGCCAATGATGCCGATCGAGCCGCCGCCCCGGTACAGCGGACTCGCCCCGCCGCTCTCGGTGAGGTGGCGGACGACCACGATCGCGGCGCCGGTCCGCTCGGTCAGGCCCGCGAGCGGGCCGAGGGCGCGCCGCACGTCTTGGTCGCGCCACGAGTTGACGGTCGCGCCGAGGTAGGCGCTCAGCGGGTCGACGACGACGAGGACGGGCCCGACATCCGCGATCGCGCGCTCCAGCTCCGGGAGGTCGCCGGGGATGGCGAGGAGCGCGTGATCGACGCCGACGACCCGGACGCGCGCACAGGCGGCCCCGGCGGCGTCGAGCCGCGGGCGGATCGTGTCCGCAACGCCGTCCTCCGCCGACAGGATCACCACGCCGCCGCCCACGCCCGGCGCCCCGTTCGGCATCGGCCGCCCGGTGGTGACCCGTGCGGCCAGGTCGAGGGTGACGGTCGACTTGCCGAGGCCCGGATCGCCGTCGAGGACCGTCAAGCGTCCGAGCGGGATACGGCCAGGCGAGAGCCACGCGACCCGCTGCGGCGCCACAGTGTTCGCCGGCACGCCCGGGATCGGTCGCGGGCGTCCGGTGCGCCCCGCCGGCGCGGCCAGCTCGCGGAGCGTGTCGGGGTCTGCGCCCGGGTCACGGGCGGCGAGGGCCAGCCGGCGCCGGGCGGCCCGGTCGCGGACGATGTCGGCCCAGTAACCCACCGTGGCCCCCGTGGCCGCCCCGTCGCCCGGGGCGAGCACCGCCTCCCGTCCGCCCGCGCAGCCGAGCGTCCCGGCGGCCTCCAGCTCGTCGAGGAGGGCCCGCGCCTCCACGGGCCCGCCTCGGTCCGCTAGGGCGCCGAGGGCGCGCTAGACGGCCCCGTGGCCGTCAAGCCAGAAGTCCTCAGGCCGGATGGTCGCCCGGATCACCGGCAGTCGGCCGGGGTCGAGCATGGGGCCGCCGAGGACCGCGCGCTCGGGCGCGACGTCGGGGACGTCGAGGGTGGTCACCGCCCCGGCTCCCAGGTCACGACGGGGCGTGCTCGGCCCCGGGAGCCAGGTGATCGGCCAGGGCGACGATCTCGTCGCGGGGCGCCGCCGCGGTGAGCAGAGCGTCGGCCGTCCGGGGGTCCAGTCCGCATGCATCGTGGAGCGTCCCCATCGCCGTCACCTGGGCCAGCCGCCCGTCGCGCAGCAGCGATCGGAGTCCGGCGACAACCGGGTTGAGCACCGGGTCGGCCACCGGGGTCCGGTCGAGCCTGCGCAGGGCGTGACAGAGGAGACCGCCGGCCTCGCCGTCGTCCGGGTTGCGGGCCAGGCAGAGCAGGCCGCCCCCGAGCCCGCCCTCGGGCGGCACCGCCTCGGTTCCCTGGTCACGACGAGGCGGCCGCTCGGGCCGCCGCGGCGGAGTACGACCCCGGCGGGCTCGCCCGCTTAGGCCGCGACCCGCGCCGCCGCGATGAGTGCCGGGCGAGGTCGGCGGGGTCGCGAGCACCGATCACCCTCCCGCGTGACGCTCGGGTAGGAGCTCCCCCCGCCCCGGCGGCGCCGTCTCCCCCCTCGACGCAGGCCGGCGTGAACCGGCGGAGGTCAGACTGCCGGACACGCACGATTCGCGACCCCGGCAGCCTCGCGGTGGGAAGCAAGCCCGTCGACGCAGACTCCCAGCACTTCGTCTTGCCGACTCGGAGCAGCGCCGCGGCCTCGGGGACCGTGAGCAGCGAATCGGCGGTCATCGATGCCATCGGGGCCTCCTCACTCGGTCCACCGCGGGACCGGTTGGACGCCATCGGATCACACCGGCCATCGGCGGCACAGAATGGTAGGATGCTGGTTGGATGAAGTTCCACGCGCCGGCCGCCCATCGGCGCGCCGCCCGAGTTGCAGCCGGCCCTCCCCTGTGGCCGCCCGCCGCCCTCGTGAACCGGGCCGGCCACCTCCCCGCGGACGCGGGCGCCCTCGGCGGTCTCTGGCCGCCGGACCAGGTCGAGCGGCAGGGTGACCGGCTCGTCTTCATGCTCCCCAGCCTGCCGCCCGTGGCGCCCGTCTGGCCGGATCGCTCGGCCCTCGTCGCCTTCGTCCGGCTGACGGAGGGCCGGCGGCCTCCCGAGCGCGTCCGCCGGTTCGCCGAGCGGTGGGGGCCGATCGGCGGCCGGAACCGCGACGGCTGCCCGCACGCCGTCCCGGTGGACGCCTCGATGGTCCTCGCCGGGCCGCGCCGCGTCGAGGAGTGCCTCGGATGCTGGGAGGCTGAGGCCCGACGATACGCGGACCTCGTCGCCCTGGCGGATTCGGCGAAGGGTGATCCCATGGCGGGGCTCGACCTCCAGCACCGCCTCGACCTGTTGGTGCGCGAGCAGGGCATCGGCCCGGTACCGATCGTGCTCGACGGGCTGCGTCGCGTGGTGCTCGCTCCGGCCGGGGGCTTTCCAGGGTACCTGACGCTGGCCGCGCTCGGCCTCTGGGCAGCGATGGACGGCGGCGGCCTCCCTGAGTGGTGCGCGAGCTGCGGCCGCATCTTCGACGAGCCGGACCAGTACCAACAGGCCGGGCGCACCGTGACACGTCGCCCGCGGCGGGATCGGCCCCACTACTGCCTGGTGTGTCGGGAGTCGGGTGACGCCGACCGGGACGCGGCCCGCCGCTACCAACAGCGAAAGCGCGCGGCGGAGGGTACGGCATGAGGCGCCGCTGGCGACCCCGCGTGTACGCACGCGTGCCGGGGCTGGGCTGCTGCGGGTGCTCGGTCCCGCTGATGGTTCTCGGGGTGCTCGGGGCCGTGTACGTTGGCGTCCTGTTGGCCGGGCTGGCGTTGTGAGCACGCGGCCCCGGCGACGTGGACGCGGCGAGGGTTCGATCTGGCAGCGCGCCGATGGGCGATGGGAGGACCGGCTGCAACTCGCGTGGACCGCGACCGGCCGAAAGTGCCGGGCCGTCTACGCGCCGTCACAGGACGAGCTGATCCGCAAGCTGAAAGCCGTTCAGCACGCGCTCGACCGCGGCCAGCCCGTGCCCGACCAGCGCCTCGCCGTGGCGGCCTTTCTGGAGCGTCGGTGGCTGCCAGCGGTGGCCGTCCGCTGCCGCCCGCGCTTCCTGCGGCTCCAGGGCAAGGGTGGTCGTGAGCGCCAGGTCCCGATCATGCCCCGGCTCGCCCACCGCCTCGAGCGCTACGCCACCAGGACCCGTCCCGGGGACGCCGGGGTCGATCGGCTCTTCCTCAGCCTGCGCCGCGGTGTCCGTACCGGCACCTACGAGGCGCTGACCCCGTCCGGAGTGGAGCAGCTCGTCCGCGCGCTCGGAACGTGTCAAGCCCGGTGAGACAGGCGGCGCCGGGATTTACTGAGCCGTCGTCATCTCCGGGGCGGGTCGGTGGATCCAGGCGGGGCCAGGGAGCCGGGGCGGCTCCGGTGGCTTCCGAACGAAGCGCTCAGGGTGGGTGGCGGAGGCCCCGGTCAGCACCGCAGCCCGGCGGTCGCGAACGCCCTGGGCCCCCCCGCGGTGGACGTCCCAGGGGGTGTGGTCGCCAATCCCCGCGTGGCGGGGCTCGGGGTGGTCCCCGCGGAAGAAGGGCTGACGGCGCCCCCTGGCGTGCTGCACGGATCCGCAGCGGTCGGGGAAGTCGGGCCGGTACGTCAGGGTCTGGAACTGGGCTTCGCGGTACGGGTGGTCGTTGGAGCAGCGCG
>DAHUZI010000071.1 GCA_027306595.1 Candidatus Dormiibacterota bacterium | reverse complement strand
CGGCCGCCGGCTCATCGGCCCGGTTCGCTCGGGACCGCGCCGCCCGCGCCCGGGCAGCGGTGTGCTCGGCGACGGCGGCCATCGGGGAGGTCGCCGCCAGGCACTCCGAGGCGCCCGCGACGAGGGCGGCCACGACCGCCTGAGCCTGCGGATCGGCCGCCAGCAGCACGATCGGGAGCTCGGCGCCCCACCCGGTGCGACGGACGGCGGCGACGAGCCCGGGCAGGCTCGCCGCCCGCTCGGGGCCGGCGACCAGCACGGCGTCGACCCCTGCCAGATCGGCGACCGCGTCCGGCAGCGCCTCCCGACGGGTGGGCTCCACCCCGGAGGCCTCCAGCGCGGCGGTGATCGCGTCGGCGTCGATCGAACGACCGGTGAGGAACAGGACGGAGGGTCGGTCAGCCACGGCTCCGCAGTGTAGGTCGCCGGTCCGGCCGCTGAGGTCGCCCCCCGATCGCACGCGAGCAACGGGCGTGGCGCCCGCGTGACGCCCGGGCGACGCGGGCCCGGCGCCCGCCGGCGGTCAGGCCCCCCCGGGGGCGCCGCCATCAGCCGGGGGCCCCTCGACCACCTCGCCCGCAGCGGTCGGCGCCGACCGCCCGGCGCCCGTGCCCCGCGCCGGCCGGGCCGTCACCTCGCGCCGCTCGCGCAGGCGGGCCCGCTTGCCGACCTTGGTGCGCAGGTAGTAGAGCTTGGCGCGCCGCACCTCGCCGTGACGGACCACCTCGATGGTGGCGAGCCGCGGCGAGTGCACGAGGAAGGTCCGCTCCACCCCCACCCCGTGGGTGATGCGGCGAACCGTGACGGTCCGGCGGCTCCCGCCGCCGGCGACGCCGATCACGACTCCCTCGAAGACCTGGATGCGCTCCCGGGTCCCCTCGACCACGCGCACATGGGCTCGGACGGTGTCCCCCGGGCGGAGCTCGGGGACGTCGGTCTTGAGCTGCTCGCGTTCGAGCAGGTCGATCACGTTCATGGTCTTCCTCCGGGAGCGGCGGCCAGCGCCGGGGTTGTCGGGTGGTGGACGGCGTCGCGCGGGCGATCGGGATCGAAACCGGCGAGGTCGGGTCGGAGCCTGGCGGCCCGCTCGGCTGCGGCCTCGAGCCGCCACCTGGCGATCGCGGCATGGTCGCCGCTGCGCAGAACCTCGGGCACCAGCAGCCCCTCGAAGGCGGCCGGCCGAGTGTAGTGGGGATGCTCGAGGCCCCCGGCCGCGAAGCTCTCGTCACGCAGCGATTCCGGGGCCCCCAGCGTCCCCGGCAAGTGGCGTGCGGTGGCCTCGATGACGACCATCGCCGCCAGCTCGCCCCCGCTGAGGACGAAGTCGCCGATCGAGAGCTCCTCCAGGCCGAGGCCAGCGACCACCCGCTCGTCCACGCCCTGGTAGCGACCGCAGACGACGATGAGGCGCGGCTCGGCGGCCAGGCGGGCGGCGGTCGCGGCGTCGAACCGGCGCCCGTGGGCGCCGAGGAGGATGCCGCGACCAGGTGGCAGGGCCGCGTCGTGGCGCAGCGCCCGGACGGCGGCGAAGATCGGCTCCGGGCGCAGCACCATGCCGGGCCCGCCGCCGAACGGCTCGTCGTCGACCTGGCGGTGCGGGCCGATCCCGTGCGCCCGCAGATCGTGGGCCTTCACGACGAGCAACCCCCGCTCGATGGCCCGCCCGACCACGCCCACCCCGAGGGGCCCGGGGAAGACCTCGGGGAACAGGGTCACGACGTCAACCTGCATCGCGGACCTCGTCGACCGGGCGACGGACGACGACCATCCGGCCCTGCGCGATGTCGATGGCCCGGACCGCGTCATGGACCGCGGGGACCAGGGTCGTGGCCCCGTCGGGCGCGCGCACGACGACCACGTCGTGGGTCGGCAGGGTCTCGATGTCGACGATCTCCCCCAGCGGCTCGCCCGCCTCGTCGACGACGGACAGCCCGACGAGCTGGAAGTGGAAGTACTCGCCCGGGGGCAGCGGCCGGGCGTGGGCGCGGTCCACCTCGAGGTAGGTGCCCACCAGGCTCTGGGCCGCCGTCCGGTCGTCGACGCCCTCGAGCTTGCAGAGCACCTCGCGGCCCGCCGCCCGCGACCAGCGCACCGGGCGCGGGCCGCGGGCGCTGTGGACCGGCAGGCCTGGTCGGAGCCGGTCGCTGTCGCCGCCCAGCAGCTCCACCACCAGGGTGCCGTCCAGCCCGTGGGCGCGGTGGACGTAGGCCGCGCGCAGGCGCGGCGGCTCGCTCACTCAGTCACCTCTACCTGCACCTGCTCCTGGTGCCGAAGGGCGGCGGAGCGCACGACCATTCGTATGGCCTCGATGTGACGGCCGTGACGGCCGATCACCAGGCCGATGTCGTCGGGCGCGACCCGCACCTCCACCCGCACCCGCCGACCCGCCCCCTGCGCGCTGACCGCGACGGCATCGGGAGTGGTGACGAGCGCGCGCACCATGTAGCCGACGAGCTCGGCGTAGTCGGGCACCGGCTCAGTCCGCCGTCCCCGCCGCCGGCTCCGGCTCGACGGCGGTCGGCTCGCCCGCAGCCGGCACCTCCCCGGGACGATCGGCGGCGGCCGGCGCGGCCGCGGCGCGCGCCGGGTGGCGCCGCTCGGTGCGCGGCAGCACGCCCTCGCGCTCGAGCAGCTCGCGTGCGGAGTCGGAGGGACGCGCCCCCACCCCCAGCCAGTGCGCCGCCCGCGCGGCGTCGACGCGCACGGTCGCCGGGGTCGTGAGCGGGTCGTAGAACCCGATCGCTTCGATGAAGCGTCCGTCGCGCGGAGACCGCGCATCGGCGACCACCAGCCGATAGCACGGCCGCTTGGTCGCCCCCGTCCGCTTCAGGCGGATCTTCACTGCCACGCTGCTCTCCTCGTGTCGTCTTCGGTCTCGTTCATCGGCCGCCGCTCCGCCGCCAGTCTCATCGTCCCAGCACCCCCGGCGGCACCCCCGGCAGGAACCGGCGGGCGAGGCCGCGCCGGCCACCCCCGGCGCCCAGCCCGCGCAGGAGCCCTTGGAGCTGGCCGAACCCCTTGAGCAGTCGGCTCACGTCGGCGGGCGCGGTGCCGCTGCCCTGGGCGATCCGGCGCCGCCGTGAGGCGTCGACGATCTCCGGGCGTCGCCGCTCAGCCGGCGTCATCGACAGGACGATCGCCTCCATCCGCCGCAGCTGGCGGTCGTCGGGGAGCTCGGCGCCCCCGTGGCGGACCAGCTGGCGCCCGCCGGGCAGCATGCCGAGCACCGACTCGAGCGAGCCCATCCCCCGCAGCTGGCGGAGCTGGGCGACGAAGTCGTCGAGCGTCAGCCGGCCGGCCAGCATCCGCTCCTCGACCTGCTGCTGGGCGGCGCGGTCGACCTGGTCCCGGGCCCGCTCGGCCAGGGTGAGGACATCGCCCATCCCGAGGATCCGGCGGGCCATGCGGTCTGGGTGGAAGAGCTCGAGATCCTGGGGTCGCTCGCCGACGCCCACGTAGAGGACCGGCAGCCCGGTCGCCGCCCGCATCGACAGGGCGGCCCCGCCGCGGGCGTCGCCGTCGAGCTTGGTCAGGACGACGCCGGTCGCCCCGGCGCGCTCGCGGAAGACGGTCGCGACGTTGACGGCCTCCTGACCGGTCATCGCGTCGACCACCAGGAGGGTCTCGTCGACCGGCACCGCCCCGCGGATCTGCTCGAGCTCGTCGAGGAGGGCGCCGTCGATCTGGAGCCGACCGGCGGTGTCGAGGATCACGACGTCGCAGCCCCGAGCGGCCGCCTCGGTCAGACCGGCCCGGCAGACAGTCACGGTTGCGGACGGCCCCGTGCCCGACCCGGCGGCCGGCCGGACGACCGGCACCTCGTTCGCCCGCCCGAGCTGCTCGAGCTGGTCGATGGCGGCGGGTCGCTGGAGGTCGGCCGCGACCGCCAGCGGGCGATGGCCATCCCGGCGGGTGAGGAGCGCGAGCTTGATTGCGGTGGTCGTCTTGCCTGAGCCCTGCAGGCCCACGGTCATGAGCACGGTCGGCGGGCGCGCCGCATAGGCGAGCCGGCGGGTCTCCCCCCCGAGGAGCGCCACCAGCTCATCGTGGACGATCGTCACCACCTGCTGGGCGGGGGTGAGGCTCTCGAGCACCTCCGCTCCCACCGCCCGCGTCCGGACCCGGTCGATGAACTCGCGCGCGACCCGGAAATGGACATCGGCCTCAAGGAGGGCCATCCGCACCTCCCGCAGCCCCTGGTCCACGTCCTCGGCGGTGAGCTTGCCCTTGGCTCCGAAGCGCCGGAACGCCTCGGTCAGGCGGTCGGTGAGGGCGTCAAACATGGACGCTCCCACCGGCCCGGTCCGCCCCGCGGCCCGGCCGGTCGGCCTCCAAAGCCCGCAGCCGCCGCCGCAGCCGGTCCCGCTCCGCCTCCAGCCGCTGGAGGCGCTCGGCCAGCCCCAGTCGGCCCTCGGTCGAGGCCAGGTGCTCGAGGCCGCGCCGGACCAGGTCATGGGCGGCGGCCCGCGACACCCGGCGGACGGCGGCCATCTCGCTCACCGACCAGTCCTCCTCGAGGTGGAGCCGGACCGCCTCCCGCTGGGAGTCGGTCAGCAGCGGCCCATAGGCATCGAAGAGCCGCTGCCAGGCGAGACGGCGGCGGGTGCGGTCATCTGGTGTCAAGGCGATCACCTTGACACTGTACCGGGTCGCCGGGGCCGTGCCGCTCCTGACCCCGCGATCTTGCGGCCGCTGGGCGCCTCAGGCCGGGGCCCCGGCGTCGCCAGCTGGCGCAGTCGGGGCCGTCACGTCCCCGAAGAGGGCGGAGAGGTAGGCGTCGGGCTCGAACGGCCCGAGGTCGTCGATCGCCTCCCCAATCCCCACCAGTTTGACCGGCAGCCCCAGCTCCTCCTCGACCCGGAGCACGTAGCCGGCGCGGGCGCTCCCGTCCAGCTTGGTGACCACCGCCCCGGTGCAGCCCACCCCCGCCTGGAAGCTCTGAGCCTGGACGACCGCGTTCGAGCCGGTGGTCGCGTCGAGGACCACCAGGACCTCCTGGGGCGCCCCGGGCTGCTGGCGCCCGATCACCCGGACCACCTTGGCGAGCTCGGCCATCAGCGGCTGGCGGGTGTGGAGCCGGCCGGCCGTGTCGACCAGGACAGGGGAGCAGCCGCGGGCGCGGGCGGCCTGGAGGCTGTCGAAGACGACGGCGCCCGGGTCCGCCCCCGGGCGATGGCCCACGACCGGCACGCCGGCCAGCTCCGCCCACACCTGCAGCTGCTCGACGGCCGCCGCCCGGTAGGTGTCGGCGGCCGCGATCAGGGGGGTGTGCCCCTCCTGCCGCAGGCGGTGGGCGAGCTTGGCGACGGTCGTGGTCTTGCCCGCGCCGTTGATCCCCACCAGGAGCACGACGGCGGGCTCGCCCACGAGGTCGAGCCCGCGGGGCAGGCGAGCCATCCGCTCGCCGAGGGTCGCTCGCAGAAGCGCGACCGCCTGGTCCGGGCGGTGGACCCGGCCGCGGGCCGCCGCCTCGCGGAGGTCGCCCACGATCCGCTCGGCGAGCCCAACGCCGGTGTCGGCGCTGAGGAGGACCTCGGTGAGCGCCTCGAAGAAGTCGTCGTCGAGCCGCTGCCAGACCAGAAGGCGGCTGCGCAGCTGACCGGCGAACGCCCCCCCGCTGACCGAGACCCGCTGCGAGAGCCGCCGCCACCACCGAGCGCGGGCGGCCCCGTCCTCAGCCGCCATCGGCGGCCACCACGGCGAGCGCAGGCGCGGGCGCGCCCTGGGCCGCCTGCGCCAGGGCAGCGTCCAACTCGACCGACAGCACCCGGCTGGTCCCGTCGCCGGCTAGCGTGACCCCGAGGAGCACCCCCGCTCGCTCCATCGTCACGTGGTTGTGGGTGATGACCACGAACTGGGTCCGGTCCGCCAGCCGCGCGAGCAGCGCGATCAGGCGCGCGACCCGCTGGTCGTCGAGCGCCGCGTCCACCTCGTCGACGACGTAGAAGGGGCTGGGACGGACCACCTGCAGGGCGAGGATGAAGGCGAGGGCGGCGAGCGCGCGCTCGCCCCCGGAGAGAAGGGTGAGCGGCGTCTGCCGCTTGCCCCTCGGGGCGAGCGTAAGCCCGACCCCCGCGGGCGGCTCGACCACCGGCCCGCCCCCGTCGCGCTCGGGGCCCGGTGCCGGCGGCAGCAGCTCCACGCCGCCGCGGCCACCGTCGAACAGCTCGGCGACATAGCTGGCGAACTGCGTCGAGACGGTGGCGAAGGTCGCGGCGAACCGGCGCTCGACCCGCCGATGGAGCCGGGCCACCAGCTCGGCGCAATCGGCCGTCGCCGCCGCACAGTCCGCATACGCCGCCCGCATCCCGGCGGTGCGCGCGGCCAGCTCGGTGAGCTGCTCTGCGGCCCGCGCGTTCACCGGCCCGAGCGCGGCCAGACGGCGCTCAAGCCGCCCGATCTCCCGAGCGGCACGCTCCGGCTCCATCGGCTCCGGAGCGCCGGCCACGCCGGCCACGCCGGCCACGCCGGCCACGCCGGCCGCGCCGGGCGGCGGGGCCAGCCGCTCACCTTCCCGCTCCCGCTCGCCAAGCTCCCGAGCGATCTCGCCGGCCTCGGCGCGGCCGCGCTCGATCTGGCCGGCCAGCTCCGCCCGCCGCCCCTCCAACGCCGACAGATCGGCGAGCGGATCCCCGCCTCGCTCCACGACCGCCTCCAGCTCGGCGGCCGCGGTGGCGACCGCGCGCTCGGCTGCGGCGGCCTCCGCCCGGGCCGCCTGGAGCGCGACAAGGCCCCGGGCGGCCTCGACCTCGCACCGCTCGGCCGCGGCCGCGGCCGTCGCCCGCCGCATCTCAGCGGCCTCCAGCAGCTGGACCTGCTCGGCCGCCCGCTCCCGGGCCACCTGGGCGATCGCCTCGGCCCGCGCCGCCGCCACCGCTGCTGTCTGCGCCTGCTCGCGGGCGGC
>DAHUZI010000059.1 GCA_027306595.1 Candidatus Dormiibacterota bacterium | reverse complement strand
CCTCCCCCCGGGCGCGGCCCCGATCGGCAAGCGGCGGCGACCCGAGCGGGCTGGGGTCGCCGCCCGCACAGCGGCCGCCCGCCCATAGGCCCATCCCGCCGGACGGTGCGGGGGCGGGCGGTGGGGCTCCCGGGGCAGGGCCGCACGCACCCGCTGGCGGCCTCGGATGCACGAGCGGATGATCCGCGGGCCGGTCGGGGGGCGAGGACGAGGCCCCGGGCGGGGTGGCGCGCCGCCCGCCGCCCCCTTACACCTGCGTTCGGCCGCCGCCCCCGCGCCGCCGGGCCCGCTGCTCGCGCAGGAGGCTGAGCCCGTCGTTGGCCTCGCCGCCGATCTTGATCGGGACCAGGTTGATCACCAGGGTCAGCGGCGCGACCAGCAGCCAGATCGGGGCGACGAAGGCGCCGATCAGCAGCCAGAACCCGGCCTCGAGCATCGGGCCGACGATCACGTCCGCCCAGGAGCGGTGGGTGTGCTCGATGTGCATCCCGATCCCGACCGGGATCCGGATGCGCAGCCGCTCGAGCGCTCGCGGATGCCACACCCAGAGCAGGCCCCCCGAGGCGGCCACCAGCGCCGCGAGCGTCATCCACACCAGGGCGACCGGGCTGTGGCGGACGACCCAGACGGCCAGCGCCATCATCCCCAGGCCGATGGCGGCCGTGAAGCGCAGCGGCAGATACGCCACCGCGGGGTCGAGGACGCGCTGCCCCCCCGCCTGCGCCTGGAAGGCGTGGGCGAACTCGTGGATGACCACGGCCAGCGGCACGAAGACCAGAAAGAACTGGAGCCAGGTGCTGTCCCAGACGAACGGCACCGCGGCCATGACCAGGATCAGGCCGACGAGGAAGATGTCGGCTCCCCGGAGCCGCCGCCGCAGGGTGGCCCCAGCCCGTCTCACCCGCGCCAACCGCCAGCGAGCGGGGCGGGGGATGGCGCCTCACACGCGCCGGCCGAGGCCATGGCTGGCCACGCTACCAAGCCTGAGCGCTGGGGGGCCGGGACTCAGCCGCCGGCGCTGGCCCTGGCGGCCCGGCGGCGGCCGACCCGGTGCTGGGCGAGGGTTGCCGCCGCCACCGGGAGGAGGAGGGCGAGGAACATCACCCGATACCCCAGCTGGTCGATCCCCAGGCCGATCACCGGCGGGAGGATGAGGTTCACCGCCTGGACGCTGGCGGTGAGGTGGGCATTGAGGCTGATCAGCTCCCGCCGCCGGCGCCGCTCCGCGACCATGGCCATCGCGAGGGGGAACGTGAGGCCGTGGGGCGCGCCGAGCAGCGCCATGGCGATCAGGAGCTCCGCCTCGCCGCGCCCCCCGGCGAGCACCAGCAGCCCGAGGCCCGTGAGCAGGGCGCTGACCCGAAACCATCGGAGCTTGTGGCGCACCGGTGACCGCCAGGCGACCACGAGGCGGACCACAAGGGAGACGCCGAAGAAGGTGCCGAAGACGAGCTGGATGGCCGAGGGGGAGAGCCCGTAGACGTGGCGGGCGAAGAGGGCGCCGAAGACGATCAGGGCGGCGAATGGGGCCGAGTACAGGAGTTGGCCCAGGAGCGCGACGGTGAAGTCAGGTTCCCCCAGCGCCCGGCGGAGGCCCAGTCGCTCGCCCCCGCCCGTCTCCCCAGGGCTCGCGACCGGCCCCGCCCGCCGGCCGCGGGCCCAGGGCCTGAGCGCGAGGAGGCCGGCGGCGAGGACGGGCGCGAGCCCGAACCACAGGAACGCGGTCCGCAGGTCGCCGTGGCCGGCGTCGAGGACCAGCCCTTCGGCGAACGGTCCGATCACCAAGCTGGCGCTGAGGGCGACGCTGAGCAGGGCGATCGGGCGGTCGCGCGCCCCTGGCCCCGCCCCCGATGCGGCACCGGCGCCGACGGCGCTGATCAGGGTTGGGAAGCCGATCCCCCCCGCGGCCCCGAGCACGAGCACCCCGGCCGCGAGCAGGGGGACGCCCCCGGCGGCGGCGATCAGCGGGAAGGCCGCGGCCAGGAGGAGGAGCGATCCCGCCAGGACGAGCGGCGCCCGCCTGGGGGTGACCCGGGCGGCCCCCAGGGTCATGGCGGCGATCGCGACCAGGCTGCCGGCCGCCGCGAGGATCCCGACGGTGGCGGCGGGCAGGTGGAGGACGACCCCGGCCAGAAGGGGGAAGGTCGTCTGGGCCATGTTCTGGCTGCCCCGCAGGAGCATGGCGACCGCGAGCAGCAGCACCAGCGCTGCCGGCAGGAGCGAGCGCCGCCACCCGGCCCCGGCCGGGCGGCCCCTCCGAGGGTCAGTCGTCGGCGAGGCGCCCCGCGAGATGGTCGGCGTAGGCCTGGAGGTCCAGCAGCCCGTGCCCCGAGTACCCGAACAGGATCACCCGCGGCTCACCGGCCTCGCGCGCCGCCACCGCGGCGTCGATGGTGGCCTTGATCGCGTGCGCCGTCTCCGGGGCGGGGATCGTCCCCTGGACCCGAGCGAACTGGACGGCCGCCTCGAAGACCGCGGTCTGAGGATGGGCGACCGCCTGCATCCGGCCGCTGTGGACCAGGGCCGAGATGATGGGCGCGTCGCCGTGATAGCGCAGCCCGCCGGCGTGGATGGGGGGCGGGACGAAGTCATGGCCGAGCGTGTACATCGCCAGCAGCGGCGTCATGCCCGCCGTGTCCCCGAAGTCGTACTCGAACCGCCCGGCGGTGAGGGTGGGGCAGCTGCTGGGCTCGACCGCCAGCAGCGCCACCTTTGGGTCGGGGACGAATGGCAGCGCCAGCCCGCCGAGGTTGGAGCCGCCGCCGCAGCAGCCGATGACGAGGTCGGGCCGCTCCTCCCCGGCCAGCTGCAGCTGCACCTTCGCCTCCTGGCCGATCACGGTCTGGTGGAGGAGGACGTGGTTGAGGACCGAGCCCAGCGAGTAGTGGGTGTCCTCCCGCCCGACCGCGTCGCGGACCGCGTCGCTGATCGCGCTCCCCAGCGACCCGGGATGGTCGGGCCGGTCCACCGGCGAGGGCACGACCGAGCTCCCCCACGTCTCCATCATCACCCGCCGATACGGCTTCTGCTCGTACGACGCCCGGACCATGTAGACCTTGCACTCGAGCCCATAGAGGGCGCAGGCGAAGGCGAGGGCGCTGCCCCACTGCCCGGCCCCGGTCTCGGTGGCGAGGCGCCGCACCCCCGCCTCGCGGTTGTAGAAGGCCTGGGGGACCGCGGTGTTGGGCTTGTGGGAGCCGGCGGGGGAGACCGACTCGTCCTTGAAGTAGATGCGGGCTGGGGTATCCAGCGCCTGCTCGAGCCGGCGGGCCCGGACCAGTGGCGTCGGCCGCCAGAGACGCAGGACATCGAGCACGGGCCCGGGAATGTCGATCCAGGGCTCGGCCGACACCTCCTGGCCGATCAGCGCCATCGGGAAGAGGGGGGCGAGGTCCTGAGGGCCGACCGGCTCACGGGTCGCGGGGTGGAGCGGCGGCTGGAGCGAGGTCGGCAGATGGGGGACGACGTTGAACCAGGCTTCGGGGACCTCGGTCGTCGGCAGCATCCATCGCATCGGTCCCCCCTCCCGCCAACGGTTGATCTCGCGACTATAGCAAGGGGCCTCGCGGCCCCCGACCGCGGCCGCTCGGCCTCGGGAGCGTGCCGGAATCGGATTCGCCGCCCGTGGACCGGGCGCGGCGCCGCGGCTCGGACGCCGGGCTGTGGGTCGCCCGACGCTTCCCTGAGGCGCGGACGGGCGCGCGGCTGCCGAGATCGGCACCGCCGGCCGGGCGGAGCGCCCAGATGCCCCCGTGGCCCGTGGGCTGGACACGGGCGACGAGGTTGGGCCCCGGCTGGTTCGGGCGCTGGGCTGGGCGCATGGCGCGATCCGACCCGATCTCACCGTGTGCCAGGAGCTGGCCGACGCGGCCAGCGGCGGGGCGCCCGCGACCCAGGTGCGGAACCGCCTCCGGGAGCTCAGGACCACCGGAAGGCTCTGGCAGCTCCGGACGGCCCGTCTGCGCACGTGCCACTGCGCCAACGAGCCCCACGGCCATGAGGACCGGATGCTCGTCCCGCGGCTGCGGCGCGCCAGCCCCGAGCTCGCACCGGGTAGCGCCCGACCGGAGGCCGACCACCGCGAGGTGTCGCGCCGGCTCGGCGTGACGGAGGCGGCCGTCGGAGCGCTCACCAGCGGGGGCGGCGCCTGGCGCGCCTGCGGCTGGTGGCGGCGGTCCCGACGCTGGCGTCAACACGGCTCGCCTGACTCGAGCTCGAGGAGGCGGCGATCAGCCCGACCCTGCTCGACGGGACCGATCGGCCCGCCTGGGGCTGGCGGTGCGCTCCCGCTCACGGGCTGGACGGAGGTGGCACCGGTGGGCACCGGCTCGCGCGCACCGCCCTGGGGTGGTTGCGGACCTTACCGGCGCCCGCGCGGCGCTGGCCCGCTCGGCGGGAGCCACTGGGCGAGGTAGGGCAGCTCGCGGTACCGCCCCTCGTAGTCGAGCCCGTACCCCACAACGAATCCTGGCCCCTCGAGCTGGAAGCCGACGTAGCGGACCTCGACCGGCACGCGATGGCCCTCGGGGCGGTCCAGCAGCGCGCAGATGGCGAGGGCACGGCCGGGAGGCGCCAGCCGGTCGACCACGGCGCGGATGGTCCTTCCCGCGTCGACGATGTCCTCGACCACCAGAAAGGCCCGATCGCTGTGGGGCTCGACAGGGCCGAGGAGGTTGATCGCCGGAGCCCCGACCGCGGCCGTCCCGCGATACGAGGCCGCCTGAAGGAACTCGATCTGGAGATCGGTGACCCCGGCGCCGATCAGGGCCCGAGCCAGGTCCGCTGCGAAGACGAAGGCGCCGCGCAACACGACCATCAGGGTCAGGGGGCGAAGGGGACCGTGATCACGGGCGATCGCGGCCGCCAGCGCTTCGACCCGTGCCTGGATGCGTTCGGGTGGGGCCAGCTCGCGCAGCGAGGCTGACGGCATGAGCCCAGGGAGGGCCGGCTGCTCGAAGCCCGCCGCCGAGGCGGAGGGAACCCGCAGGACCGGGGGACGGTCGCTTGGCGCGCGCTCCACACGGCCACGCTACGCCCGGCGACCTCCCGAGGACTGCCCTCCAGCCGAGCCCGGCAGTCCGCCGTCGGCGCCGACGCGGCGATCCCGCGCGTCATCCAAGTCGCCGAGGGGGCACTGATCGCCTCCAACCTCACCCCGCCCACCACAGACCCTTCTCCGGCACGACGCCCGGTGCGACCAGGCGACCACCTCGGATGCGACCCTCGGTCGCACGCATCGACGGCGCGGGCTCCTTGCACCGCGAACCGCCGCGACGGGCCGCCCGGGCGCGGGGGGACGGCCCGGCCCGGGAACGCTGAGCGCGCCGCCTGTCCGCGTCCTCGGCCCCGGCGCTCCCCGTGGCGGGTCAGGTCGGTCGGGGCCCACCGCCGAACCGTGTGCCACCGTCACCGCCGCCTGAGCAGGACGACCGTGTCGTCAAGGGTCGCGTGCTCTCCGCTGGGGCCGGTCGCACCCCGCCGTCGCACCTCGCTCGCGACGGTGTCCCACTCGGTGGCGTCGAGCTGCAGGCCGGCGAGCTCTTCGGCCAGGCTGAGGAAATGATGACGGCCATGAGCGTGCGCCATGGCCCACGGTGGCGCATCAGCGTGTCCGACGATGAGCAGGTGCCCCCCGGGCACGACCGTCGAGGCGGCGCGCCGGAGCACTGCAAAGCGGGGGAAGTCGATCGGCGAGTGCAGGAAGCAGGCTGAGACCAGCTCGTAGACCCCCGGCGGCTCCCAGGACCTCAGGTCTGCGATGACCCAGGCGATCCGCCCGTCTGCGAGGTCGCGGGTGGCGCCCGCAGCCTTGGCCCGAACGACAGCGGTCGGTGCGATATCCACCGCCGTGACCTGCCAGCCGTGCTCGGCGAGCCACAGTGCGTCCCCGCCCTCGCCGCAGCCGAGATCGAGAGCCCGCCCCGGAGGCCGATCGGAGACGGTGGCGACCAGTGCGTCGTTGGGGCGGCCCGACCAGATCTGATCGCGCTCGCTGTAGCGGTGGTCCCAGAAGGCTGCCGCGTCCTGCTCGGTCATCCATGTTCCTCCCCGGGCACTCGGACCATTGCGAGGCGGAGGCCCTGATCGAACAGTGCGATGGGCGCCAGCGCTCTGACGAGCGAGCGGCCTCTGGGTGCCCGCGCCACGTCAATTATTGGGTCGGTGCGGTGCCGCTGCCGTCACCCGTGCGCGCATGGCCCGCACCGCGGGGTCGATCGCGTGGAGGGTCACGAGCGCTGTGGCGGCGCGGGCACGCTCCATCCCGGCGTGCGACCATCCTACGGCACGCCGCCAAGCCCCGGCCGGCTCATTCCTCACGGGGGGCCCGGAGCGGCTTCAGCCGGACAACTCACCGACCATCGCGGAATTTGTCAAGCTCGGTGAGACACGCGGTGCCGGGATCTACTGAGCCGTCGTCAGCTCCTGGGCGGGTCGGTGGATCCAGGCGGGGCCAGGGCGCCGGGGCGGCTCCGGTGGCTTCCGAACGAAGCGCTCAGGGTGGGCGGCGG
>DAHUZI010000056.1 GCA_027306595.1 Candidatus Dormiibacterota bacterium | reverse complement strand
GCCCCCGCAGGCCCTCGGCGTGGTCGGCGGCGGGGCCCGGCTCGGCGCAGTAGCGCAGCAGGGGCTCGGTGCACCGCTCCCAGGTGAGCCGCGCCGCCACCGCCCGCACCCGCTCGGCGCACTCGCGGCGGAGCGTGGGGTCGGCCAGCCGCTCGAGCGCCGCGGCCGCGGCCCCCACGTCCTCGGGGGGCACGGTCTCGCCGAGCCCGGACCGGTTCACCATCTCCGCCAGGGTGTCCCCCTCGGTGCAGAGGATGGGCAGTCCCGCCCACAGGTAGTCGAGGATCCGGGTGCGGAAGGCGAAGCGGGTCTCGATGTGGTCGAAATGGGTGGAGACGCCGAGGTCCGCCGCCAGCAGCCAGTCCGCCCGCTCGGCGTACGGGACCCAGGTGTCGTTGAAGAAGACCTGCCGGCCCGTCATCCCGAGCTCGTCGGCGAGCCGCCGGGCCGCGCCCAGCATCCACATCGCGGGGACGTTGGGGTTTGGGTGGGTGGTGGAGAGGAAGAGGAGGCGCAGCGACGGCACCGCCTTGGCCCGATCGGCGACCGCCCGGATCAGGGTGAGGGGGTCGAACCAGTTGTAGATGCCGCCCCCCCAGAGCAGGAGGAGATCGTCGGGGCCGATCCCCGGGATCGTGCCCCTGGGCCCCGGTCCGCGGGCGATGGGGGGCCGGTCCGGCAGCCCGAAGGGGACGACGTCGATGAGGCGCCGGAGCCGGCGGTCGTCGCCGTGGGTGAGCGGGTTCACCCGGCCGATCGCGGTCAGGGCGCCCAGCCAGTAGTCGCGCTGCTGCTCGCTGGCGCAGAGGAAGAAGTCACCCGCCTGGAGGAGCGTGTGGGCCGCGGACAGGGTGCTGGCATGCTCGCTGCGCCGGCGCGGCATCGGCTCGGCCGCGAACTGCTCGAGCAGCGCCAGCGGGAAGGGGTCGTAGAGGTCCACCACCAGGCGCAGGCCCGCATGGCGCAGGATCGGGTACTGCTCGAGGGCGAATCCCTGAACGATCGCCACGTCGTGGGCGGCCGCGAGCTGCTGGATCCGGGCGCCGGTGGCCTCCACGACGGTGAACGGCTCGGGGTCGAGATCGAGGGTCCCGGGAGCGGCCAGGGTCACCGCGTGGCCGCTGGCGGCGAGCCGGCGGGCGAACTCGTAGCAGCGGATGCCGGGGCCAGCCATCTGCCGTCCCACCACGTCGTTGGCCACGATCAGGACCCGGCTCACCGCCGCGAGTATAGGTGCGCTGACGGGGTGGCCCGGCCCCGGCCCCGGGTGCTCGGCCGGCCGGCCGGGTGCGATCATGGAGAGGGTCCGCGCTCGTGGATGGGAGGAGGTGGATGGAAACCGCAGCGGCGCGGCGGGTCAGTGTCGTGACCGGCGCCGGCCAGGGGATTGGCGAGGCGACGGCCCGCCGCCTGGCTGCCGACGGGGATCGGGTCGCCGTCGCCGACCTCGTGGCGGCGCGGGCGGAGGCGGTCGCGGCGGCGATCACCACGGCGGGCGGCACCGCGGTGGCCGTCGGCTGCGATGTCCGCGACGAGGCCCAGGTTCAGGCGCTGTTCGAGACCGTCGACCGCCGCCTCGGCCCGGTCCACGTCCTGGTCAGCAACGCCGGCATCACCCGGGACAACCTCCTGCACCGCCTCAGCCTGGCGGAGTGGCGGGAGGTGATGGAGGTCCACTGCCAGGGTGCGTTCCTCTGCGCCCGGGCGGCCGCCATCCGGATGGCCCCTCTGCGCCGCGGGCGGATGGTGTTCCTCTCGTCGACCTCGGCGCGGGGCAACCGCGGCCAGGCCAACTACTCGACCGCCAAGGCGGGCCTCCAGGGGCTCACCCGCACGCTGGCCAAGGAGCTTGGCCCCTTCGGCATCACCGTCAACGCGGTCGCACCGGGCTTCGTCCGCACCGCCATGACCGATGCCGTCGCCGAGCGTCTCCACGTCCCCCTCGAGGTGCTCCATCGCCAGGTGGTGGAGCAGATCCCCCTGGGGCGCCTGGGCGAGCCCGAGGACATCGCCCGCGTCATCGAATTCTTCGCCTCCGATGCCGCCGGCTACGTGAGCGGTCAGGTGCTCACGGTCGACGGCGCCCGGGGCTGAGGCGGCCCCGGGGCCGCTCAGCCCCGGGCGACGGCCCACGCGGGCGCGCGCCGCCCCAGGAACGCGGCGATCCCCTCGGTGGCCTCCTCGGACGCGAAGCTCGCCCGGGAGAGCTCCGCCATCCGCGCCAGCCCCTCGGCCACGGTGCCCTGGGGCTCGGTCCGCAGGAGACGCTTGGCCGCCGCCAGCGCGGACGGCCCGCCCCGACGCAGCTCGGCGACCAGCCGCTCGACGGCGGCGTCCAGTTCGCCGGGCGCCGCCAGGCGGTGGACGAGCCCGGCCGCCTGGGCCCACCGGGCGTCCATCGGCTCGCCGGTGAGGAACGCCTCGGTGGCCGCCGCCAGCTTGAGCTTGCGCAGGCAGACGACGGAGACCAGCGCCGGGACCACCCCGAGGCGGACCTCGCTGAAGGCGAAGGTGGCGGTGTCGGCGGCGACGGCGAGGTCGGCGGCCGCGACCAGCCCCATCCCCCCGCCCCTCACCGCCCCGCCCACGCGGGCGACCACCGGCACCGGCGCATCCCACAGCGTCCTGAGGACCGCAGCCAGGCCGCTGATCCCCTGGCCGCCGGTCCGCTGCTGCTCCTGGAGGTCGGCCCCGGCGCAGAACACCGGGCCCGTATGGGTGAGGACCACGACCCGAAGGCCGGGGTGGGCCACGGCCTCGTCGAGCCGCTGGGCCAGGGTGCGGAGCAGGGCGCTGGAGAGCTGGTTGCGCGTGCCCGGGGCGTCGAGCCGCACGGTTGCGACCCCGTCCACGATCGCGAGCCGGACGGCGGGGGCGGTGGCCATGGGGATCCTCCCGGTGGGCGGCGGCGAGCGTCATCTTGCCGCCCGGTCCCGCCATGGCGCAGGATCGCGGAGATGCCCCCTTCACCCATCGTCACCGGGTGGGGCCGCGCCCGCCACCCCAGCCAGGCCACCCGGGACCGCCTTCGGGCGGTGGCGGTGCTTGCGGTCCTGGCGACGGCCGCGACCGCCCTGGCGACCGGCGCCTCCCGGTGGCACCCACCCCAGCACAACCGGCGGCCGGTCGCGCCGGCTCCGGCGGTGGCGGCGATCCCGGCGGCGGCGAGGCGCGCGGTCGCGCCGCCCGGGCTCCCGCTCCCCGCCGAGAGCCTCCTGCCCCCCGGGGTCCTGCGGTCGGCGCTGGCGGCGCTCCAGGCCGCCTATCTGGCGGTGGTGCGGCAGACGGAGCCGGAGGTCGTCCAGATCACCACCGCCCAGGACCTGGGCTCGGGGGTCGTATTCGACCGCGGCGGCGACATCGTCACGAACGACCACGTCGTGAACGGCGCCCGCGCCGTCACGGTCACCTTCTCGGACGGCCGCGTCGCCCCGGCCCGGGTGCTGGCGACCTACCGGGCCGAGGACCTCGCCGTGGTCCGGGTGAACCCCAAGGGGCTCAACCTGCACCCCGCCACCCTGGCCCCGGCGGGGTCGGCCCAGCCCGGTGCGATCGTGCTGGCGGTGGGCAACCCGCTCGGCTTCCAGAGCAGCGTGACCGTCGGCGTCGTGAGCGCCCTGGGGCGCCGGGTCACGGAGCCGAACGGGGTCACGCTCCGCAACGTCGTCCAGACCAGCGCCGAGATCAACCCCGGGAACAGCGGCGGCGCCCTGGTCGACATTGCCGGGCAGGTGGTGGGGATCCCCACCCTCGTCGCCCTCAACCAGCAGTCGGGGGGGGAGGCGTCCGGTATCGGTTTCGCCATCCCCAGCGCGACCGTGGCCCGGGTCGCGAGCGACCTGATCCGGTCGGGCCGGGTCCCAACCGTGGTGCCCAACCTGGACGGGATCGCGGGCGGCGATGTCCAGAACTCCCTGGGGCAGCCGCTGGGGGTGCTGGTCACGGCGGTCCGGCCGGGCAGCCCCGCGGCGGCGTCCGGCATCCGGCCCCAGGAGATCGTGGTCGCGGTCGGCGGCCGGCCCGTCGGGACGGTCTCGGCGTTCGCCCGCCGGCTGGCGGCGGTGCGTCCCGGCGCCCAGGTCCACGTGACTGTCCTCACCCCGGGCGGCGCCCGGCGGCAGCTGGCCTGGCCCCGACCCGCCGGCCGGAGCGCCTGACCGCTGGCCGTGTCCCCCGAACCGAGGCCAGGGCCCGCCCCGACGATCGTGCAGACTGGGGTGGTGCGTCGCCGTGGACGGGGCGGGGGTGGGCGACGGTCGCTGACGGTCGCGGTGGCCGGTGCCATCGGTCTCGGCGTGGTGGTGGCCGCCTGCGGGCCCAGCGCCGTGCCCGGACGCGCGGGCGCCCGGTCCAGCCCGCCGGCCGCGCCGCGCGCCACCCGCTCCCCGGTGACGCCGGTCGCCCCCGCGGCGACGCCCAGTCCCGCGGGGCTGGCCTCGCAGAGCCCCAGCGTCCTCGCCCGCGCCCTCACCGCACTGCAGACCGACTACGTCCAGGTCGTGCGCCACGTGGCCCCATCGGTGGTCGAGATCTCCACCACGACCGACCTCGGCTCGGGGATCGTCTTCAACCGCCAGGGCGACATCGTCACGAACAACCACGTCGTGAGTGGGCACACCCAGTTCACCGTGACCTTCGCCAACGGCCGGGTGGCCCACGGCACGCTGGTCAACGCCTTCGCCTCCGACGACCTCGCGGTGATCCGCGTCCACGCGACCGGACTCCAGCCGGCGGTGTTCGCCGACTCGAGCGCCCTTGAGGTCGGGGACCTCGTGATGGCGATCGGCAACCCGCTCGGCCTCCAGGGCAGCGTCAGCACCGGGATCATCAGCGCGGTCGGCCGCACCGTCCAGGAGTCGAGCGGGGTGACCCTCCCCGACGTCATCCAGACCAGCGCCGCGATCAACCCCGGCAACAGCGGCGGCGCCCTGGTGGATCTCGCCGGCCAGGTGGTGGGGATCCCGACTCTGGCCGCCACCGACGCCCAGCTCGGGGGCTCGCTCGCGCCCGGGATCGGCTTCGCGATCCCCAGCGACGTGGTCGCCGACATCGCCGGCCAGATTATCCGCTACGGGCGGGTCGTCAACAGTCACCGCGCCTTCCTGGGCGTGGACGTCGGCAACGTCCTCAGCGCCGCCGGGAGCCCCGCCGGCGCCCAGGTGGCCCGGGTGCTGTCCGGTGACCCCGCCGCCCGGGCCGGGATCCGCGCCCAGGACATCATCGTCGCGGTCGACCATCACCCGACGCTCTCGGTGGCGGCCCTCACCGCGGTCCTCGCCGGCCTCAGCCCGGGTGACCGGGTTGCGGTCGAGCTGGTGCTGCCCTCGGGGGCGCATCGCGTCGTGACCGTGCGGCTGGGGATGCTCCCGGCCAGCGGCTGAGGCCCCGACGCGGATCGGCGGCCCCGGGGCCGGTCGGGGCCGGTCGTATGATCGAAGCTCCGGCCCTGGATCGGAGTTGCAGCATGTCTGACGAGCCGACGCCACCCCTGACGAGCCTCGACGAGCCGGTCGCATGGACCGCGACCCCCTACCGCGCCCCGGTCCTGGACCGCACCGGCACGTCGTTCGGGGTCGCCGAGTCCCTGCTCGGCGACGAGGCGAGCGACATCTTCCACGGGATCGCCGTGCGGCGGCCCGGGGGGCACGTGGTGGAGCTGACGGCCGATCAGGTGACCCGAATCACCCGCACCGCCGTCCACACCGATCTGGACCCCGCCGCGGTCGTGGCGCTGCCCGCCTATCAGGCGGAGCGCTGGTACCACCTCGGATGGGGCGGGCTCTTCCGCAAGCGGCCGGAGTGGGACCAGAGCTGACCCCAGCGGCACCGGCAAGGGGTCCGGCCCGCCGCCGGGTGGTGGCGTTCGGCGCCGCTGTGGTCGTCCTCGCCGGGGCGCTGGCCGGCGGGCTGGCCCTGGCGTGGCGGACCGGTGAGCCCCCGACCGGGACGATCGTTGTGGTGGCGACCGTCGCCCGACCGGTGCCCGCCCACCTGCGGCTCCAAGTCGAGCCGACCGCGATCGCGCTCCGCACCCGCGGGGGCTGGCGCCGCCAGCCGATCCCGGTTCGGGCGGTCCAGCTGCCGGGGCAGGCGGTCGCTCCGGGGGAGGCGACCTTGGTCGAGCTGCGGGTGCCGGCCGGCCGCTACGAGGGGGTGGCGTTCAGCTGGCGAGCGGGCCCCGGCGACACGGTCGCGACCGCCCGCCGCCGGGCCGTGGTCCAGGTCGCGCGGGGGGGGCTCACCCCGATCCTCTTCACGCTGCGCCTGCGGGATGGGGCCCCGCTCGCGGTCACCGCCGCCTATGCGGGGAACACCGAGATCAACTTCGGGCTCCAGGCGGCGGCCGGAACGCTGCTCGCCGTGCCCACGGCCCCGTTGGTCGACGCCGCCGGGCACCCGATGTCGCTGCGCCGCGACCGGGGCCACGTGGTCGTCCTCGCTTCCTTTCTCACCGAGTGTCAGGAGACCTGCCCCCTGGTCGACGCGGCGCTCGTCCAGGTCTGGCGGCAGCTTGTCGCGCGCGGGCTCCAGGGTCGAGTGCGGGTCGTCCTCGTGACCCAGGAGCCGCAGGTGGACACGCCGGTCGCCCTGGGCCGGTATGCGCGCCATTTCCGTCTGCCCTTCACCCTCCTCACCGGACCGGTCGCGCGGGTGAACCGGTTCTGGGCCGCCCTGCGCGTCCCGCTCCCGGACAACATGCCCATCGCCGGCCGGCAGCCGATCGACCCGTTCACCGGGCGCCGGGAGACGACGAACCCCCTCCACACCACCGCGGTGATGGTCATCGACCCCAAGGGCGATGTCGTCTCCGAGCTCCTGGGCCAGCCGACCCTGCGCGACGGCGTGCCCGCCGTGATCGCCCGCTATCTCGACGCCCAGGGCCGCACCGAGCTGCGTTCGGGCGGGAGCTGGACCCCGTCCACGGTCGTCGACACGGTCCTGGGGATCCTCCAAGAGGCGGGGATCGGCGCCGCCTTCCCCCGCCCGCCCGGGGCCACCGCGGTCGCCCGGGTGGGCCGGCCGGCCCCGGCCTTCTCCCTGCGCCGCGCCTCGGGTGGCCGGGTGACCCTGGCCGCGCTCCGGGGGTATCCGGTGGTTCTCGACTTCTGGGCCAGCTGGTGCGTCAACTGCCGGCGCGAGCTCCCGCTCCTCGCCGCCGCCGCCCGCCGCGACCGCGCCCGAGGGCTCCGCCTCGTCCTCGTGAACTACCAGCAGGGGGCGGCCACGGCGGCCGCCTATCTCCGCCGGCTCGGGATCCCGGGCTCGACCCTGCTCGACCCCACAGGCCAGGTGGCGACTCGCTTCGGGGTGGTGGCCCTGCCCGTCACCGCCTTCCTGACCCCCGCCGGCGTGGTGGCCGGGATCCAGGTCGGGCAGCTGACCCCGGCGACCCTGGCCGCCCAGCTACGCCCCATCCTGCGGCCGGCAGCCACGGGGGGCTGAGCGCGGGATCGGTCCCCCGGGGGTGGCCCGCCCGCCCCGCGATCAACGGTCCCGGGGTCGGCGCGGCGGGCGGCCGTCAGCTCTCCCGCAGCCGGGGCTCGCCGGCCGGCCCGCGGATCCCCCGGCGGCGAACCGAATGTGCGGCCGACCCCCGCTGGCACGGGGAGCGTGCATCGCCGCTATTCAGTGCTACTATGTACCTGTAGTCAATAGCACTGAGTACCGAGAGGCGGTTCGTGGGCAAGCAGATGACGGAGATGCTCAAGGGCACGCTGGAGGGCATCGTCCTGGCGATCCTGTCCGGCCGGCCCGCGTACGGCTACGAGATCACCGCGTGGCTGCGCGCTCAGGGATTCTCCGACATCGCCGAGGGCACCGTCTACGCGCTGCTGGTCAGGGTCGAGCAGCGCGGCCTGGTCGACGGGAAGAAGGTGACGTCCGACAAGGGGCCACCCCGCAAGGTCTATTCCCTCAACGCCACGGGAGGTGAGTACCTCGGGGAGTTCTGGAGAACCTGGCGCTTTCTCACCGATCGACTCGAGCAGCTCCACCAAGGAGGCAGATAGCGATGGCCAAGCGATGGATCGAGCTGGTCACCGGATCGCTCGAACACAAGAAGCAGTACCGGCAATCCAAGGCGAGGATCGAGCAGCTCCCAGCGAACTATCGCGCCGCGGCCAAGGCGCTGGAGCGGTACCTGATGTACGCCGGCCTGATCGCCGATGGCGACGTCATGGCGCGTATGTACGACGACCTCGCGACCTTGTTCGAACAAACCGCAGCGAATGGCACGCCGATCCGCAACATCGTCGGCGAGGACCCGGTCGCGTTCGCGGAGACGTTCGTCGCCAACTAGTCGGACGGCCAGTGGATCAACAAAGAGCGCGACCGGCTGGTCAAGGCCATCGAGCATGCCGCCGACACGACTTCTGACGGGAGCGCGGACTGATGGCGGCCGCGCACACCTCGGCAACCGCTGCGCAGGCACAGGAGAAGCCGTACCAGCGGATGGAGGTGCCGCGTGGGGGGCACTTCGACGTGACGCTGGAGGCGTTCCCGAAGAGATGGCAAGGAGGCAGCCGAGAGTGACTGGCCCGTCCGTGGCGAGCGGGATCGTCGTCCGGAACGTGCGCAAGTCGTTCGGCGACCATGTCGTGCTCGACAATGTCAGCCTGGCGGTGGGGCGCGGCACGGTCCTCTCGTTGCTCGGTCCAAACGGAGCGGGCAAGACGACGCTGGTTCGCATCCTCTCCACGCTCACTCCGGCCGACTCCGGCTCCATGCAGATCGCCGGTCACGACGTGGTGGCCGATTCTGATGGCGTGAGGGCGGTGATCGGGGTGACCGACCAGTTTGCGGCTGTGGACAACCTGCTGACCGGGGCCGACAACCTGCGCCTGATGGCCGACCTTCGCCACCTCGGTCGCGCGGCCGGGCCACGGCGCGTCGCTGAGCTGTTGGAGCAGTTCGATCTCACCGACGCTGCGCACAAGCCGCTCTCGACCTACTCGGGTGGGATGCGGCGACGGCTCGACCTGGCGATGACGCTCGTCGATCAGCCACGCGTGCTGTTCCTCGATGAGCCGACTGCCGGTCTCGACCCGCGCAGCCGTCTGACGATGTGGCGGATCATCCGTGATCTGGCCGGCGCCGGGGTGACCATCCTGTTGACGAGGCAGCATCTCGATGAGGCCGACCAGTTGGCCGATCGGATCGCGGTGCTCGACCGGGGCCGGATCGTGGCCGATGGGACCCCTTCGGAGTTGAGGGGTCGCATCCCTGGCGGTCATGTCCGCCTCCACTTCACTGACACCAACCTGCTGCGCAGGGCGCGCGCGCTTCTCCCGGCGGCTGCGTCCGATGAAGGCCAGCTCGTTCTCCGGACTGGTGCTGACGGCTCTGTGGACGGGCTGCGCGAGCTGCTTGATGAGTTGCACGAGGCTCGCATTGCCGTGGCGCGGCCGTCGATCCACACGGCCGACCTCGACGACGTGTTCCTCGCCGTGACCGGCAGCTTCGTCACCGGCAAGGCCGATGACGACCCGACACCACAAGGCGTGCCACTTTCATGACCACGCTGGCCCACACGCTCAGCGACTCGAGGGTGATGCTGCGCCGCAACCTCAAGCGCCAGCTCCGCTACCCGTCCATGACTCTGATGCTCGTCGGCCTGCCGATCGTGGTCCTGCTGCTGTTCGTCTACGCTTTCGGCGGCCAGCTCGGTGCCGGCCTCGGCGCCCATGATGGTCGCCACGCCTACCTCGACTACGTGGCGCCAGGGCTGTTGCTCATCACCGTGGCCTCGGCGGTCCAGGGCACCGCGATCATGGTCGCCATGGACATGACCGGCGGCGTCATCGACCGCTTCCGCACCATGGCCATCGCCCGCGGCGCGGTCCTCACCGGCCATGTGGTCGGCAGCCTGATTCAAACGCTGCTCGCGATCGGTGTCCTCATCGGGGTTGCCTTCGGCCTCGGGTTCCATGCCAAGGGCGGGCTGCTTGACTGGCTGGCGGCGATCGGGATCCTCGGCCTGTTCGCGTTCGCGCTGATCTGGCTGGCCGTCGCGCTCAGGCTGGCCGCCACGAGCGTGGAGAGCGCCAGCAACACCCCCACGATCCTGATATTGCTGCCGTTCCTCGGCAGCGGGTTCGTGCCGGCTCACACCATGCCGGAGGGATTGCGCCAATTCGCAGAATACCAGCCGTTGACCCCCGTTGCCGACTCGGTGCGCGGACTCATCAGCGGCGGCGGGATCGGCGGCTCCGCCATCGCCGCGATCGCCTGGAGCCTTGGCATCGGCACCGTGGCCTACCTGTGGGCCATCCGCCGCTACAACCGCCACCGAGCCGCCGAGCCGCCGAGTCGAACTGAGCGGGCACGCCACCTATCGCCGCACGGGCTACCACACCGCCATCATCGACGCATCCGCTACGAACCGACGGACTCCCCGCCACGGCACCGAAGCCGCATCGCGGCCGGACATGGTGTCCTGCGCGATAACCTGCTCGGCGCGGTCGGTCCGCTACGCGACCGCCCGGCCGAGCCGCGGGCCCGTGGCGGACTCGCCGAGCACATCGACCGGTCCCGCTCCCGGCTCGTCGGCTGCGCCGATCGCGCACCCGCCCTCGGGCCGGTGGCGTACCGGGGCACGATTGGGGTTGGGCGGATGACGCGGCTGTTGGCCTTTCCCGACCTGCCGGTCGGCGCTGGGGCAGGGGGCGGAGGTCATGGCCCGGGACGGCGGCCGGTGCCGGAGTCGGGGGACGCGATCCCGACGTCGTGCTCGAGGGCGTTGGTCGCGCGCACCGGACGTTTTGGGGTGGCCTCGTCCACCCGGGAGCCGAGCGGGCATGCACGGGACGATCACCCGAGCCGGCTCGGCTGCCCCCACCATGGTCATCGACAGGCACCAGGTTGTGATCATGTCCCGTAGGGTGGTGGAAATTCGGTGACCACCTCCGGCTCCCCGGCGGGGGAGACGAAGAAGGTCACCGCGACATCTCACTGGATCAGCCTTCACACCACCCAGGAGAGCGCGATGCCCCCTGCCAGCATGCCACTCGGCGGCCTCGTTGACCAGCTCGGCACGGCGGACGCGGATACCCTGCGGGCGATTCTCGAGCGGACCGTCCAGGCGCTCATCGAGGCGGAGGCGGCCGCGGTGATCGGCGCCGACCGCCACGAGCGGACCCCGGAGCGGGTGACGTCCCGGAACGGCTCCCGGCCCCGGACCTGGGACACCCGGGTGGGCCGCTTGGAGCTGGGCATCCCCAAGCTCCGCCCGGGGAGCTTCTTCCCCAGCCTGCTCGAGCCCCGGCGCCGGGTGGAGCGGGCCCTCTGGGCCATGATCCAGGAGGCGTCCGTCCACGGGGTCAGCCCCCGCAAGGTCGACGACCTGGTGGCCGCCCTGGGCGGCGGCTCGATCTCCAAGCGCGAAGGGAGCCGGATCTGCGTGACCCTGGACGCCGAGCTGGCCGTCTTCCGCGAGCGGGCCCTCGACGACGCGGCGTACCCGTCCGTCTGGTTCGACGCCACCTTCGAGAACGTCCGGGGCGGCGGGCGCATCGTCAGCCAGGCGGTGGTGATCCAGGTGGGCGTCCGCGAGACCGGCGAGACGTGCGTCCTCGGCGTCGCCGTCGGGGCGAGCGAGACGGCCGCCTTCGGGCTGGAGTTCTGCCGGAACCTGCTGGCGCGGGGCCTGCACGGGGTGCAGCTGGTCATCTCCGACGCCCACCAGGGCCTGAAGCAGGCGTCGGCAGCGTGCTTCGCCGACGCCAGCTGGCAGCGCTGGCGGGTGCACTGGCTTCGGGACGTCGTGTCCGCGGTCCCCAAGCACGAGGCCCCGGCGGTGCTGGCGCGGCTCAAGACGCTCTTTGCCCAGCCCACGCCGGCGGCGGCGCACGCGGCCGGGGAGCCGGTCCTGGCCCGGCTGGAGGCGACAGTCCCGAAGGTGGCGGGAATGCTGCGCGAGGCCGAGGACGACATCCGCCCCGACCTCAGCTTCCCCCTGGAGCACCACAGCTCGATCCGCTCCACCAAGGCCCTATCGGTTAACCGGCTATGGAGAACTCCACCAGCCCCACCGACCCTGGGATGGAGTGGGCGGCTCAGATGGACGCGCAGGATGGCGGCCCGACAACTCGGAGGTGGGTCGCGGTGGTACGGGTCGCGGTGGAGGGGGAGAG
>DAHUZI010000054.1 GCA_027306595.1 Candidatus Dormiibacterota bacterium | reverse complement strand
GCCGCCGCCGGGGCCGCCTGCGCCGGCGTCCCTCACCCCGCCGGCGGTGGCCGCCGCCTACCGCGCCGCCTGCGCCGCCGCCGGGGGCACGCTCGCCGCCACCACCGGGGCGTTGTGGGTGCCGGGGACGTGCGTCGTCACCTACGCGCAGGAGGGGACCCTCCCGGTCACGATCGACCCCAATGGAGCCTTCGACGCCGTCTGGTCCCAGCGGAACCTCACCGACTGCAGCCTGCTCCAGTACGACGCCAACCTGGACGCCGCCGCCCACCACCCCTGGCGGCTCCCCCCCCAGTATCACCCGGCCACGGGCGCCTGCTTCAGCGGCCGGCCGTGACCGGCGGGCCGGCCGCCGAGCCGGCAGACGGCGGCCTCGCCCTCACCGTGCGCCCCGAGCCGGTGTTCCTCTGCCAGCCCGGCCCGGGCCCCCCGCCGGTCCCCCCCGCGGGCTGCGACTTCTGGTCGCTCACCATCGCGGACGGCGAGCAGGCGCTGGCCGCCCCGGCGAGCGCCCTGCCCGAGGGCGCTCGCCGGAACGGGCCCTGGCGGGTGCTGACGGTGGCCGGCCCGCTCCCCCTCGACGCCGTGGGGGTCCTCCTGCGACTCGCCGAGCCCCTGGCCCGGGCCGGGGTCCCGATCGCCCCGGTCGCGACCGTCGACACCGACCACCTCCTGGTGCCAGGCGCCCAGCTGGCGCGGGCGGTGGCCGCGCTCCGGGCCGCCGGGCACGCGGTCGCCGGCTGACCCCCGGACGCGGGCGCCCCGGGCGCGCCCGCCTCAGGCGCTTGGGCCGGGCTCCGGCGTGGAACCGAGTCGGCCCAGCTGCGCCACAGCGGGCGCCTGGGCCGCCGGGGTGAGGACGGTCAGCTGATCACCGGCCGCCAGCTGCGTGGCGCCGGTCGCCGGGAGCATGGCGCCGTGGCGCTGCACGGCCACCGCCAGCGCCCCCGGCGGCCAGCTGCCCTCGCGCACATACCGCCCCGCCAGAGCGGTCCCGGGCTCGACCGGCGGTCCGATGGCCCGAACCCCGGCGTGAGCCTCGGCGGCGCTCGACTCGACCCGGCGGCTGAAGGCCGGCCTCACGTCGTGGTTGGTGAGCCGGGCGACCACGTGATCGCCGTCGGGCGCCAGCACCGCCAGCCCCCGCCGCCCCGACAGCACGAGCTGGCGGAGGGCCTGCTGGAGGGTCTCGTTCGCGAGCAGCGTCTGGGGCGCGCCCGCCGCGCCCCCCGGGCAGCCCCTGGATCACCCGCTCCGGGCCGACCTCCTCGGGCACCGCCCCCATGGCGTCGGCCACGGTCAGGGTCTGGAGGAGGGTCGCGGGCCGGGGACGATCGATGTCGATCCCCCGCTGCAGGCGCTTGGTCGCGTCGATGCTGCCGTAGCTCAGCCGATGGCTGGTGGCGGCGGCGACCGAGACCGTCAGCATCACCGCCAGTACCAGATCGAGATTGCCCGACGTCTCGAGGACCGCGCAGGCGCCGGTCGACGGCGCCGTGGCCGCCCCCGCGAACACCGCCACCATGCCGGCGACGGCGAGCGCCCCGGCCGGTGCCGCGCCCGGCCCGAGGAGGTGCTGCGCGGGGATCCCGATCGCCATCCCGAACGTCCCGCCGATGACCAGGGAGGGCGCGACGTCGCCGCCCGCGCCACGGCCCGTCCCAGAGGTCCTCCACCCGGGAAAGGACCCTGACGACCCCCACCCCCAGCACGGCCGCCCTCGTCCCCAAGACGGGGACGAGGAGGTAGCCGATGTCGTCGTGGAGACCGAAGTGAGGCAGGGCCAAGAAGGGCTGGCTGCCAACGGCGAGCTGGCCGACCACGTCGGCGCGGGCGGCGGAGCGGAGGGCGGCGATGAACGCCTCGATCGACACCTCCCGCAGGACGATCTCGAGCCCGAAGAAGACGCCGCCCAAGGGAGCGGTGAAGGTCGCGCTGACCCCGGCCGCGACGCCGCAGGCCACCCGCAGCCGCAGCCGCGAATCCGACATCCGGACCACCTGACCCAGGGAGGGGGCGAACGCCGAGCCGATCTGGACGATCGGGCCGTCCTGGCCGACCGAGCCACTGGACCCGATGCCAACCGCCGCCGCGACGGCCTTGACGATCGTCACCTGGGGGCGGATGCGGCCGCCGTTCTCGGCCACCGCCAGCATCACCGTGGGGGCCCCGCGGCCGCGGGCCTCGCGCGCCCACCGGTGGATGATCGATCCGGACAGAAGCCCGCCGACGACCGGTACGAGGACGAGGACGAAGGGGCCGAGCCTGGGGAAGTGCACCCTCGCCACCGGCCCTGCTGCCCGAGCGCGGACCGGCCGGGGAACGCCTCGGTGAACAGGGTGATGAGGGCGCGCACGACGGCGGCGCCGCCGCCCCCCACCTCGATCGCCAGCGCCGCCACCGCGAGCCCCGGCGCCGTGCCCCGCAGCCATTCGAGCCCGGGGCCGACCGGGTCGCCCACCCCAGGGATCCGCGCCCCCACGCCCAGGGTCACGGGGCCGCGAGTCCGGCGAGGAGCGCGTCCACGGCCCGACGGATGTTCGTCCAGCGGAAAGCCGAGGGGTCGAGCGCGCCGTGGAGGACCGGGCGGTCGGCGAGCCCGCGGAGGGGGCGGCGAGGGCGTTGGCCGGCACCTGGCGGCTTGTGGCGGGGCCGAATGCCCCGGCCACGATCCCCTGGTCGACCCACGACCGCAGGCGCAGCCGCCAGCGGGTGGCGCTGGCGACGACAAGCTCGCGGACCGCGGGGTCGGTGAGCATCGCCGCCCGGAGGTCGGCCCGCATCTGGACCCGGGCGGGGTCGTCGACCCAGCGGAGCATGGCGGCGTCGCGCGGCTGCAGCCGCTCGACGGTTGTGAGCGGGGCGCTCTCCAGCGCCGCCTGGACCGCGTCGAGGCTCGGCCGCCTCCTCCTCGAGGAGGGCATGGAGGAGCGCCTGCGAGTGCGCGACGTAGCCGGAGAGCGCGCCCGTGCTCGCCCCCGCTTCGGCGCACACGTCGTCGACGGTGAGGCGGGGGTAGCCCGTGCGGGCGAGGCACCGGCGGCCGGCGGCGGCCAGGGCCTGGCGTCGAGCGGCGCGGGCGGCGAGGGTCAGGCGGGGCTCGTGCCGAGGGTAGCGAACGACACCGGCCGTTCGGTCTCCTTGCGCCGCGCCGGGGCGTCGGCGGCGGCCAGCCGGAGCCCCCGGCGCAGCTCAGTCCAGCTCGAAGACGGTGTTGTAGTCGACGAGGGCGCGGCGCAGGCGGGGGTCCCGGAGCTCAGGGTCGCGGGCCAAGACCCGCTCCGCCGCCCGCCGGGCGCGCTCCTGGAGGACCAGGTCGGAAAGGCTCGCCACCCGCATCTCCGGCAGGCCGTGCTGCCGCACCCCGTACGGGTCGCCGCTCCCGCGCAGCCGCAGGTCGAGCTCCGCCAGCTCGAAGCCGCTGTCGTGGGCCACCAGCGCCTCCAGCCGGGCGCGGGCCCGCTCGTCCAGGTCGGGCTCGGCCAGCAGCAGGCAGGAGCTGGCGTCGGCGCCGCGCCCGATCCGGCCCCGGAACTGGTGGAGCTGGGCGAGGCCGAACCGGCCCGCCCCCTCGACCAGCATGCAGGTGGCGTTGGGGACGTCGACCCCCACCTCGACGATGCTGGTGGCAACCAGGAGCTGGTCGGCGCCGGCAGCGAACCGGGCCATCCGCTCCTGCTTCTCCCGGGGCGTGAGGCGCCCGTGGAGGAGGGTCAGTCGGAGGTCGGGGAAGACGAGCCGCCGCAGCCGCTCGAACTCGTCGACCGCCGCCCGCGCCGCCTGGGGCTCCCCGGCCTCGATGAGCGGGCAGATGACGTAGCCCTGACGTCCGCGCTCGACCTCGGCCCGGATGAAGGCATAGGCGCCATCCCGGCCCTCCGGCTCAACGATCCGGGTTGCGACCGGCCGCCGTCCCGGCGGCGGGGTGCGGATCCGGCTGCACTCGAGGTCGCCGAAGACGGTGAGCTGGAGCGAGCGCGGGATCGGGGTCGCGGTCATGGTGAGCACATCCGGCATCCGGGCCGCCTTCTCCCGCAGTCGCAGCCGCTGAGCCACCCCGAAGCGGTGCTGCTCGTCGACGACGCACAGCCCCAGCCGATTGAAGGTGACCTGGTCCTCGAGCAGGGCGTGGGTGCCGACCACGACCGCGTCGTGGCCGCCGGCCAGCCCGCCCAGCACCTCCCGGCGCTGGCGGGCCGGGGTCGAGCCCAGGAGCAGCCGGGGCGCGATCGCGGACGGCGCCAGCAGCTGGCGCAGGGTCGCGAGGTGCTGGCGCACCAGCAGCTCGGTCGGCGCCATCAGCACCGCCTGGTAGCCGGCCTGCACGGCCATCCGGATCGCCAGCGCCGCCACCACCGTCTTGCCGGTGCCGACATCGCCCTGGAGGAGCCGGCTCATCGGCTGCGGCCGGTCCATGTCCCGCAGGATCTCGAACGCAGCCACCCGCTGGTCGGCGGTGAGGTGGAACGGCAGCGCGGCGACGAACTCCCGCGCGATCTGGGCTTCCAGGGGGATCCGCACCCCGGGGGTCGCCTGCCGGCGCTGGCGGGCGCGCAGGGCGGCCAGCTGGACCAGGAACACCTCGTCGAAGGCGAGCCGCTCCCGGGCCGCGTCCCGGGCAGCTGGCGACTCGGGGAAGTGCGCCAGGCGGATCGCCCGCCCGAGGGGCAGCAGCCCCTCCTCGTCGCGCACCGCCTCGGGCAGGGGGTCGGGCAGTCGGTCGGCCAGGGGGAGGAGCGGCGGCAAGCGGAAGCGCAGCCAGCGCGAGGTGACGCCCTGGGTCTCGTGATAGATCGGGGTGAGGATGCCGACCTGATGGCCGGACGCCTCCCCCGTCTCGATCTGGGGATTGCGCAGCTGGAGCAGCCCGCTGCGGTCCAGGACCACGGGGCCGTGGAGGAGGACCCGGGTTCCGGGGGCGAGGCGGGCGGCGAGATAGCGCTGGTTGAACCACACCACCCGCACCTCGCCGGTGCCGTCGGCGACCGCCCCCTCGAGCACGGTGAGCCGGCGGGCGCGGGCTGGGCGCGCCCGCAGCTGCACGACCTGGGCGTCGACGGTGGCGGACCGGCCCGCGATGAGGTCGCGGATCGCCACGCGCTCCCGCTGGTCCTCGTAGCGGCGGGGCAGGGCCCGCAGGAGGTCGGCGACGGTCTGGCAGCCGAGCCGCGCCAGCCCACGGGCGCGCTCCTCGGCGATCCCGCCCACGTCGCGCAGCCGGGTCTCGGGGCCAACCGGGTCGGCCGCCAGCGCCCGCGGGGCCGGCCTGGGGGCCGCCGGCGCCGCCTTCCGGGCCGGCGCCGCCTGACCGCCGAGCTCAGCCACCCTCGGGGGACCCGACGAAGCCGACGCCGAGCGCCCCCGGTCCGGCGTGGCTGGCGATCACCGGGCTGGCATGGCCGATGCCGATCGCCAGCCCCGGATGCTCGCGGGCGAGCTCGTCGCGCAGGCCGGCGGCGGCCTCGGGGCTGGCCACGTGGATCACGCCGAGGCGGGTGATCGGCCCCCGGGCTCGCACGACCTCGAGCAGGCGGGCGCGCCCCCCCCCGCGGCTGCGGGCCCGCCCGATCGGCTCCATCACCCCGTCGCGGCCGATGGCGGCGAGCTGCTTGATGCTGAGGATGCCGCCGAGCAGGGCCTGGATGCGGCCGAACCGTCCCCCCTTCTCGAGGTAGCGGAGGGTGTCGAGGAGGCAGACCACCCCGGTGCGGCTCCGGCGCTCGGGGATCGCCGCCGCGATCCGGGCCGCCGATTGGCCCCGGCCCGCGGCCTCCAGCGCGTCGAGGACCAGGAAGCCCAGCCCCATCGTCACGGTTCGGCTGTCGACGACGTGGATCCGATGGGGGTCGACCATCTGGGCAGCGGTGCGCGCCGACTGGCAGGTGCCGCTGAGGGCCTCGGCGATGTGGATCGACACGACCGCGTCCTCGGGGTCACGCAGCAGCCTGCGGTAGGCGTCGGCGAACTCGCCCGGCGGCGGCACCGAGGTCCGGGGAAACTCCGGGCTGGCGATCAGCCGCTGGACGAACTCCTCATCGGTGCAGTCGACCCGGTCGCGCAGCTCCTCGGCGCCGAAGTGGACCCGCAGGGGCAGGACCGTGACGTCGCCGGGGGGTCGGGACCCGGGGAAGTCGGCGGTGCTGTCGGTGACGATCCGGACGCTCACGCCCCTACTCCGCCGAGATCACGAACGGGTACAGCGGCTGGCCGCCCTCCTGGCGCTCGACCTCGAGGTGCGGGTGGCGCTCTCGGATCGCGTCCGCCAGCGCCGCCAGGTCGGCGGCGGTGGCGTCCGCCCCGCGGTAGAGCGTCACCAGCTCGAGCGACTCGGGCCCGATCGTGGCCAGCGCGGCCAGCACGACCGCCGCCGGCTGTTCCCCGGTGGCGACGATCCGGCCGTCGAGCACCGCCAGCCAGCTCCCCCGGCGGATCTGCTGGCCGTCCTGTCGGCTGTCGCGGACCGCGGTCGTGACCTCGATGGTGTGGACCCCAGCCATCGCCCGCTCCATCCGCTCGCGGTTGGCGGCGAGGTCGAGGTCGGGATCGAGGGCGAGGAGCGCGGCGATCCCTTGGGGGACGCTGCGGGACGCGACCACCTGGGCCCGACCCAGCGCCATCCGCTCCGCCTGCTTGGCGGTGAGGAGGACGTCGGGGTGGTTGGGGAGGATGATCGCCCCCCTGCCGCCGGCGAGCCGGATCCCCTCGACCAGATCCTCGGTGGAGGGGTGCTGCGTCGGTCCGCCGAGGACCACCGCGGCCGCTCCCAGGTCGAGGAGGATTGCCTGGAACCCGGGGCCGGGGGCGACGGCCACGACCGACACGGCGTTGGGCACCGTGGCGCCGGTCGCGGTCGGCGGCCGCAGCCGCGCCTGCGCCTGGCGGTGCTGTTCGGTCATGTCCCGCACCGAGAGCCGCTCGATCCGGCCGAGCTCGGCCGCGGCGGTCAGGATGCGCCACGGCTCGGGGGTGTGGACATGGACGTGGACCAGGCCCGGATCCCCGACGATGAGGGCCGAGTCCCCCAGGTCGCCGGCCCGCTCGAGTCGAGAGCGGACCGCCTCGGCGTCGTCGCGCCCGCCCTGGACATGGAACTCGGTGCAGTACCCGTACCCGCCCTCGGGGGCGGTGACGGCGGCGGCGCCCCGCAGCACCCCGGTCGCGGCCGCTCGCCCCGCCCCCGTCCGGGGCCGGTCGCGGCCGCCGTCGACCCCGAGCACGTGCGCCGGGCGGCGGATCGTCCTGGCCCCCGCCGCCTGGGCGAAGGCCGAGAGCATGACGGCGAGGCCGTAGCCCCCGGCGTCGACCACCCCGGCCTCCGCCAGCACCGGGAGCTGGCTCGGCGTCCGCTCCACCGCAGACCACGCCGCCTCGGCGGCCGCGGCGAGGACCGCGGGGCCGGACGTCCGCTCCCGCCCGCTGGCCTCGCGGCCCGCGCGGGCCGCCTCGTCGGCGACGGTGAGGATGGTGCCCGTCTTCGGGCGCATGACCGCCCGCTGGGCGACCCGGGCGGCCGCGGCGAGCCCGTCGGCGAGCCGGTCGGGGGCGGCCGCCGCCGAGCCGTCCATCCCCTGAGCGAAGCCGCGCAGGAGCTGGGAGACGATGACCCCCGAGTTCCCGCGCGCCCCCATCAGGGAGCCCTGGGCGGCGGCCCGCCCGACCTGGCTCAGGTCGGCGTCCGCGGTCAGCGCCGCCAGCGCCTCACAGGCGGCGCTGACGGTGTGGAGGAGGTTGCTGCCGGTGTCGCCGTCGGGGACCGGGAACACGTTGAGGTCGTTGATCGCATCGACCTCGGCGTCGAGCCCGTCCCGGGCCCCGGCCAGGGCGCGGCGCAGCCAGGCCCCGTCGAGCGGGGCGGGGGCGTGCCCCGGCTGCCGCGGCGGGGCGGTCGATCGCCGACCCGGGTCAGCCACGGGGCGGCTCCGGGGCGCGGTGGACCCCCTGGACGTTGACGTTCACCTCCCGGACCGCGATCCCCAGCCGGTGCTCGAGCGCATAGCTGACGGCGTTGATGAGGTTGTGGGCCACCTCGGAGATGCGGGTCCCGTGCTCGACGACGACGTAGAGCTCGAGCTGGAGGGCCCCGTCGACCATCCGCAGCTCGATCCCCCGCTCGATGTTCTCGCGATTGAGCCGCTCGGCCAGGCCGTCACGCAGCCCGCGGGCCGCCATCCCGGCGATGCCGTAGGACTCGGCGGCGACGTGGGCGACCATGGCCGCCACCACCCGGGGGGCAATCTCGGCCGTCCCCAGGCGGTGGGCCTGGAGGAGCGGGCGGACCGTGCGGGGCCGACCCAGATCGGTCACGCGGGGCCGGACCCGCCCACCCGGCCCGACCCTCCCCGCGCCCCAGGGTCCCGGGGCCTTGGTAGACTCCTGCGCAGGTTCCGATCGGATGCTAGGAGGTGACGGACGGTGGCGAGGCGGTGCGAGCTCTGCGGCAAGGGTCCGGTGGCGGGCAAGAACGTCAGCCACTCGAAGGTCCACACCCCCCGCCGCTTCATGCCCAACCTGGTCACCGCGCACCTCGTCCGGCCGGGTGGACGGGTGGCCGAGCGGGTCCGCGTCTGCACCCGCTGCCTGCGCACCAGCACCAAGTCCGCCTGACCCACCCCGGTTACGCTCCGCCCGCGGGGGTGGGGCCGATCCGGCGCAGGAGGGTCGCCATCTCCACCGCGGTGAGCGCGGCGGCCTCGCCCTTGTTGCCCTGTTTGCCCCCGGCCCGGTCGAGCGCCTGCTCCAGGGTGAGGGTCGTGAGGACGCCGAAGGCGATCGGCAGCCGATGGCGCTGGCTCACCTGGCTCAGCCCCCGGGCCGCCTCCCCGGCGACGTAGTCGAAATGGGGGGTCTCGCCCCGGACGACGGCGGCGAGCGCCACGATCGCGTCGAGCTCGCCGCGCTCGGCGAGAGCCGCGGCGGCCAGGGGCAGCTCGAAGGCGCCCGGGACCCACACCGTGCGGATGTCGGCCGACGCCACCCCGCAGCGCCCCAGCTGGCGCGCTGCCCCGGCCACCAGCGGCCGCACCGCGAGCTCGTTGAACCGCGCCGCCAGCAGCACGACCCGAAGGCCGCGACCGTCGGTCGTCCCGCTCCATTCGTCCATCGCCCAGCCCTCCGCCCCCCCGCTCACACCCCGGCCTCGGCGGCCCCCCGCCCCGGCGCGTCCGGCTCCGGCCGGCGGTCGGCGTCGGGGGCGCTCAGCCAGTGGCCGAGCTTGACGCGCTTGGCCTCGAGATAGCGGGCGTTGTGGCGGTTGGGGGCGACCAGGATCGGCACCCGCTCGACCATCGTCAGCCCGTGCCCTTCGAGCCCATAGTACTTGCGAGGGTTGTTGCTCATGATCCGGAGCCGGTGGCAGCCCAGATCGGCCAGGATCTGGCTGCCGATCTGGTAGTCGCGGCTGTCGGCGGGCAGCCCCAGTCGAAGGTTCGCCTCCACGGTGTCGAGGCCCTCGTCCTGGAGCGCGTAGGCGCGCAGCTTGTCGAGCAGGCCGATGCCCCGACCCTCCTGCCGCAGGTACACGATGACCCCCTCCCCCGCCGCCTCGATCTGGCGCATCGCCTGGTGGAGCTGGGCCTGGCAGTCGCAGCGAAGGGACCCGAACACGTCGCCGGTGAGGCACTCGCTGTGGACGCGGACGAGGACCGGCTCGGCCAGCGGGTGCTCGCCGCGCACGAGCGCGAGGTGCGCCTCCCCGGTGAGCCGGTCGCGGTAGCCGATCGCCCGCCACTCACCGCCCGCGGTCGGGATCACCGTGACGGCGCCGCGCTCGACCAGCTGCTCGGTGCGCCGCCGGTGGGCGATGAGGTCGGTGATCGCCAGGATCGGGATCCCGTGGGCGGCGGCGAAGCGCTCGAGATCGGGCCGGCGCGCCATCGAGCCGTCCGGATTCGCGATCTCGCAGATCACGGCGGCGGGGGCGCGCCCGGCCAGTCGGGCGAGGTCGACGGCCGCCTCGGTCTGACCGGCTCGCTCGAGCACGCCCCCGGGTCGCGCCCGGAGCGGAAAGACATGGCCCGGCCGGGCGAAGTCCCCCGCCACCGCGTCGGAGTCGGCCAAGAGCCGGATGGTGGTGGCCCGGTCGCTGGCGCTGATCCCGGTCGTGACCCCCCGGTGGCGGGCGTCGACCGACACGGTGAAGGCGGTCCCGAAGTTCGAGGTGTTGGCGGGCTCGGCCACCATCTGGGGGAGCTGGAGGCGGTCGAGCCGCTCCCCGGACATCGCGACGCAGACCAGGCCGCGGGCATGGGTCGCGGCCAGGTTCACCGCCTCGGCGGTGGCCGCCTCCGCGGGGATCGCCAGATCGCCCTCGTTCTCGCGGTCCTCGTCGTCGACGAGGATGACGAAGCGGCCGGCGGCGAAGGCCGCGATCGCCTCCTCGACCCGCTCGCTGCCGCCGTTCACGGGGCCGCCCGCAGGCCGCCGGTCGCCGCCAGGAGCCGCTGGACATAGCGCGCGACCAGGTCAGCCTCCAGGTTCACGAGGCTGCCGACCGTGTAGCCGCCGGCGATCGTGACCTGGCGGGTGTGGGGGATGAGGGCGACGACGAACTCCGCGGCCCCGACCGTGACGACCGTGAGCGCGCAGCCGTCGATCGCGATCGACCCGCGCGCCACGCAGTGGCCGAGGAGCGCCGGGGGCGCGGCGACCACGCAGCGGACGCTGTTCCCCTCGGGAACGAGAGCGGTCACCCGCCCGGTGGCCTCCACGTGGCCGGTGACGAGGTGCCCCCCCACCGGGTCCTGGTAGCGCAGGGCACGCTCCAGGTTCACGGGGTCCCCGCTCCGCAGCCGGCCGAGGGTCGTGCGCCGTCCCGTCTCGGGCATGACGTCGAAGGTGAGCGTGAGCCCCCCGTCCGCCGCCGCCCGATCCGCGCCCGGCGGCTGGCTCGCCACCACCGTGAGGCAGCAGCCGCTCACCGCCAGGCTCTCCCCGACGACGACCGGCGACCCGCCGAGCGCCGGCGTCCGCAGGCTCAGCCGGCCCGTCCCCGGGTCGAGCGGCGAGGTGACGGCCCCGACCGCCTCCACGATTCCGGCGAACATCACCGCTCCCCGGTGAGGAGCAGGTCGCCGTCCAGCGCCTCCGAGTCGAGGCGGCGCAGGCGCAGGGCCTCGTCGAGGTGGGCGATCCCGCCCCCGCCGATCGCGTCCGGCGCGTGGCGGCCGCCGACCAGGATCGGGGCGACGAAGGCCGCCACCCGGTCGACCAGCCCCTGGGTGAGGCAGGCGCCGAGGAGGGTCGATCCGCCCTCGACCATGAGGCTGGTGCAGCCGCGAGCGCCCAGGGCGCTGGCGAGCGCCAGGAGATCGAGGCGCCCCTCCACCGTCGGCACCTCGACGAGCTCGGCCCCGGCCGCCTCAAGGGCCCGGCGGCGCCCGGCGGGCGCACCGGCGCGGGTGACCACGACCGGGGGGCGCGCGTCCGCCCGCAACAGGCGCGCCAATGGCGGGGTCCGCAGGCGGCTGTCGGCGACCACGCGCAGCGGCTGGCGCGGGTTTGGGCCACCATCGAGCCGCACCGTGAGCCGGGGATCGTCGGCGAGGACGGTTCCCGACCCCACGAGGACCGCGTCGTGCTGGTGCCGGAGCCGATGGGCCCGTTGCCGGCTGGCGGCCCCGGTGATCCAGCGCGACTCGCCCGCGGTCGTCGCCAGCTTGCCGTCCAGCGTCATCGCGAACTTCAAGGTGACGAGCGGCCGCCCCGTCGTGACCCAGGTGGTGAAGGGGCGGATCAGCGCACGGGCCGCCTCGGCGTGGGGACCGCCGCACTGGACGTCGATCCCGGCGTCGGCGAGACGGCGCAGGCCCTCGCCGTCCACCTGGGGATTGGGGTCGCGCGTCGCCGCCACCACCCGCGCCACCCCGCTCTCGATGATCCGGTCCACGCACGGGCCGGTGCGCCCCTGGTGCGGGCACGGCTCGAGGGTGACGTAGAGGGTCGCGCCCCGGGCCGCCACGCCCGCCTCGTCGAGGGCCACGATCTCGGCGTGGGGCCCGCCCGCGGCGGCGTGGAAGCCGGAGCCGACCAGCCGCCCGCCGGCCACCAGAACCGCTCCCACCATCGGGTTGGGGCTGGTCGCATGGTCGGCCAGACGGGCGAGCCGCAGCGCCTCGGCCATCGGGTCGGGGGGGGCGGGGCGGGGGGCCACTGGGGGGTGGATCATCGAGGCTCCGGCGTCCACGCGGCGGGAGCCCCGCGGCCGGGCGCAGCCCGACCGGGCGTCCTCTCCCATCCAGACTCGAGGGCCGACCCGCGGCCGGCTCCTCTCACTGTCGGCCCCGGGATTTCACCGGGTCCTGCCGCCGCCCGGCTCGACGCCGGACGAGGCTCGCGGGCTGTCACCGCCGGTCGGGCTTCACACCCTGCCCCGAAGACAGTGGGGAGCGTATCACAGGGGCCGCAGATGCCCGATCGAGGTCGGCCACCCGCTGCTGCAGGCGGGCGAGCCGCCCCGGCTCGGCCGCCAGCTCGGCGTGGAGCTGGCCGCAGGCAGCCTGCGCTCGGTCGCCGCGCGAGAAGCGCAGGCTCGCCCGCTCGCCGACCCGGGCGGCGAACCGGCGAGTCGCGGCCGGCGTCGGGGCGTGCCAGTGGCTGCCGGGGATTCGGTTCATCGGGATCACGTTCACGTGGGCGCGCGCGGCGCCCGCGACGCGGCGGAGCCGGTCGGCGTCGGCGTCGGCGTCGTTGACCCCGGCGATGAGCACGTACTCAAGGGTGAGCCGGCGGCCGCTGACCTTCGCGTACCGGGTCGCGGCCGCCATCACGGCCGCGATCGGCCAGCGGCGGTTGAGGGGGACCAGGCGGTCCCGAAGCGAGTCCCGGGTGGCATGGAGGGACAGGGCGAGCCGCACGCCGAGGCCGCTGGCGGCGAGCCCGTCGATGGCCGGGACCACCCCGCTGGTCGACACCACGATGCGGCGGGGGCCGATGCCGAGTCGGGCCAGGGCCCGGATCGCCGCCACCGTCGCGTCGAGGTTCTGCAGCGGTTCCCCCATCCCCATGAACACGACGTGGGTCGGGGCGTCGAGCCCCAACCGGTGCCAGCGGTCGGCCGCCCAGCGCACCTGGTCGACGATCTCGGCGGCGTCGAGCTGCCGCCGCAGGCCCAGCTGCCCCGTCGCGCAGAACGCGCAGCCGATGGCACAGCCCACCTGGGTGCTGACACACACCGTCCGGCGGGCACGCCGGCCCGGGCTGGCCGCGTAGGTCATCGCCACCGCCTCCACCTGCTCGCCATCGCCGGCCCGCAGGAGCAGTCGGCTCGTGAGCCCCCGGTCACTCGTCCGCTCCGCCACCAGCGCCAGGGTCTGGACCCGCAGCCGGCCCTCGAGCGCCTGGCGCAGGGCTCGGGGCAGCACCGTCACGGCACCGAGATCGGTGGCCCCGTGGCGCAGCGCGGCCCGGCGGACCTGGTTGGCCCGCCAGGGCGGGGCCTCGACGGCGGCACAGATCGCAAGGAGGCCCTCGTCATCCAGGGTGGCGAGTGCCGGCAGGCCGGCCGCGGCGGAGGGCGCCCCCGGGGTCACCGAGGCGCCCGCAGGAGCTGGAGCAGCTCGGTGCGGGTGCGGGGGTCGCGCCGGAAGGTCCCGAGCATGCAGCTCGTGACCGTGACGCTGCCGGGCTTCTGCACCCCCCGCATGGTCATGCAGAGGTGGGTCGCCTCGACCACGACCGCGACGCCGTGGGGGCGCAAATGGCGATCGATGGTCGAGGCGATCTCGGTCGTCATCCGCTCCTGCACCTGCAGGCGCCGGGCGAAAACGTCCACGACCCGGGCCAGCTTGCTGAGGCCGACCAGCCGCCCGGCGGGCAGGTAGGCGATGTGGGCGACGCCGTGGAAGGGCAGGAGGTGATGCTCGCACAGGCTGTGGATCGCGATGTCGCGGACGACCACCATCTCGTCGTAGGCGTCGGCGACCACCGCGCCGCTGAGGAGCTGGGCGGGATCCTGCCCGGATCCGGCGGTGAGGAAGGCGAGGCTGGCGGCGACCCGGCGGGGGGTGGCCAGCAGGCCCGCCCGCCCGGGATCCTCGCCCATCGCAAGGAGCAGGGTGCGGATCGCAGCCTCCGCCTCCGGGCCGAGCGTGGGCTCATCGGCGCCGCCGCCGGGCGCGTCGGCCGGCGCCCGACCGCCCGCGGCCCGACCGCCCGCGGTGGACAAGCTCGCGCGCTCCCTCGCCGACATAGGACTACCGCACGCATTGCTGGTGGATGCCGCAAGAGAGGCCATC
>DAHUZI010000051.1 GCA_027306595.1 Candidatus Dormiibacterota bacterium | reverse complement strand
GGGCGTCGCGGCGGCGGGGTGGCGCGGCGGACGCTCGTCCGGCGGCCCGCCCCCCGCCACCAGCGCTCCAGATCGCCAGGGGTCAACGCTCGGCTGAACAGGTGGCCCTGCGCGAGGTCGCAGCCGACATCGAGGAGCTCCAGGCGCTGGGCCTCGGTCTCCACCCCCTCCGCGACCACCATCAGCCCGAGGGCGTGGGCGAGCTGGACGGTGGCTCGGATCACCGCCAGGTCCTCGGCCCGCTCGCCGATCCCGGCCACGAAGGCCCGGTCCACCTTGAGCAGGTCCACCGGAAGGCTGCGAACGTACAGGAGCGACGAGTACCCGGTGCCGAAGTCGTCGAGGCCGATGCGCACCCCCAGCGCCCGCAGCCGGCCCAGGACCTGGGTGGCGGACGCGAGGTCGCGGGCGAGCACGCTCTCGGTGATCTCGAGCACAAGGGACCGCGCATCGAGACCGGTCTCGGCCAGGGTCTGGCTGACGTGGGCGAGCAGTTGGGGGTCCTCCAGCTGGCGGGCGGACAGGTTCACGCTCACCATGAACTCGCGCCCGCCCGGGAGCGCGGCGCGCCAGCGCGCCGCCTGGCGGCAGGCCTCGACCAGGGCCCAGCGGCCGATCTCGACGATCAGGCCCGTCTCCTCGGCGAGCGGAATGAAGTCGGCGGGCCCGACGAGGCCCCGCTCGGGGTCCTGCCAGCGGGCCAGCGCCTCCGCCCCCACCGACGTCCCGGTGGCCAGCGCCACCTCGGGCTGGTAGTGGAGGCGGAGCTGGCCCCGTTGGATCGCCACGCGCAGATCGGCCTCCGCGCGCAGCCAGGTGGCGGTGCGCAGCCGAGTGCTGGGATCGAAGACCTCGACCGACGGGCCGCCCCGCCCCTCCGCCGCCGCCGCCGCCGAGCGGGCGCTGCGGAGCAGGTCGGCGACCGGCTCGCGCCGGGCGGTGACGGCGACCCCGACGCTGGCCGTGCAGGTGACCTCGACGTCGGCCACCCGGTAGCTGCCGCTCAACCGCTCGGCGAGCTGGTGCCCGAATCGGACCGCGTCCACCTCGCGGCGGATCCCGGGCATCGCCACCCCGAGGGCGCCGGCGCCCAGGTGGCCCCCCGAGGGGATGTCGGCGAGGTCGGTGAGCTCCGGCGCGGCGAGGAGGTCGACCAGCCGCGCCGCCACCGCCGCCAGGAGCTGGTCGCCCGCCGCCTGGCCCATGGTCTCGGCGACCAGCTCGACCCGGTCGAGCTTGACGACGAGCAGGGCGGTCAACCAGCCGCGGGCGGCGGAGCCCTCGACCGCCCGGGTGAGGCGGTCGGCGAAGAGGATGTGGTTGGGGAGCCGCGTGACCGGGTCGTGATAGGCGAGCCCGCCCACCTCGCGGAGCATGACGACCACGTCGGCGGGGCCAGCGGCTCCGCGCCGGACCGGGGCGGCGTGCAGGACCACCGGCACCGGGCCGACCCGGGGCCGCGCCACATAGGTGTCGAAGCCGGAGCTGACCACGATCGCCTCACCGCGGGCGGCGTCGTCCCGCAGGGCGGCGATGCTCGCGGTCGGGGCCCCTGAGCGGTCCACCACCCGACACACCTCGTGGAGGGGCCGGCCGACCATCTGCTCGGGGGGCAGGCCGAGGAGGTGCTCGCTCGCCTCGCTCGCGCCGGTGACGCGGCCGTGCCCGTCCACGATGACCATGGCCTCCGGCAGCGCGGCCAGCACCCCCTGGAGCCGCTCCCGCTCGACCCCAACAGCCCGCAGCTGCTCCTCGAGGGCGATCTGCGCCGCGGCCAGCTCGTCCTCCCTGACGCGAAGCTGGCGGTTGGTCACGACCAGGTCCTCGAACGTCGCCACCAGGAGGTCCAGGATCTGCTGGCGTTCGGAGGTGATCGAGAACCGTCGGCCCAGGAGGAGGATCTCGACCCCCATCTGGAGTCGTCCGGCGGCGCGGACGTCGCGTTGGACCAGGATGGTGCGGAGCCGGGTCGCGAGCTGGTCCGGGTCGTAGGGCTTGCGCAAGAAGTTGTCGGCCCCGACCTCGAGCGCCCGCACGACCTCCATCGGATCGGCGAGCGAGGTCAGGAGGACGACCGGCAGCCGCTGGAGCTCGGGGTCGGCCTTGATCCTGCGGCAGAGCTCGAAGCCGTCGAGGCCGGGCATCACGATGTCCGAGAGCACAAGGTCGAACGACGCGCCCTGCGCGAGCTCGAGGGCCGCGGCCCCGTCGCGCGCCAGCGTCACCCCGTAGCCGGCCGCCTCGAGGTGGTGCTGGAGCGCCGCGGCCTGGGTCGGGCTGTCCTCGGCGACGAGGACCTGCAGGGTCATCCCGCCGCCCCCTGCACCAGCGCGCAGATGGTGCGGGCGAGGGCGTCGACGGGGCCGACCCGGTCGGTGAGCCCGGCCGTGGCCACGGCGCCTGGCATCCCGAACACGACCGAGCTGGCACGGTCCTGGGCCAGAACCCGCCCACCCGCCTCCTTGATCTTCGCCGCACCGAGAAGGCCGTCGGTGCCCATCCCGGTGAGGACCACCGCCACCGCGGACGGCCCGTACCAGCGGGCGACGGCGGTGAACAAGGTGTCGGCCGACGCGCCGGCGAGGCTGCCGGCGGCCCTTGGCGCAAGGAGGGTGCGTCCCCCGGGCCCGACCGCCAGGTCGTGCCCGTCCGGCGCCAGGTACACCGTGGCCGGCCGCAGGAGCTCGCCGTCGGCCGCCGTCGCGACCGACAGGGCGGTCCCAGACCCCAACCAGGCCACCAGCCCGGGGACGAACCCCTCGGAGAGGTGCTGGGCCACGAGGAGGGGCACCCCCAGGCTCGCCGGCAGATTCTCGAGGAGCCGGTAGAGGGCGGCCGGCCCCCCGGTGGACGCCGCGACCGCGACGCACCGCACCCCCTGGGGCTGTCGCGGACGCGGCCGCTCGCGGGCCGCGATCGGGCGCCGCCGATCGACCCCGGCGAGCGCCGCCACCGTCGACACTAGGCGGGAGGCGGCCGCCGGAAACTCCGGCGCCGCCGGGGCCGGCAGCTTGGGCAGCACGGTGAGCGCCCCCGCCCGCATCGCGTGGAGCCCCACCTCCACGTCGTGGGGCGCCAGGCTGCCGGTGACGATCACGATCGGGGTTGGGAGCTCGCGCATCACCTGCTTGGTGGCCTCGAGCCCATCGATCCCCGGCATGTGGACGTCCAGCACCGCGATCGAGGGGCGGAGCCGCCGGATCTGGCGGACCGCCTCCCGGCCGTCGGCGGCCTCGCCGACCACGCACAGCCGTGGGTCCGCGGCCAGGGTGGCGACGAGGAGCGCCCGGGCCGTGGGCGAGTCGTCCGCCACCACGACCCGAACCGTCGCCTCCCCGCTCACCGGAGCCGCTCGAGAACCCGCAGCAGCTCCGCGGGATCGAAGGCCGACTTCACGAGGTAGGCGTCGGCGCCCGCCTCCAGCCCTCGGCGGCGGTCCTCGTCGCTCTCCAGGGCCGTGACGAGGACGAGCGGGGTGTCGACGAAGCGCTCGGAGGCCCGAAGGGCGCGGCAGAGCTCGAGCCCGCTCATCACCGGCATGTCGACGTCCGCGACCACCACGTCCGCGCCGTGCTCCCGCAGGCGAGCCAGGGCGGCGGCGCCGTCGGCCGCGGTCTCCACCTCGTATCCGGCCGCTTCCAGCATCCCCTGCTCGAGGGCTCGGATCGTGAGACTGTCGTCCACCACCAGCACTCGGCCACGGGACTCGGCCCGGGGCGGGGCAGGCGCGCCGGCCAGGTGGGCCAGCGCCAGGCGGGCGAGGGCCGCGGTGTTGAGCACGAGCACGGGCCGCCCGTCGGCGAGGATCGATCCCCCCAGCACGCCCGGCAGCTGGTCGAGCCGCTCGCCCAGGGGACGCACCACCATCGCCTGCTGGCCCAGGAACCGGTCGACGGCCAGCGCGACCGTCCCGCCAGCCGGGCCCGCGACCATCGCCTGGACGGGACCGGTCGTTTCGGCCGGCCTGGGAGCGAGGCCGAGCACGGCGGCCAGGGGCACGATCGGCGCCACGGTGTCCCCGAAGGACAGGGCCGGCCGCCCCTCGACCACGCCCAGCCGGGGATCCCCGGGGCGGGCTCGTGTCGGGACGCCGGTGGCGGTCAGGGCAACGGTCTCCCCGCAGGTCTCCGCCAGCACCGCCTCCACGGCCGAGATGGACACCGGCAGGACGAGCGCGACCGAGGTGCCCGCCCCGGATGCGGACTCGAGGCGGACCTCGCCGCCGAGCGCCTCCACCGAGGAGCGGACGACGTCGAGCCCAACGCCCCGGCCGGCGATCGCGCTCGGCTCGAGCGCCGTCGAAAGCCCGGGGGCGAACAGCGCCTCGAAGACCTCCTCGGCTCCCGCCGGCGGTGGGAGCCCCTGCCGCTCGACGGCGGCGCGCACCGCCGCCGGGTCCACGCCCGTCCCGTCGTCGGCGACCGTGACGGTGACGGCGCCGCCCAGGAGGGCGGCCGTGATCCTCACGGTCCCGACCGGTGGCTTGCCCGCCCGGACCCGCTCGGCGGGCGGCTCGATGCCGTGGCCGACGGCGTTGCGGACCAGATGGAGCAGGGGATCCCGGGCCGCCTCGAGCACCGCCCGGTCCAGCTCGGTCGTCGCCCCCTCCACCTCCACCCGCGCGCGCTTGCCGAGCTGGGCGGCCAGGTCGTGGACGAGCCGCTCCACGCCGTCGAGCGCGCGATCGAAGGGGAGGAGCCGGACGAGGTGGGCGGCCTCGAGGAGTTCGTCCCCGGCCTGGCGGAGGTGGCGGTCGGCCGCGGCCGCTGATCGCGCCAGCTCGTCGAGGGCCCCCGCCACCGCGGAGGCGGGTTCGGCCCGCGCCCGCGCCTCCTCCACCAGGCCGGCCAGCCCGCTGACCCGGCGCGTGGCCGTCACCAGGGCGCCGGCCTGGTCGAGGAGGCGATCCAGGCGCTTGGCCGGCAGCCGCAGGACCGTGGGGGTGGGCGCGGCCGCGGCTGTCGGTGTGGGGGGTTCGGGCCCGCGATCGGGCCCGGCCTGCAGGCGCTCGCCCTCCGCCGCCAGCCGGTCGACGCCGGCGAAGAGCTCGGCCAGCGCCTCGGGGCCGAGACGGCCCGGCTCGGTCCGCGCCGCCCCGAGGAGGTCCTCCATCCGGTGGCAGAGGCGCTCGACCTCACGTGAGCCGGCGGCGGCGGCCGCGCCCTTGAGGCTGTGAGCCGACCGGAAGAGCAGCTGGACGGTTGCGGGGGCGGCGCCCTCCAGCTCGATCGCGACCAGCCCCCGGTTGAGCGCGGCGACATGCTCGGCCAGCTCCTCGAGGAGGAGCGTGCGGAGCCGGTCCGCCAGCGCCGGCGACCCGGTCGCCTCCATCAGCGCGCCCCCACCAGCGCCACCACCTGGGCGGCGGCGGTGTTGAGGCCGCGAGCCGTCGACTCCACCTGGCGGGCGGCCGTCAGGCTCTGCTCCGTCGCCTCGTCGATGTTGCGCATCGCCTCGCTGATCTGGCTGGTGGCGGCCGCCTGCTGGGCCGAGGAGGCCGCGATCTGCTCGGCCGCGGCGGTGGCCCCCTCGACCGTGGAGGCCAGCTCGCCGATCAGGCTCCCGGCCTGGGCGACCTGCTGGAGGGCGTCGCCGACCGCTCGGGTCCCCTTCTCGCTCGCCATCACCGCCGACTCGGTGCCCCGCCGGATCTCGCCCAGGATCGCCGCGACCCGGGTCGTGGCCTGCCGCGACTGCTCGGCCAGACCCCGAACCTCGGTGGCCACCACCGAGAACCCCCGCCCGTGCTCGCCGGCGCGGGCCGCCTCGATGGCGGCGTTGAGCGCCAGGAGGTGGGTCTGGTCGGCGATGTCGGTGACCGCGTCGACGATCTCGGAGATCGCCGTGGCCCGCTCGGAGAGGGCGAGGATCCGCTGGGTGATCGCATCGACCTGCTCGCGCACCGCCTGCATCCCCTCGGTGGTCTCGGACACCGCGGCGGTCCCCCGGGCCGCCGCCTCCGCCGAGTGCTGGGCGCGCTCGGCGACCGCCCGAGCCCGGGCAGCGCTCTCCGACGCGGCCCGCACCAGCTCCTCGACGGTGGACACGGTCTCCTGGACGGCCGCCGATTGCTGGGAGCCGGCGGCAACCTGCTGGCTGGTCCCGGCCACGATGTCGCTGGCGGCGGCGTCCAGCGACCGGGCCAGCGGCTGGAGGGTGCGGTTGACCCGCCTTGTGATCCACAGGCCGATCGCCGCGCCGCCGAGCAGCGCCACGAGGGCGATGCCCCCGAAGCTCAGCCGCATCGCGAGGACGGTGCGGGCCGAGGCCCGCGACGCGGCCGCGATCCGCGCCCGCTCGCTGGCGGCGAGCTGGTCGGCGGTGGAATGGATCGCGACCAGGGCGGGGTTGAGCTGGGTGGTGACGCGGCGGGCGATCGCGGCCCCCCGCAGGGTGCCCGCCTGCACGGCGCGGGTGGTGGCGTTGACGGCGGCGGCGTACGCGCGGTCCTGGGTGGCGGCCCGGGCCAGCTCTCGCTGGATGGCGGGGCTCCGGGTCGCCGCCTCCATCTGGTCGATCGTGCGGGTGAAGCGGGTGCGGTCGGCGGCGGCGCGCGTCAGGTAGATCGTGTCCCGGGTGAGCAGGAAGCCGCGCTCGCTGGCCGCGTTGTCGGTGACGGCGGCCAGCGCCTGGTAGGCGTCGGCGACCAGGGGGGCGTTGTGCTCGATCACCGCGTCCTTCGCCGCCGCGACCTGATCGAGGGCCACGATCGCGCCCCCGGCGAGCAGCACGGTGAGGACGAGGACGAAGGCGAAGCCGGCTGCGATCTGGCGCCCCACCGTCATCGGGCGGGTCATGGGTGCGGCTCTCGAGCGCGGGCGGGCGGGTGGTCCATGGCAGTCTCCCGGTGAGCGCGGAGGCGGGGGTCGGCGAGGAGCGCGGCGGCGTCGAGCACCGCCGTCCCGTCCGCCATCGCCCCGAGCAGGAGCGGTCCCCGTGAGGTCGCCGGCGGGGGCATGAGGCTCGGGATCGCTGCGAGGTCGGGCGCCTCGTCGACGGCCAGGCCCACAGGCGGCCCCGATGCGCCGGCCACCACCACGACCGGTCCGATCGCGGTGGCCGCCGGCAAGGCTGGGTCCAGGAGCCGGGCGGTGTCCGCGACGGGCAGGAGCTCGCCCCGGCAGTTGACGATCCACCCGAGCCCGCTCGCGCCGAGCGGGAGGCGGGCCGCCGGGCCGGGCGCCAGCACCTCCCGGACCGCGGCGAGCCCCACGGCGTAGGCCGCCCCCGCCACGGTGAAGCGCAGGAGCAGGACGACCGGCGGGCCCGGGCCCTCCACCGGCCGGGCCAGCTCGGCGGCCCGATCGGCGAGGACGCGGGCCCGCGCCGCCTCAGCCGGCCGGGGCACGGGACTCCGCCCGGCGAGCGGCGAGGCTGGCCGCGGTCCCGAGGCTGCGGGCGGCGTCCGTCGCCCGCCCGCAGCCTCGGCGGGCGTGCCCGAGGACGGCGTACCCATCGGGGTGGTCCGGCGCCAGGTAGATGGCGGCCTTGGCCTCCGCCGCTGCCTCCGCCCACCGCCGCTCGGCGAGGAGGGCCACCGCATACAGACGGCGGAGGTTGCCGTCCAGGGGGTGGTCGGCGACTGCGGCCGCCGCCAGCCGGCAGGCGACCTCCACCCGGCCGGCGTCGCCCAGGGCGGCGACCTGGCGAGCGACCGCCGCGGCCGAGGGCACAGGGGCGGCAGGCGGCGGCTTGGCGCGTACGCTGGCCGCGGGCCGAGCCGGCTGGAGCCGTGCAGGCCCGGGGACGGCGCCAAGGGTCGGGGCGCGCCGGTACGCGATCCCGAAGGGGGTCCGGACCGAGGTGAGGCCGGCGTGGCCGCTGAGGTCCGGATCGGTGGAGGCGGTGAGCAGCCAGCCGCCCGGGGCCAGGGCGGCGGCCAGCCGTCGGGCGACCCGGTCGATCCCCTCGGGGGTCAGGTACAGGAGCACGTTGCGGCAGAGGACGGCGTCCATGCCCGGGCTTCCCGGCCCGCCCTCCACGCCCGAAGGGCCGGCGAGGTTGTCGACCGCGAACCGCACCCGCCCACCGAGTCCCGGCTCGAGCCGGAACGCGCCCTGCTGCCCGCGGAAGTAGGCCGCGCGGCGGTTCGGGTCCAGCCCGCGAAGCGACCACGTCCGGTAGACGGCCCGCCGGGCCGATTCGATGGCGTCCTGGCAGAGGTCGGTCGCGAGGATCTCGAACGGCGCGCGGCCCCGCTCGGCCAGCACCACGGCCAGGCTGTACGCCTCCTCCCCGCTCGCACAGCCCGCGCTCCACAGCCGAAGCGGACGCCCTGCCTCCGACGGCCCCCGGTGCTCGCCGAGCGCGCCGGCGAGCCAGGCGAGCTGGTCGGGCTCGCGGAAGAAGTAGGTCTCCCGCACCGTCGCGGCGGCGATCAGGGCCTGGAAGAGCTGCGGGTCACGCTCGAGACCGGCTAGCGCGCCCGCCTGCTCCACGCCAAAGCCGTCGAGGGCCGATCCGAGGCGCCGGAGCACGCGCTCGCCCCCCGGCCCGTCAAGGCGAAGGCCCGTCTGCTGGCTGAGTGCCGATCCCAGCCGGGCCACCGTGGCGAGGTCGGTCACGGCAGCCCCGGGCGCACCGGCGACCGTTTGGGCGCGACGCTCCCGCCGCCGGGCCGGTGTTGCCGGGCGGCGGTCAGCAGGCGGTCGAGCCGCACCGCCTCCTCGGCACTGAGCAGGGCGTCGAGGTCGTGCACCACCACCAGGCCGGTGGCCAGCGTCGCCACGCCCGCGACGTGGGCGGCGGCGCTGAGCTCCGCACCCCGAAGCAGCTCGTTGGCTGGCACCGCCACCAGGTCGACCGCGCGATCGACCCGCAGCGCCACGACCCGGGCGCCCGACCGACCGATGACCAGGTGTTGATCGATGGCGACCGGCTGCGTGGGCAGGCCGAGGCGCGCGCGGAAGTCGATCACGGGGATGAGCTGGCCCCGCCAGTCGATGATCCCCTCCACGAAGCGCGGCGTCCGGGGCAGACGGGTCGTCGCCACCACCGGCGCGAGTTCCACGACCTGGCTCGCGACCAGGCCGATCTGGACCTGGCCGACCTCGACCACGAGGATCGGCAGGCAGGCGCCTGGGTCCTCAGAGGGCCTGGCGGTCCCAGCGCTGATCCGCTCGGCACGATCGCGCCCGATCGGCGCACGCTCGGCGAGCGCGGCCCCACCGGTGGGGAGAGCGGAACAAACGTTCACGGCCTTCACCGTGTGCGACAGTCCGACATGCGCCCGATCCTGCAGGCTCATCGCGCCACGGCCGCCCACGGCGGGATAACGGTTCGGTCGCGCTCGCGTCACCCGATCGGCGGACGCCCCCGGTCGGGCAGGCGCGCCAGCCCGTACCGACCGTCGCTCGGCCGATCAAGGCCGCCCGGCGGTCCGGATGGCTTCGCCCGAGCCGCATGGGCCCTCCGATGGCCGGCGTTCCCGCCGCGGCCCACCCGGCGCGCCCATGGGCCGGGCACGGAGCGGCCGGCGCCTGACCCCGCCCGGGCCTCGGCCGCCACCGGTCGGGGCGGCTGGCCCGCGTCCTCGCGTCAGCCCGTCGACGCCGAGCACGATTCGGCCATCGGCGCCCGCATCGCCGTCCGAGTGAGCGGGCCGGCGGGCATGAGCACGGTCTGCCTGTGCAGCCCCGGCCCGAGCCTCGCCGCCATCCCAGGACGATGATGATCAGAGGCGGGCTCCTCGATTCGCGGCCCCCCGGGTGGGGCGAGGACGTCCGCCGGACAGGAGGGCCATCGAGGCGACCTCGGGCGAGGCGGCCGGTCCAGCACGCTGGGGCGAACGCCCCGGCGTGGGATCGCCTGCGGGGAGCTACCTGTGCCGGTGGCGCGGAACCACCGTTCCGAAGCGGCGCGCAGGCTCCGAGCCTGATCATGTGAGGATCGGACTTCGGCTGGCTACCGTCACGGGAGTCGGTGCCATCGCGTACGGAGCCTGCGTACGTCCCCGGCTCCTGCGATGGGGAGCAACCGATGAAGAGGTCAACGGCCCCTATCCCGGTGCCGAGCAGGTTTCTCAGGGGGAGCGGTCCGCCACGATGGCGGTCACCATCCATGCGACCCCGGATGCGGTCTGGCCATGGTTGGTCCAGCTGGGCTGGGATCGGGGGGGCTGGTACTCCTGGGACCGCCTCGACAACGCTGGTCGCCCGAGTGCGCACGAGGTCCACCCCGAGTGGCAAGCCCTCGCAGTCGGTGACCGACTGCGGTTCTGGGTGCCGGGGGCCGGGGTCAAGGACGCCTATGCGGTTGCCGTCCTGGAACCCAATCGATTCCTGGGACTGCACGGACCGACCGATCTGCGGGGTCGTTGGCTCGACCAAGCGAAGTCACGACCGGCCGGGTACCTGGAAGGCCTCTGGGGCTTCCTGCTGAACGAGAGGCCGAACGGGCACACCCGCCTGGTCATCAGCGGCTACCAAGCCATGCGCCCCAGATGGAGAGAGCGGTTGGCGTACGAGTGGCTGTTCCCCCCAATCGTGTGGGTCATGCAGGCGCGAATGCTGGCGGTGCTCAAGAGCAGAGTGGAGGCGGCCGCCAACGCCCAGGGGTCACGGCCTGCCGACCCGGCGGGCGACGCCGGCCGACGCTGACTGCGCTGGCTCCGTTCGAGGCCCTTGCCGGAGCCCGACCGACCTCCAAGCTGTCGCCTCCCACCCGCGGCTCGCCCTGCCGGCCGCCGCGGCCGCCCCACCTGCCGGTTCCAGGGTGGGGCGGTCTCGACGGCGCGGGGCTCCATCGGGTCCCGCGGCGGCCACCTCGACGACGCACGCCCCGAGGTCTTCCCCGGCCTCTGCGCGATTGAGCGCACCCACTGCGCGGGCCGCTGGACCGCCGTGGCTGCCGTCGACCGCGGCCCCCTCGACTCCCTCGACCGGTGCAACCGACGCAGGCCCGCACCGGGCTCGGGGCGGTGCCCCGCGCCGAGTCCGACGCCGAGTACGAGCAACAGGCGCCCACCCCAACCCCGAGGGCCCCTCGAGAGTCCGCGCCACTGCGGAATCCTGGACGGCTGGCCGTGGGGCGGAGGGTGCCCGAGACGGGCACCCTCGTCGGCTCCACGACGGTCGACTCGTGGTGCGCTCGCCCGCGACGCACACGCCGTCCGCAACCACCGAGCGGACATGGCAGCTCCCCCGCACGTGCGCATTCGCCCACTCCGCGCCCGCTCGCAGCGACCGCGGACCCACGTCGCGCCCTCGGCGCCGACCGACTCGGCACGTCGTCCCAACGATCGCCACGGTCGGTTCGCCCCACGCCATGGTCGGCAAGTAGCGAGAAGGATGCCCCCTTGACCCGTCCATCGACCGGTTGCTACCGTACCCACATGGTGGTATCCCGTGGAACACTCGGGAGTGAGCGCCCGGCGGTCTGAGCCACAGCCGCCGGCAGGCTGCGCCTTCGACCGCCATTCCAACGCACGTAGAGGGGGAAGTCGATCCGTGTCTAGAATCACCCGTCTGGGCGGACTCGCGGCGATGCTCTTGGCGGTCGTCATCTCGGGCCTGACCACGTCATTCGCGGCCGCCCGCCCCAGAGTCCACCCCGCAGGCACCGCAACCTTCGCGCTTGCCCCCACGCAGACATCCCGGTACATCTTCCCCTTCACACCGGGCGCCTACATCGACGATGTCGAGCTGTTCCAGATGCAGAACCAGCTCTGGCTCCCCCTCTACTGGTTCGGCAACAACGGGGAGTTCTACGTCAACTACAAGCTCAGCATCGCCCAACCCCCCGTCTACTCGAACGGTGGCCGAACGGTCACCATCCATCTCAAGCACTACCTCTGGTCGGATGGCCGCCCGGTGACGAACCGCGACGTGGAATTCTGGATGCACATCTACCAGGCCGAACGTGCTCAGTACTACGGATACGTGGCGGGCGACATCCCCTCGAACATCCAATCGATGAGCTTCCCCTCGGCCACCCCGTACACCTTCAGCATCACCTTCACTCAGCGGTTCAATCCCCTATCGCTCTTGTACAACGACCTGAGTGAGATCTTCCCCATTCCCCAGCACGTCTGGGACCGCGTCAGCTCCACGGGCCCGGTCGGCAACTACGACCTCACCCCGAAGGGTGCTGCCCAGGTCTTCAACTACCTGAACACCCAGTCCCAAGACAAGGCCACCTGGACCACGAACCCGCTCTGGCGGGTGGTCGACGGGCCCTGGCGCCTGCAGGGCTTCGATCCCGCAACCGGCTACACGACACTCGTCCCCAACGCCCGGTTCACCGGACCGGACCGGCCTCATCTCGCGAAGGTCGAGGAGGTGCCCTTCACCAGCGACACCGCCGAGTTCGATGCCCTTCGCGCTGGCCAGCTGGACTATGGGTACCTTCCCGCCGCCGACCTGACACAGAAGTCGTACTTCCAGTCGCACGGATACTCGGTTGTGCCCTGGCCCGAGTGGGGCTTCGCCTCGTTCTGGCTCAACTTCACGAACCCCAAGGCCGGGGCCATCTTCCGCCAGCTGTATGTGCGGCAGGCCTTTCAGCACGTGGTCGACCAACCCGGCATCGTCCGCCACGTCTATCACGGCGACGCCTACCCATCGTACGGTCCGGTGCCCCTGGTTCCCAAGAGCATCTACCTCACCAAGTACGAGAGCAGCAATCCCTACCCCTATAGCCCCGAGGCGGCCCGCAAGCTGCTCGCCAGCCACGGCTGGAAGGTTCGGGTCAACGGGGTCGACACCTGCGCACACCCGGGCCAGGGGCCACATCAGTGCGGGGCCGGCATTGCCCGAGGCGCCCGAATGTCCTTCACCATGCAAGCGGCCAGCGGTTCCATCGAATTCACGGCAGAGCTCTCGGTCATGCGTTCGGACTGGTCCCTGGCCGGTATCCACCTCACCATCGTTCTCGCGCCGGCGGATAGTCTGTTGACCGACGCCGTCCCCTGCCATCGCTCCACCTCCGTCGGCTGCGGTTGGCAGATGATCAACCTCGGCGCGCCTGGGTTTACGGTCACCTTCTCGCCGCAGTACCTCCCCACGCTCGGGCCTTGGCTCTACAGCAACGCCGTGCTCAACGCCGGGGGCTACAGCTCGCCCACCCTCGACCACATCATCAATGAGACCAATGTCGTTCCCGGTCCGTCGGCCTATCTCCAGGAAGAGAACTTCGTGAGCCGGGAACTCCCCTGGATCTGGGAGCCCGACTTCACGTACCAGCTCTCGGTAATCAGCAACCACCTCCGGGGAGCTGTGCCCCAGGATCCTAATCTCAACATCTACCCGCAAGACTGGGTCCTTAAGGGGTGACCGGCGCCACCGTGACACGGACGGGAGACGGCGGGCAGCGTCCCGCGCACAGCGGGACCGTCTGCCTGACCTTCGACTTCGACGCCGTCTCCGCATGGATCGGTGCGTTCGGCGTGCGAACGCCCGGCGTCCTCTCGCGGGGCGAGTACGGCGCCCGGGTCGGCGTTCCGCGCGTGATCGAGGTTCTCGGCCAGCACGACATCCGTGCCACCTTCTTCGTCCCCGGGCACACGCTGGACACGTTCCCCGACGCCGCCCGCCTCATAGCCGACCACGGTCACGAGATCGCCCACCACGGATACGTTCACGAGAGTCCCACCAAGTACCTGGGCGACCCTCAGGCTGAGCGCGCCATGTATGAGCGCGGCATCGATGCCATTGAGCGCCTCACCGGCAGACGCCCTCGGGGATACCGATCGCCGGGCTGGGACCTCACCGAGGAGAGCATCGGCCTGCTGGAGGACCTGGGCTTCGAGTACGATTCCAGCCTCGCCGCGGACGACTACCACCTCTACTTCGCCCGGCGGGGGGACTCGGTCCAGCCGGATGGGTCGCTTCGGTTCGGCCCACCGAGCTCGGTGGTCGAGGTGCCTGTGAGCTGGAGCTGGGACGACTTTCCCCAGTTCGAGTTCGTCTCCCACCCGGGGTTCACCACGAGTAGCCTTGCGGCACCGTCCAAGGTGCTGGAGATCTGGACCCAGGACGTCGACTACATGGTGGAACGGATCCCGAACGGTGTCTTCGACCTGACGTGTCACCCCCAGGTCATCGGGCGCGGGCACCGCATCATGCTGCTCGAGAAGTTCATCGCACATTGCCGGCAATACCCATCCCTGACCTTCTCGACGGTGGAGGAGGCGGCCCGCAACTTCCGCAAGGGAGCTGAAGCGTCCGCTGCGCGCCCCGCGTAACGTGGTGGCGTGACAGAGGGGCGCCTGGTCGCGGTGGCAGTGCCCAGCCCGAGGCCCCGAACGCGGGATCTCGGGCTGGCAATTGGGGAGCTCGACACTGGCCCCCTCAACGCGATCACGGACGTCGGCGGAGTCCTGGTGGGGCACTCGACCCTCTGCTATGACCTCGTCCGCGTCACGGAGCGGACGGCGATCCGAACCGGGGTCACGTCGGTGCTGCCCCACAACGGCAACCTCTACGAGGATCGATTGATCGGCGGCGGTCATGTCCTGAACGGTTTCGGCAAGGCTGCCGGCATGACCCAGCTGATGGAAGTGGGCCTGATCGATTCACCGATCGTGCTCACCAACACGTTCGGCGTGGGTGCCGCCTATGATGCGGTCGTCACCGAGACGCTGCGCCGGAACCCGAACATGGGCGTCTCGCTCCCGACCGTCAATCCGATCGTGGGCGAGTGCAATGACAGCGGTCTCAACGCGATGCATGCCCGACGGGTGGGGCACGACCACGCGTTGTCGTCGTTCCACGCGGCTCACGATGGCCCGGTCGAGGAGGGCGTGGTTGGCGCCGGGACCGGCATGACGTGCTACGGGTGGAAGGGGGGAATCGGCAGTTCCTCCCGAGTCGTTCCCGCGCGCGCAGGGGGGTTCACGGTGGGAGTCCTTCTGGTCGCGAACTTCGGTCGAGCGCGCGAGCTGACCGTCGCCGGGGTGCGGGTCGGGCGACGCCTGGTTCCACCACCGCCGATGACGGGGCCTGATCCAGACGGAAGCGGCTCCTGTGTCATCGTCGTGGCGACCGATGCGCCCACGTCGTCGCGCCAGCTCCGGCGCATCGCGAGCCGCGCGGCATCGGGCCTCGCACGCACGGGGTCTTTCGGACACCATGGGAGCGGTGATTACGTGGTGGCCTTCAGCACCGCTCAGATGGTGCCCCGGGCACCGGGCGGGCCGACGGTCACGGGCACGGTGGTAGCCGAGGACGGCTATGTGATCGACGCCCTGTTCGCCGCCGCATCGGAGGCGACCGAGGAGGCGGTGCTCAACGCGCTCTTCGTGGCTGGGCCTGTCACCGGCGTCGGCGGCGAGGTGCGGGAGGCGCTTCCCGTCGAGGCGGTCATGGAGTCGCTCATCGCCGGCCGGGTCGCGGACGCCGCGTCCGATGCGTCCCGCTAGCGTCAGCAGTCCGGTGGGCGGTGCCCTGGGGGAGGGGGGAGTCAGGAGCCCGTCGCGGGACGCGGCCCGAACCTCGGTGCCGCCGAGCGCGGGGCTCATGGCTGCGGCCTCGCGACCGACGGGTCCCGGGACGATCGGGGGATGGTGCCCCAGAACCCCACCTGGGGCGTGACGGCCACGGGCCACACGCACCTCGGGGCGAGCCTGGGCGCCCCCGTCGCGTACCGCGCGGGCCTCGGGGGCGGCAACCCCTCCGCGGGGGCCGGCCGGGGCGGCCGGGCCCTCGAGCGGCGGCCGCTCGTGGCACGCCCGCGCTGGGGCCAGGCTGCCCCGGACTCGGGGCCCTCCCCTACGCCGCGGGCCCCTGGCGCACCACCCGGCCGCCCTGCATGACGAGGCGCAGGTGGCGCTGCGGCTCGGCGAGGACGGCGAGGTCGTCAAGCGGGGTGCCGTCCACGAGGATCAGGTCAGCCCGGGCGCCGGGGGCGACCACCCCCATTTCGCCCTCGCGCCCGAGGAGCCGGGCGGCCACGGTCGTGGCCGCCCGGATGGCGTCGGCGGGAGGCTGGACCTCCCCGAGGAGCCGGAACTCCATCGCCTGCTCCGCGTGCATCGCGGCGAGGAGGTCGGTGCCGTAGGCGATCGGCACCCCCGCCCGGTGGGCCAGCTCCAGCGCCCGCAGCCCGCCCTCGAGGACGGGCGGCAGCTTGGCCATCGCTTCCGGCGGCATCCCCAGGGCCTCACCGTGGCGGCGGAGGGCATCGTAGGTGGCGAGCGTCGGGACGTAGAAGGCCCCGTGCTCGAGGAAGAGCGGCGGGCTGGTGGCGTCGATGAGGTTGCCGTGCTCGATCGTCCGCACCCCGAGCCGCAGCCCCCGGTTCACGGCCCGAGCCGTGTAGGCGTGGCCGGCGACGTAGATGCCGGCCGCGCCCGCCTCCTCCACCGCGGCCCGGATCTCGTCGTCCGCGAACTGGGTCTGGTCGATCCGGTCGCTGGGCGCATCGACCGCGCCGCTGAGGTAGACCTTGAGGTGGTGGGCCCCGCGCCGGATCTCCTCGCGCGCAGCCCGCCGCACGGCCGTGACCCCGTCGCAGATCCAGGCCAGGCTCGGGCAGTTGTAGTGGGGGTCGTACACCGTTCGGCCCCGCCCCCGCCACTCGCCCGCCCCCCCGGTCTGGGAGAGCATCTTGCCCCCATAGACGATGCGCGGTCCCTCCAGGTAGCCCTCGGCGACCGCCTGGGCCAGCCCGTAGTCGCAGCCGCCCAGGTCGCGCACGGTCGTGAAGCCGCGCGCGAGCATCCCCCGGAGCACGCCCGCCGCCCGGGCGGTGACGTAGGCGGGCGACCACTCGGCCATCCCCCACACGTCGGTCGTGACCACGGTGACATGGACATGGCAGTCGATCAGCCCCGGTACCACCACCAGCCCCTGGGCGTCGAGCACCCGGTCCGCGGCCACCGGGGCGGCCCCCCGACCCACGTCGACGATCCGATCGCCCTCGACGACGACCACCGTGTCATCGGTGAGGGCGCCGGCGGCCGGATCCAGCACCCGTGCCCCCCGGATCACCGTCCGGCCCTCGGGCGGGTGTTTGTGCTCGGCCACGCTCAGAACATCTCCGCCGACCACGCGGCGACGGGCCAGCCGAGGAGCCGGTCGGCCCGGGCCGCGGCCCCCGGCACCCGCTCCACCACCCGCCCGGCCCTGGCCAGCCACGCCAGGCGGGGCATCCCCAGGTAGCTGGCGGCGAGGTCGGCCACGTCCAGCTCCAGCGCCGCGCTCCGCCGGGTGCGCCGGCAGCGCGCCCCGTCGGGGCCCCCCTCGAGCTCGATCCGTCCCGCGTTCCAGGGGCAGCCGGCATCATGGAGCTGCACGACCAGGCGATCGGCGACGGCGTAGCGCCGGCCCTCCAGGGCCCGGGCGCAGTCGACGAGGCGGACCCACATCCCGTCGTAGAGCCGAACCCCAAGCCAGCGCGGCTCGACGAGCCAGGCCCGGAGGAGGTCGTCGGGCGGCCGGTGCCAGGCGTCGATCTCGGTGGCCAGGTCCACGCCCAGGCAGAAGCCCCACAGGCTCCGCTCCACCTCGGGGTCGGCCCCGACCAGCTCTCGCACCACCAGCCGCCCCTGGGGCTGCCCCGCCTCCCAGCTCGAGGCGAGGTGGTAGACGACGTAGCCATCGACAGCCCCGCGCTGCTCGTGGACCGCGAGGAGCGGCGGGGTCGGCTCCTCGGTCTCCCGGTCGCTCCACCACCACCGCCACCAGCCGTCGGAGCGGCGAACCATCCCCGGGCGCTGCCCACGGGCGCGCTCGTACCCGGGCGCGAGGTCGGCGAGCGCCGCGGGCGGGTCGGTCACGAGCCGGACCCGGCCCGAGGCCTCGGGTCCGGCTCGTAGGGCGGCATGGGCCCGCGGGAGCGTCAGGCGGCAGCTGTCGGCCGCCGGGCCGTAGCCGAACCGGCCGTAGAGCCCGCTCTCGCTCGCGTAGAGGGCGGCGACCACCTCCTCGCCGTCGTGGAGGTCGGCGAGCTGGCGGGCCATGAGGTCCCGGAAAACCCCCCGTCGGCGGTGGCTCGCCAGAACCCCGACCGCGCTGATCCCCGCCACTCCGAGATCGGCGCCGGGCACCGTCATCGTGAGCGCCAACGCGGCGGCGGTGCCGACGATGGCCCCGTCCTCGACCGCCACCAAGGCCTGCGCCCCGTCGAGGACGAGCCGGTCGCGGGCGAGGGAGGCGGGGGTTGGGCGCTCACTCCAGGCGAGGTGATCGGCGAGCCCGAACGCCCCCTCCTCCCCCGCGTCCAGGGCGCGGACGGTGATCACGAGAGGTCGCCGATCGCCCGCCGGACGACCACGCGCCGCCCCCCGCGATCGGCCGCCACCTGGAAGGCCGCACGCTGGAACATGGTCAGGAGCCCGGTGTACGCCTCGACCCCCCGCACCCGGCTGCGGCGGGGGTCCACCGGGTACGCCTCGAGCGCGGCCGCCCCGCGGTCGGCCGCCTGCGTCACCGCCGCCCGAACCAGCTCGGCGCCGACCCCGGTCCCCCGGGCCGAGCGGGCCACGAAGAAGCAGGGGAGCGCATAGACGGGGCGGTCGTCGACCGGAGCCAGCTGGCGCGAGCGGTCCAGTCGGGGGAAGTCGGCGCGGGGCCCGAGCGCGCACCAGCCGACCGCGCGGCCGTCGCGGTAGGCGAGAAGGCCCGGCGCTGGCCCAGAGGTTGCCCGGGCCTCGAGCATCGCCCGGGCGGGCGCGCCGGCGGCCCGGGCGAAGGCTGCGGCCGGCAGCCGCCAGTACATGCACCAGCACCCCCCGTAGGCCCCGCGGGGCCCGAAGAGGGCGACGAGGTCGGGCCAGCACGCGGCGGTCAGGGGCCGAATCGCCAGCGGTGCGCCGGCGGCGGCCGCCACGGGGCTCAGCCTTCGGTCGGTCGGCGGCGGCGGCGAACGGGCGGGGCGCGTCGGACGGTCCGGCGGCGGGGAGCGGCCGGCCCGGCCGGGGCCGGCTCCGCG
>DAHUZI010000050.1 GCA_027306595.1 Candidatus Dormiibacterota bacterium | reverse complement strand
CCCGCCGCGGTGCGGTCGGCGGCCCTCATCGCCGCCGCCGCCGCCCTGGAGGCGGGTGGCGGCGCGGTCGCCGAGCTGGTCGTCCGGGAGGTCGGCAAGCCGATCACCGAGGCCCGCGGAGAGGTGGCCCGCGGGGTCGCGATCCTCCGCTACTACGCGACCGCGCCGCTGCTCGCGGACGGGGAGACGCTGCCCGCGGCCGATCCCGGGGCCCTGCTCATGGCCCGCCGCCTGCCGCTGGGCGTTATCGGGTGCATCACCCCCTGGAACTTCCCGGTCGCGATCCCCCTGTGGAAGGTGGCGCCCGCCGTGGCGTTCGGAAACGCCGCCGTGCTCAAGCCGGCGGGCGCGGCCACCGCGGTGGCCGCCTGCCTGCTCGAGCTCATCGGCCCCCACCTGCCCCCCCACCTCCTCCAGATCCTGACCGGGGAGGCCGCGACCGGGGCGGCACTCGCCGCCCACCCGGATGTCGCCGCCGTCTCCTTCACCGGGTCGGTGGCGGCGGGGCGGAAGGTCGTGGCCGGGGCCGCCGTCCGCGGCGCCAGGGTCCAGGCCGAGATGGGCGGGCAGAACCCGTCCGTGGTCCTCGCCGACGCCGACCTCGACCGCGCCGCCGCCACCATCGCCGCCGCCGCGATGGGCTGCGCGGGGCAGAAGTGCACCGCCACCGGTCGTGTGATCGTGGAAGCTCCGGTGTACGCGGCGCTGCGGGAGCGCCTGGTCGCGGCGGTCGCCGCCCTGAGGGTGCTGGATCCCGCCGACGCCGAGACCGTGGTCGGCCCGGTGATCGACGCCCGAAGCCGCGGCCGGGCCCTGGACGCGATCGCCGAAGGGGGTGGGCGCGTCCTCATCGGCGGTGAGCCCCTGGACGCCCCCGGCTTCTACCTGGCGCCGACCCTGGTGGAGCTGGAGCGGCCGGCAGGACCGCTGGTGGACGCCGAGGTCTTCGCGCCGGTCGCCGCCCTCCTTCGGGCCGAGTCCGCCGAGGCGGCGATCGCCCTCGCCAACCGCGGGCGGTACGGGCTCGCGGCTGCGCTCTTCACGCGGGACCTGGCGCTCGCGCTGCGACTGGCGCCCCAGCTCGCCGCCGGGATGGTTCGGCTCAACGCCCCCACCACGGGGGTGGACTACCACGCCCCGTTCGGGGGCATCCGGGATTCCAGCTACGGCCCCCGCGAGCAGGGGGCGGCCGCCCGCGACTTCTACACCGAGAGCCGGACGATCCTGATCGCGCCCTGACCCGCGGGCGGGACGGATCGGTCAGACGGCCGCCGCCGCCGGGACGGCCGCCGCCCCGCCATCGACCCGGTCCAGGAAGTCGGCGATCACGCGCTGCTGCTCGGCGACCGAGGCCGGCGTCCAGGCGTGGCCGGCCGCCGCCAGAATCGCCGCCTGCGCCCTTGGGTTGCGCCCGGCGATCGCGGCCATCTTGGGGTGGTCGACGATCCAGTCGTCGGCCGCCGCCACGAGGAGGACCGGATGGGGCCAGCTCGCGATCAGCTGCCGGAAGTCGTGGCGCAGCCCGTCGCGCAGCCAGGCCCGGGCCGCCCGGGGCGAGGCCCGCAGCTGGTTGTCGAAGTTCGCCTGGGCCGCCGCGGGGTCGACGACGGGACCCTCGACCAGGTGGCGCTTGTACCAGTCGCTGGCCCGGCGCCGGTGGGCGAGCCAGGTGATGGCCGCGAACACCCCGGGGGTGGTGAAGGCCGCCACCTGGAGGTGGAAGCGGCGTCGCACCACCTGGGGGTGGAGGAGCGGGGTGTGGAGGATGAGGGCCCCGGCCCGGTCCGGGCGGTGCCGCGCCAGCTCGAGCGCGACTGGCACCCCCAGGCAGAGGCCGGCGAGGTCGTAGCGGGGGTGGCCCAAGGCGTCGGCCACGGCGGCGACCTCGTCCGCCAGGGCCCGGGCGGTGTGGCGGCCGGGAAGGGGGGCCGAGAGGCCAAAGCCGGGCAGGTCGGGGATCACGACTGTCCGCCGGGCCAGGAGCGCGGGCAGCCAGGCGTCGAAGTTCTCGGCCGAGCCGAGGAAGCCGTGGCAGAGGACTAGGGGCAGTCCGGTGCCGCCGGTGAGGAAGCGGATCGGGCCCTGGGGTCGTTCGAGCTGGCCCTCCGTGAGCCCCCGGCCCGGCGGCCCCGGCGTCGCCGCGGGGCGCGAGGTCATCCGCCCGCACCGGCCGGGGGGCCGGCCGTCGGCGCCGGCTCACCCTCGTCGGGCCAGGCCGGCAGCGGGCAGCGGATCGGGCGGTCCTCGCGGTAGCCGAGTGCATACTCGCCCGCCAGGACCGTCTGGAGCTCGCGGGTCCCCTCGTAGATGAGGGTCGCCCGGCTGTTGCGCAGGTAGCGGGCGGCCTGGCACTCCTCGCTGAAGCCGGTGGCGCCGTGGACCTGGAGGCAGTCGTCGGCGCAGCGGCGGGCGCTGTCGGTGTTCACCCACTTGGCGAGGGCCGACTCCCTGGTGCTCCGCCGGCCGCGGTTCTTGAGCCAGGCCGCCCGCAGCCAGAGGAGACGGGCGATGTCCCGGTCGCGCGCCATCTGGCCGATCATCTGCTGGACCAGTTCGAAGCGGCCGATCGGCTGGTCCTGGACCCGACGCTCCCGGGCGTAGGCGACGCTGAGGTCGAGGCAGGCGCGGATGGTCCCGGCCGCCCCGCTGGCGACGCAGAGGCGGCCGCTGTCCAGGCAGCTCATCGCCACCTTGAACCCCTCACCCTCCTCGCCGATCCGGTTGGAGGCGGGGACCAGGGCGTCGTCGAGATAGACGATCGCGGTCTCGCTCGCGCGCAGCCCGTACTTGTCCCCGATCGGCTGGGTGCGGAGCCCCAGCCCGGCGAGGCTGCGCTCGACCGCGAACGCGGTGATCCCCCGCACCCCGGCCGCGGGGTCGACGGTCGCGAAGGTGAGGAGGATCTCGGCCGAGTGCCCCATCGAGATCCAGACCTTCTGCCCCCGCAGGCGGTACGCATCGCCCTCCCGGCGGGCGGTCGTGCGCAGCGCCCGCACGTCGCTGCCGGCGTCCGGCTCGGTGAGGGCGAAGCACCCCTGGTGGCGGCCCTCGGCCAGGGGCCGAAGCAGCCGCTGGCGCTGCTCCTCGCTCCCCCACTGGTAGCAGCCGGTCATGCAGAGGCCGGCGTGGACCGACAGGGCGGTGCGGCAGGAGGCGTCCACGTACTCGAGCTCCTCGCAGGCGAGCCCGAGGGCGACCCAGTCCAAGCCCACCCCGCCGTAGCGCTGCGGGGTGCAGACGCCGGGTAGGCCCAGGCTCGCCAGCTTGGCGAAGAGCTCGGGGTCGGGCCGGTGGGCGCGGTCCAGCTCCGGGATCCGGGGCGCCAGCTCCCGCTGGGCGAAGTCGCGCACCGTCTCCTGCAGCTGGAGCTGCTCCGGGCTGAGGTCGAGGTCGAGCATCGGGGGCCGGTCAGCCGCCCTGGTGGGTGTCGATCTGGGCCCGCTGGAGCCGGCCCGAGTAGTCGATATAGACGGTCTTCCACTCGGTGAACTCGTCCATCGCGGTGGTGCCCGCCTCGCGGTGGCCGTTGCCGGTCCCCTTCGTGCCCCCGAATGGCAGCTGGATCTCGGCGCCGATGGTGGGGGCGTTCACGTAGACGATCCCCGACTCCAGCCGGTCGACCGCCTCCATCGCCTTGTGGAGGTCGCGGGTGTAGACGGCCAGGGACAGCCCGTAGCGGGTCCCGTTGGCGACCGTCACCGCCTCCTCGAAGTCCTCGACCGGCAGGATCGAGACGGTCGGCCCGAAGATCTCCTCCTGGGCGATGCGCATCGTCGGGCGCACGTCGGCGAAGATGGTCGGCTGGTAGAAGGTGCCCTCGGCGAGGGTGCCCTCGGTGGCGATCGCGCCGCCGGCGAGGAGCCGGGCGCGCTCCCCCTGCCCCGCCTCGGTGTACCCGTGGATGCGGCGGAGCTGCCGCTCGTTGATGATCGGGCCGACATCGGTGGCGGGGTCGAGGCCGTCGCCGAGGCGCAGGGTCGTGACCCGGGCGACCAGCCGCTCCGTGAAGGCGTCGACCGCCCCGCGCTCGACCACCAGCCGGGAGGTGGCGGTGCAGCGTTGGCCGCTGGTGCCGAAGGCGCCCCAGAGGGCGCCGTCGACGGCCAGCTCGAGGTCGCCGTCGGCGAGCACGACCATCGCATTCTTGCCCCCGAGCTCGAGGCTCACCCGCTTGCCCGCCCCGCCGCACGCGGCGGCGATCGAGCGCCCGACGTCGGCCGACCCCGTGAAGGAGATGGCGGCCACCTCGGGGTGCCGGACCAGGGCCGCCCCCGCCTGCTCACCGGTCCCGGTGACCAGGTTGAGCACGCCTGGCGGGAGGCCGGCCTCGATGAGGATCTCGACCAGGCGCACCGCCAGGAGGGGGGTGTCCTCCGCCGGCTTGAAGACGATGGCGTTGCCGGCGAGGAGCGCCGGCATGAGCTTCCAGGTGGGGATCGCCAGGGGGAAGTTCCAGGGGGTGATGCAGCCGACGATGCCGATCGGAACCCGCTCGGTGAAGCACCGCTTGCGGCGGAGCTCGCTCGGCACGGTCTCCCCGGTCGGACGCCGGCCCTGGCCCGCCATGAAGAGGGTCATGTCGATCCCCTCCTGGACGTCGCCCCGGGCCTCGGTCAGCACCTTGCCCATCTCGCGGGTCATGAGCCGGCTCAGCGCCTCCTTGCGCTCGGCGAGGAGACGACCTGCCCGCAGGAGGATGTCGGCGCGCTCCGGCATCGGGGTGCGGGCCCAGCCCGGGAAGGCCTCCTTGGCCGCCCGGACGGCGGCGTCGACGTCGTCGGCGTCGCCCGCCGCAAAGTGCCCGAGCACCTCGTCAACGTGAGCGGGGTTGTGGGAGGCGAAGGTCGCGCCGGCCACGCCCTCGCGCCATCGGCCCCCGATGTAGTGGCCGGAGGTCGTCGGAGCGGAGCCGGCGCCGGCCGGGCCGCTTGCGGCCGGGCCGCCTGCAACCGGGCCGCTCACGGCCGGGTCGCCTGGACGGCCTGCCCGAGGACCGAGAGCCCGTGGTCCAGGTCGGCATCGCTGATCACGAGCGGCGGGATCAGCCGGATCACGTTGTCGTGGATGCCGCAGCCGAGGACGATCACCCCGGCCTCCAGGCAGGCGGCGCGGATCCGGGCCACCCGCTCGGTCTGGGGCCGGCCCGCGTCGTCGCGGAACTCGAGGCCGATCATCGCCCCCACGCCCCGCACCTCGGCCGGGCCCCCGCCCGCCGCCTGCCAGCCGCGCGCCGCCGCCTGGCTGCGCGCCCCGATCGCGGTGGCACGGGCCAGGAGCCCCTCGCGCTCGATGGTGTCGATGACCGCGATCGCCGCGGCGCAGGCGACGGCGTTGCCCCCGAAGGTCGTGCCGTGGGCGCCCGGATCCCAGGCCCCCATCAGTTCGCGCCGGGCGACGATCGCGCCGATCGGCAGGCCATTCCCGAGCGCCTTGGCGGTGATGAGGACGTCAGGAACCACCTGCTCGTGATCAACCGCGAACCAGCGGCCGGTGCGGCCCATCCCGCTCTGGACCTCATCGGCGATCAGCAGGATCCCGTGCTGGTCGCACAGGCGGCGGAGGGTGCCCAGGAAGCCCGCCGGCGGGACCACGTACCCGCCCTCGCCCTGGATGGGCTCCACCAGCATCGCCGCCAGCTGGCTGGGCGCGACCATCCGGGCGAAGAGCCGCTCAAGCTCGGCCCCGAGGGCGATCGGGCAGGGCGCGCCCGGGGGATGGCTGCAGCGGTCGAGGCAGTACGGGTACGGGCTGACGTAGACCTCAGGGAGGAGCGGCGCGTAGCCCTCGCGGTAGTGGGCCTTGCTGGTGGTGCAAGTGACCGCGCCCATGGTTCGCCCGTGGAAGCCGCCCTCGAAGACGAGGATCCCGGGACGGCCGGTCGCGCGGCGCGCCAGCTTGATCGCCCCCTCGACGACCTCCGCGCCCGAGTTGGCGAAGAAGACGGTGTCCAGGGGACCGGGGGCGATGGCGGCGATCCGCTCGGCGGCCTCGGTCTGGCGCACGTGCTGGGTGACCACGCTCGTGTGCCAGTAGCTGTCGACCTGGGCGTGCACCGCCGCGGCGACCGCCGGGTGGCGGTGCCCGAGGCTGGTCACCGCGATGCCACAGCCGAGGTCGAGGTAGCGCCTCCCATCCACGTCGACCACGTGGACCCCCTCGCCGTCCTGGATGACGAGGTCGGTGTAGCGGGAGTAGGCGGGCGACACCGCGGAGCGGTCGCGGTCGCGCCAGGTGCGTGACGCCGAGCCGGAGGCCGCAGGGCTGGTGGCCGTGTGACCGGTGGCGGTGGCGTCGGCGGGGAGCGTCTGGGTCATGGCGGATCTCCTACGGCCGGGTGGCCGGTGGGCGGGAACCCCTCGAGGCGGGGTGCCGGGGCCGCCGCACGGCGGCCCGGGTCGCCAGGTCTTGGGATCAGCCCGGGGGCGGGTGGCCGTCGGCCGCCCACCACGTGCCGTGACCGAGGTGCTGCACCCGCTCACGGTAGCGCGTCCGGGTGGGCCGGGGAACCGTCGCCGTGCGCAGGCGCCGGCGACACCGGCCCGCGCGCGCTCGTCGCGGGGCGCCCCGTCTGAGACGGCTCGGCGCCGAATGCCCGTTCGGTTATCCACGGGGGGCTGTGGACAGTGTGGATAACCGCCCGGCATGCTTCCCGCCGCGCAGGCCGACTCAGGGGTGGCTCGTCCCCTCCCGCCCGTAGCGATCCTCCAGCCGGACCACGTCATCGAGCTCGGGGGTCGAGACCTCGCAGAGGTCGGTCGCCTCGAGCGCGATCATCCGGTGGCGCCGCCCCGGCGCGATGTGGGCCGCCGTGCCGGGCTCGAGCCGGTGGGTGACCAGCGTCCCCACCTCGTCATCGAGCTGGAGATCGAGGCGTCCGGCCAGCACGTAGATCGTCTCCTCCTTGCGCTCGTGGTACTGGAGGCTGAGCGCATGGCCGGCGTCAATGTGGATCAGCTTCCCGGCGTACCGCGGGGTGACCCCGAACCAGATCTCGTGCCCCCACGGCTTGGCCACCCGCTCGGGCCGCTCGCTGGTCGCCCCCGGCTCAGCCATGGCCCCCAGCGACGGCCGGCAGGCCGGCCGACGCCAGCTCGGCCATCGCGGCGATCAGGCGGTCGACCCGCTTTCGGTCGGTCGCCTCGCTGTAGACCCGCATCAGCGGCTCGGTGCCGGACATCCGCACCAGGACCCAGCTCCCGTCCGCCACCCAGTACTTGAAGCCGTCGTCGGTGCGGGAGCGGACCACCGCCTCACCGGCGATCTGGGTCGGCGGCGCACTCGCCAGCCGGTCGCGCAGGGTGTCGCGCAGCCCGGCGTAGGCGTCACGCTGGAAGCGAATGTCGCGGCGGGCATAGGCATGGGGGCCGACCAGCTCGTACACGTGGCGAAGGATCTCCGAGAGTGGCCGGCCCGCCTGGACCATCATCTCCGCGATCAAGAGCCCGCTCACGATCCCGTCGCGCTCGGGCAGGTGCCCGCGGATGCCGAAACCGCCCGACTCCTCCGCCCCGAGGATCGCGTCGACCTCCCGCATCCGCGGCCCGATGTACTTGAATCCCACCGGCAGCTCCTCAACCGGGCAGCCGTAGCGCTCGCCGAGGCGGTCGAGCATGGCGGTGCTCGTGAGCGACCGCACGATCGGCCCCCGCCATCCGCGCTGCTCGCACAAGTGCCAGCAGAGAAGGGCGGCGACTTCGAGCTGGTTGACGAATCGGCCCCGCTCATCGAGGATGCCGACCCGGTCGGCATCCCCGTCGTTGGCGATGCCGAGGTCGTGGCCGCCTTGGGCCAGCCGGGCGATCGCCTCCCCGAGGTTGGGGGCGAGCGGCTCGGGGTGGAGCCCGCCGAAGCCGGGGTTGCGGTCCTGGTGCAGGCCCAGAACCTCGGTCGCGCCGCCGTCGAGGAGCGAGGCGATGTAGCCGGCGCCGGAGCCGTACATCGCGTCGTGGACGATGCGGAGCCCCCGGCGGCGGATCGCCCCGAGGTCGAGGATCCGCTCCACCTGGGCCCGGTACGCCGGCCGGGGGTCCACCATCTCGACCCGCCCGGCCGCGAGCGCCGCCTCGAAGGGCATCGTTCGCGCCCCGTCCCGCTGCGCTCGCGCGGTCTCCTCCTCCAGGCGGGCGACCACCTCGGGGCCGGCCGAGCCGCCGTAGTCGGGCTTGTACTTGAGGCCGTTGAACTCCGGCGGATTGTGGCTGGCGGTCACCACCACCCCGCCGGCGGCGTGGCGGTCGACCACCGTCCAGGCCGCGACCTGGGTCGGCGCCGGGCCATCGAGGAGTAGGACCGGCCGGTCGTTGGCGGCGAGCACGCGCGCCACCTCGCGGGCGAACAGCTCGGCCGAGAAGCGGGTGTCGTGGCCCACGACGACCGGGCGGGCGGGCGGCTCGTCGGCGAGGTAGGCGGCCACGCCCTGGCTCACGGCCCGGACGTTGGCGTACGTGAAGTCGTCGGCCACGACCCCCCGCCAGCCGTCGGTGCCAAAGGTGATCCGCTCGTGGGACATCGACCGACCTCCCTGGACCCCGCCCGCGGCCTAGCCTGCGCCTGATTGTACGGGCGGGTTGGGCGCACGGCCCGCGGCCACCCCGTCCCCCACCGGAAAGGGCGGCACCGGTCCGTTCGGTGCCGCCCGGGTCCGGTCCGATTGGGGTCAGGGGGTCGGGGTCGGGGTCGGGGTGGGAGTGGGGGTGGGGGTCGGGGTCGGGGTCGGCGACAGCCGCACCCCGGCCGTGATGTCGACGATGGCGACGGCCTGGTAGATGTGGGGATGGTTCGCGATCGTCTGGCTGCGGACGATCACCTGGTCGCCGCGCTCGATCGCGCCTGCCGGCACGGTGTGGCAGCCGGCGACGGGGCCGATGTAGGCGCAGATGGTGGTCGAGGGGGCCAGCTCGAACTGGAACCACCGCCCCGAGGGGGCCCGGACCCCGAGAGTGCCGTCGCCGAACGTCCCCACGTGGCCGGTGTTGATCGCGGCCACCTGACCGACGACGCGAAGTGGGGTGGGGGTGAAGGTGGGGGTCGGCGGGGGGGTTGGGGTCGGTGTCGACCCGGGCACGGTGGTGTCCCTCAGAGCGACCGCCTGGAGGACCGAGGGATGGCCGGCGATGGTCAGCGCCCGGACGACCACCCGGTCGCCGAGCCGGATCAGGGTCGGGCTGATCGTCTGGCAGGCTCCGTGCGGAACGAGGACCGCGCAGGTCGTCGTGCTTCCGGTCAGCTCGAGCAGGAAGATCCGCCGTGAACGCGACCGCACGGCGAGGGTGCCGGCGTTGAAGAGGCCCCCGGTCCCAGGGTCGCTCGCGACCACATGGCTGACGAATCCGAGATGCGACGGTGGCGGCAATGGGGGCGGAGCGCCAAACCCTGTGTCGAAGATCCGGAGCGCGACGTACGTCGGGCCGGTGTTGATGAGCTCGCCGCGGATCACCACGACCGAGCCGGGCGGGAGCGCGCTTGGATCGATGCGGGTCATCCGGCGGTCGGGACCGCCAGAGGCCGCGTAGGCGCGAGTGAGCCCGTCGAGGGTGAGGGTGGTGACGTGCCCGTCAGCCCGGCGGACCGTCAGCAGCCCGGTGTTGAACACGCCACCGGTGTTGGCGTCCGATACGACGACGCCGATCAGAGTGGGGTGGACGCGCCGCCACTGCTGCTGCAGATGCCGGACGGTGCGGTCGGCGATGTCACGCCGATGGGATTGGGCCGACACCGGGCCGGTCGTCGCCACGAGGGCGGACAGGATGCCGAGGAGGAGCGCGCCCACGGCCAGGGGGGCGCGCGCAGTCGCACGATGCATGAGGTGTCCTCCGCGTGGCCCCCGTGGAGACGTCGGGCGGGGCCGACCCCGGCTTCCGCGGACCACGCTAGCCGGACCCGCGGGACCGTGCCTGAGATCCGGCTGAGAACCGACTCGCCGGCCACGACCAGCGCCGCGAGCCGCGGCCGGTGCCGAGATCAGCTCGCGCGCAGTACCCTCGGCCGGTGATGCAGGAGCCGGGCGGCGCGCTCGCGGCCGACCTGCGGGCCGCGGTCAGGGGTGCGGTCGGGTTCTCCGCCGCCGCCCGCGCCCTCTACGCGGTCGACGCCTCGGTCTACCGGCAGATGCCGATCGGGGTCGTGCGCCCCCACGACGATGCCGACGTGCTGGCCGCACTCGAGGTGTGTCGGCGCCATGACGTGGCAGTCCTGCCGCGGGGCGCGGGCACCAGCGAAGCCGGCCAGAGCTGCAACGAGGCCGTGGTGCTGGACTTCTCCCGGCACATGGACCAGGTCGTGGCGATCGACCCGGAGCGCGGCCTGGCCGAGGTCCAGCCGGGCTGCGTGCTCGATCGCCTGCGGGAGGCAGCGGAGCCGCATGGGCTCACCTTCGGGCCGGACCCCTCGACGCACCGGGTGTGCACCCTGGGGGGCATGATCGGCAACAACTCCTGCGGCGTCCACTCGGTGATGGCCGGCACGACCGTGCGCAACGTCGAGGCGCTGGACGTCGTCACCTACCGCGGCGCGCGCCTGCGGCTGGACGCCAGCGGACTGTCTGGCCCCGGGGGCGAGGCGGCGCGAATCGGCGGCGCGCTGACGGACCTGGCCGAGCGGGCCGGGCCGCTGGTGCGCGCCCGCTACCCCAACCTCCCCCGCCGGGTGTCGGGCTACAACCTCGACGAGCTCCTGCCCGAGCGGGGGGCCAACGTGGCCCGCGCCCTGGTGGGGACCGAGGGGACCTGCGCGATCGTCCTCGGGGCGACCGTGAGGCTGGTGCCGAGCCCCCCGGGCCGCGCTCTGCTGGTGCTGGGCTTCCCGGACGTCGCCGACGCCGCCGACGCCGTCCCCGAGATCCTCGCCCACGGACCGATCGCGGTCGAGGGCCTCGACGACCGGCTGGTGGAGGCGGTGCGCCGCCGCGGCCTCAGCCCCGAGGCGACCGCCGCCCTGCCCGCGGGGGGCGGGTGGCTGTTCGTCGAGTTCGGAGGCCCCTCAGCCGAGGCGGCGGTGGCCGCGGCCGAGCGCGCCCGCCGGCAGCTGGCCCGGCCGCCCGCGCGGGTGATCGCCGACCGCCGGGAGGCGCAGGGCTTCTGGCGCATCCGCGAGGCCGCCCTCGGTGCCACGGCCCGGGCCCCCGGGCGGGGACCGGCCTTCCCCGGGTGGGAGGACTCGGCCGTGCCCCCGGCCCGGATGGGCACCTACCTGCGGGAGCTGCGCCGGCTCCTCGACGCCCACGGGCTCACGGGGGCCTTCTACGGCCACTTCGGCGACGGCTGCCTCCACACCCAGACCGACTTCGAGCTCCGCACGCCCGCCGGGGTGCGCCGCTTCCGGGCCTTTGTCGAGGCGGCCGCCGACCTCGTCGTCGGCCTGGGTGGGTCCCTGTCGGGCGAGCACGGGGACGGCCAGGCCCGCGGTGAGCTGCTGGTCCGGATGTTCGGCCCCGAGCTGGTGGACGCGTTCCGGACCTTCAAGGCGGTCTGGGACCCGGACCGCCGGATGAACCCCGGCAAGGTCGTGGATCCCCGCCCGCTCGATGCCAACCTGCGGCTTAGGGCGGTCCGCCCCGCGATGGGACGGGTGCGGTCACCGTTCCGGCTCGCCGACGACGGGGGCCGGCTGGCGGTGGCCAGCCAGCGCTGCGTCGGGGTGGGGGCCTGCACCCGAACCGCCGGGGGCACGATGTGCCCCAGCTACCAGGTGACCCGCGAGGAGCGCCACTCGACCCGGGGGCGAGCCCACCTCCTGTTCGAGATGCTCGAGACCGGGGCAGTCCCCGGGGGCTGGCGCAGCGCCGACGTCAAGGCCGCGCTCGACCTCTGCCTGAGCTGCAAGGCCTGTCGGGCGGAGTGCCCGGCCGGCGTGGACATGGCGACGTACAAGGCCGAGTTCCTCGCCCGCCATTACGCGGGGCGGCTGCGGCCTCGCTCCGCCTACGCGCTCGGCCTCCTCCCCGTGTGGGCAGCGGGCCTGGCCGTCGCGCCCCGCCCGCTGCGGGCTGCGCTCGGCTCAAGCCGGGCGACGGCGCTGCTCTCGCGGCTCGCTGGGCTGGCGCCAGAGCGCCGCGTGCCCGCCCTCGCCCCGCGAACGTTCCGCAGCTGGTTCGCGACCCGACCCGCCCCGCAGGCCGGCGGGGAGACCGTCCTCCTCTTCGTCGACACCTTCAGCGACCAGTTCCGCCCCGCGACCGCCCAGGCCGCGGTCCGAGTGCTCGAGCAGCTGGGCTGTCGGGTGACCATCCCGACGGCCCGTCTGTGCTGCGGACGGCCCCTGTACGACCAGGGGATGCTGGGGGCAGCGCGACGCCGGCTGGAGGCCCTGTGCCGCCACCTCGCACCAGCGGTGGCCGCGGGCGTGCCGATCGTCGGGCTCGAGCCCGGCTGCCTGTCGGTGTTCCGCGACGAGCTGCCCAACCTCCTCGGCCCCCGCGGGATCGCCGGGCAGCTGGCGGAGCGGGTCCAACCGTTGGCCGACTTCGTGGCCGCCCGGCAGGACCGGGCGGCCTGGCGCCCCGCCGGCCGGTCGGCGCTGCTCCAGCCCCACTGCCACCGCCAGGCGGTGTTCGGTCCGGGTCCGGATCGGGACGTCCTCGCGGCCGCCGGGATCACGGCGGCGACCGTCGACGGCGGCTGCTGTGGGATGGCGGGCGGGTTCGGCTATCTGCCCGGCGAGCCCCATGCGGTGTCAGTGGCCCTGGCCGAGCGCCAGCTCCTGCCCGCCGTGAGGCGCGCTTCCGCATCCACGCTGGTGGTGGCCGACGGTTTCAGCTGCCGCGAGCAGATCGAGCAGCAGACCGGACGCCGCACCCTCCACCTCGCCGAGGCGCTCCAGCTCTCCCTGCCGCCGGGCTGACCCACCTCCGACCGTGGCGGGCTTGGCCCCCGGCGAGCTGCCGAGCGTGAACGCGGACCACTCGCACGGTGGCTCGTGATCGGAGCGGGTGCCCGATCGACCCGCAGGACGGTTCAGCCGGCACCAGCCGACCAACGTCCAGCCCCTTGCCAGCCAGTGGCAGCAACCCCTGACGTTCGCGCGGGGGTCGCGATGAACCGCACGGCTCCACGGGAACGCCGCCCCGACTGGCGCCGCCCACCGGCTTTGACCCAACTGGTCATCGCCCGCCCCGCCCCCTCGCAAGGCGCCGGCGATCACGCAGCACCCGGCGAGCGGCATTCTGCCCGCACGCGCCGGTGACCCCGCCGCCGGGATGCGTTCCCGCTCCACATAGATACAGGGCTGCGATCGGCGTGCGATAGCCCGACCACCCCGCGACGGGGCGAAGAAAGAACAGCTGGTCCAGCGTCATCTCCCCATGCAGAGCATGCCCGCCCGTGAGGCCCAGCCGCCGCTCTAGGTCTACCGGACTCAGCACTTCTCGGGCAAGGATCGATGACGAAAGCTCCGGCATCCACTGGGCGAGCTCGGCGACCACCTGATCGGCTATCGCCTCCTTGCGCGAATCCCAGCTCCCCTCTGCCAGTCGGTAGGGCTGCGAGGTCACGTCGATGGTCGCGATGTGACGCCCCGGTGGCGCCAGGCTCGGATCGTGCACCGTTGGAAAGCACACCTCCACGTGCGTCGCGGATGCCGGTCGGCCACTGCGCGCGAGCGCCTGATGCCAGTCGAGGGTTTCGAGGCTCGGCACGATTTCCACGATCCCGCGGTGGATGTCGCCCGCACCTCGGGAATCGAGCCCGGAAAACGCCGGCAAGGTCCCCAGCGCCAGGTTGATCTTGATGCTCGTGCCCTCGCACCGATAGGCGCCGATGGCGCTCACAAAGTCGGCCGGCAGGTCGCCGGAGTCGACCAGCCCGAGAAACGTCCGCGGCGGATCCGCGTTCGAAAGGACCACGCGTGCAGGAATCCGGCGACCGTCTTCCAGGTCTACACCGACAGCGCGTCCCCGCTCGACGGCGATGTGAGCCACCGGCGTGTCGGTGGCGATGCGGGCACCGGCCTCGCGGGCGGCATCCGCCATCAGCGCAGTGACTCGCCCCATCCCACCACGCACGAACCCCCACGTACGCAGACCTCCATCACCCTCCGACGCCGCATGATCATGGAGGAGGACGTACGCAGTGCCTGGGGCCGACGGCCCCTGGGTGCTGTCATTGACCGCATGCCACCCAAGCGCGGCTTTCAGCACCGAGGACTCGAACCACTCATCGAGCACCTGCTGTACGGACGCCGTGAGCAGGCGGAGCAGCCGCGGAAGTGATCCACGCGACGCTATCGCGTGCCTGCCGGCAGCAAGAGCACCAGCTACCTCATGCCACCCGCGGAGCGCGGGATCGGGAGGTGAGCGGTCGATCAATGGCGTAACGAGTCGGCCCAGCTCCGCAAGCTCGGCCTCGAAGGCCTGCAATCGCGACGCATCGCGCGGGGAGAAGCGAGCCACCTCCCTCTCCGCGCGACCAGGTTCATCGTATAGCCAGAGCGCACTCCCGTCGAGACCCAGATTGCACGTGGGTCCGGCGGGGTCCACCACCAGACCTCGCTGTCTCAGCCGCATGTCGCGCCAGACCGTCGGGCGGAGCATGCTCAGGACATACGCCCCGCTGGACGCGAAGTAGCCTGGCGCAAACTCCTCGGTGACACAGGCCCCCCCCACCGTTCCTCGCCGCTCCAACACCAGGGGCTTCAAGCCGGCCCGTGCCAGAACGTGCGCCGCCACCAATCCGTTATGGCCGGCCCCGACGATGACGGCGTCCCACCCGTCGCGGGTTGGCGGCGCCAGGGACTGCTGACGCCCCGCGCTCGCGCTCACGACGCCCTCAGCCCGGGAGCGGCCGGCAGGGTAGTTGCCATCTCGACCGCCTCGGCAACGCCCGCGACGAGGACGACCACCATATCGTTGACGTTGGTGCCGGTGGTTCCGGTCTCGACGCCGTCGTGAAGGGCTTGCAGAACGGTGCTGGCGCTATGTTGGTCAAGCACCGCCGAGAGGTTGACCCTGCGCCGCCGGGCTCGAACCTTGGTTGTCGCGTCGACGAGGGCTCCGGCGAGCGGCGTGCCACCATCGTGCCCGTCGGTGTCGACGGCCAGGGCAACGCAGCGCGCCTCCGATGGGAGGGAGTCGGCGAATGCGAGGGCGAGTTCTTGATTGGGGCCGCCTGATTGCCACCTCGACTCAGCCCCCAGAACCACAGTCGTCTCCCCGCCACACCCCATGAGCGCCAGCGGCTGGGAAGTCGGGCCGCGCTGACGCCATCGGGTGAGGGCGAGATTGGCGAGCGCCTCGCCGGTCCTGCGGCTCTCGCCCCGCAGGGAGTTGCCGAGAAGGTGGGGGGTGTACCCGAGGGCCGCAGCAGCGCGCGCCATTGCGTCGAGGACCGTCGAACCGGTGAGGACGAGAATGGAGCTGATCGCAGCCGCCGAAAGGTCCGGGAGCCCAAAGTGGTCCGGATCGGTGACGTGGCTGCGGATCGAGGCGGGCACCGCGTCCCAGAGTTGCAGCCGTGTTAGGATTGAGCTCGCCTCGCCAGGGTGGGCGTGATTCTGCACGGTGAGATCGCTTATGTATTCCAGTATGTCATCGGCGACGTCCGACACCGTCAGGTTGACGATCGCCGCCGGCTGGATCCGGTCACCCAGACGTCCGCCCTTTATCGTGCACACGGCTCGGCGAACCCGATTGACCTCCACGATGTCCGCACCGGATCCAAGGAGCAGTTGATAGAGCTGCCGCAGATCGTCCAGGCTGACACCCGGTGGGGGGCAACACACCAGCGACGAGCTCCCGCCGGTGATGCTTGCGAGGACGAGATCACGCTGACCGGCGGCGTCGGCGATCTCGAAGAGGGCTCGGGCCCCCTCGATGCTGGAGGCAGTTGGGAGCGGGTGGTCGGACTCCAGGATGCGGATCCGATCGAGCGCGCCCCGATGACCGCGCGGAACCACGGCCACACCCCCGGAGAGGTGGGCCCCGAGGCGTGCCTCCACAGCCTGGGCGATCGCCAGGCTGGCCTTTCCCGCCCCGACAAACCAGATGTGCTCGAGATCGTCGATCGCGAACGGTCGGCCCTTGCAGAGAAGAGTCGGCCCGTCAACGATCAGCCAGCGATCCGTCGCCGCACAGGCGTCGGCCGCATCCCACCCTGCCTCCGCGATCGCGATCGCATCAGCGCGAAGCCCCGCGCATCCGTGGTCGAGAAGAGCCGGTACGTTGTCGATCACACCGCTGGTCGCCTGCCTCCGCTCCTCAATTCGGTCGCCGATAGGCGGCTCCCGCGTACGTGGCGGCTGACCCAAGCTCCTCCTCGATGAGGAGCAGTCGGTTGTACTTCGCAGTGCGCTCGCCTCGGACAGGCGCTCCGGTCTTGATCTGCCCGGCGCCCAGGGAGACTGATAGGTCCGCGATCAACGGGTCCTCCGTCTCGCCCGAGCGTTCCGAGACGACGAGGCCGAGTCCGTGTCGGAGGGCAAGGTGGGCGGCGTCCAAGGCCTCGCTGAGCGTACCCACCTGATTGACCTTCAACAGCAGGGCGTTGCCCGCTCCCCGTGCAATGCCGGTCCGCAGTCGGCCAACGTTCGTCGTGAATAGGTCGTCGCCCACGATCTGGATCTCGCTGGAATGGGTCAACTCGGCGAAGGCCGCGTAGTCGTCCTCATGGAACGGATCCTCAATCGAGACAATGTTGAATTCGTTCAGCAGATCTCGGTAGAGGCCTAGCAACTCGTCCACCGAGTAATTCCTGCCCCCAATGCGGTACGTTCCGCTCGCATCGTCATAGAGGTGAGTCGCAGCGCAGTCCAGTCCGTATGCGACCCGTCCGTCGTGGCCAGCCTGGACGCTGGCCTGATGGAGAAGCTCAAGCGCCTCCCGTGGATCAGACATCGGGGGTGCATAGCCACCCTCGTCTCCGACGTTGCTTGCGGCTGCGCCATACCGCCGGCGAATCAGATCTCCGAGGACGAGATTCACCTCGCTGGCGATGGTGATCGCCTCCCGGAAGGAGTCTGCCCCGATGGGCATAACGATGAACTCCTGAAAGTCGAGGGAGCCCTGCGCGTGACGACCCCCGTTGATGAGATTGACTTGCGGAACCGGCAGCACGTGCGCGTCGGCCGCCAGTGACCGGTAGAGGGGGACGCCGAGCGCCGCCGCCGCCGCACGGGCCGCCGCCAGCGAGACGGCGCACAGCGCATTGGCTCCCAGGTGGTGTTTGTCCGGAGTGCCGTCGAGGGCCACCAGCCGTTGGTCGAGCGCACGCTGGGGCCACACGGGTTCGCCGATGAGGGCAGGGCCGATGACGTCCCGCACGTTGACGATAGCGTTGCCCACGCCTTGCCCGCCGAGCCGACGACCGCCGTCGCGAAGCTCCACCGCCTCGTGGGCGCCGCGTGATCGACCGGTGGGGACGTCAGCCCGGCCGAGGTATGCGCTGTCGACGACGACGTCGGCCTGGATGGTAGGAAGGCCGCGACAGTCGAGAACCTCGCGCGCCCGGACCGCGGTGATTGCCGGGGTCACGGCTTCAGGGGAGGCCCGACGCCACGGACGTGGCCGATCGAGAGGGCCAGTCAGTCTGGCTGATTCGGCCAAGGTGGCGTCCGGATAGACTGAGCATGGTTGATCAGCATACGCGGGGAATGTAGGATTGTCAACAAGGTCACCCAGATGCCGGACGCCCCCTGCTCCCTGCCACGTTGCATCCCCCGGTCATGTCCGCAATGTTCCCGAGCAACCACCGAGGTTCGCCCATGATGACCCCAGCTGAGTCACTGCCGCGGCGTTCAAGTCAGGCCGGTCGGCTCGAAGCCCTTGGCCGCGTTGCGCCGCTGAGTCGCGACAGCATGCCCGGCCTCGTCGCCGCCCGGCTCCGGACCGCGATCGTCGACGGTTCGTTCCCCCCCGGCATGCAGTTGGCCGAGATCCCGCTCGCGGAGCGGCTCGGGGTAAGTCGGGGGCCCCTACGGGAGGCGCTCCAGCGACTCATCCAGGAAGGGCTGCTGCGCGGCGAGCGGCACCGGGGGGTGTTCGTTCCAGCGCTCGACAACGCCGACGTGATCGACGTGTACCGCATGCGGGAATTCTTGGAGGGCGCCGCAGCGACCTGGCTAGTTCGGGGCGAGGGTGGAGCCTGGCAGGGCCCGATCAATGCGGCCATCGAGCGACTGCGGCGTGCCATCCGGAGCGGCAGGTGGAGTCGGGTGGTCGAGGCGGACCTTGGATTCCACTCGACGCTGGTGGACTCAGTCGAGAGCACGCGCCTGAGTCGCGCCTTTCAGACCCTCGTAGCCGAGAGCAGGCTCTGCTTGCACCGGCTCGAGGCCTTCTACCCCGACCCGCGCGACGTTCTGCCCGAGCACGAAGCCATAGCGGCGGCGATACGTGACCGCAAGGCCGACCGAGTGATGAGGCTGGTGGCCGACCACATGCACGAGTCGGTCACGCGGCTCACGCTCCACAACGCGCCTGTGCACGTTCATGACCTCAGTCAGGGTGCCTCGCGATCGCCTCGGCGTCCGCGATTGCAGCGCAATCCTTCTGCGCTCTCTGAACCACCCGGGGAACCTAGCCGCTCGCAAGACTCCAGTTCTCCGGGTAGAGGTTGAGCAGCGGGTCCTGCGGCAGCGCGCCCCTCAGACGGCGGCTGACGAGCGAGAGCTGATAGTCACCGACGGGCATGAAGATCATGGGCTGGGTGCGGGTGACGTAGTCCTCGTAGGCATGAAACGCACTGAGTGACGACGTTAGGTGGGTCGCCGTGATCAGCCGGTTCAGAGTTGGGTCATTGAGGTTCTCGTTGTTGCTGGGGGCGCCCGTCGCGAAGAACTCGCCCCCCGTCGGATAGTAGTCGGGGGCGTACGCCCAGTAGAACGACTCCAGCGCGAGATCCCAAGAACAGTGATGGAGTCCGGTGCAGATGCTCTCCTGGCTATCCCAGGCGTTGGCTGGCGCCAAGCGAATGGTGAGCCCGATCCCAAGTCGTCCCAGGTTCGATTGGACCACGTCTGCCATGGCGCCTAGGCTCGTCACCCCAGCCATGACAAGGAAGGTGAACTGGAGCGGGGATCCCGTCGGTACTCCGGGACCGCATCGGCCACGCCCGGGGCCTCCGTGCATGCAACGGTCAACGCCGTTGGCATGGACTGCCCATCCGTGGTCCCTGAGCAGTCGGGCGGCCGCTGTAAGGCTGGTTGGGTACGGTCCATTCCGCTCATAGGCCGTTGAGAAGGGGCCACTGGGTGGGACCGGGCCGGCGAAGTACGAACCGTAGCCGTGAAGGATGGTGCGTACGATCGCCCGCATTGGGATTGCGTACGTCATCGCTTGCCGAATGTAGAGTTGGCGAAGTATGGCCCCGCGAACGCCGTTCTGGAACTGGAGGATGATGGCATTCCAGTCATACGCACGCCAGGGCGCGAGTCGGTAGCCCTGGCGCTCGAGACTTGCTGCGATCCCGATGTCACTCAGCGGCAGGTACCCGTAGTTGAGCTGGCCCGCGCGCAGTGCGTCGAACTCGGCCGCGGCGGACGTGAACGGCACCTCGACGAAGCGGGAGAGAGTGGGCTTGACCGGTCCCGAGTAGTGATGATTGGGAACCAGGACCGCGCGACCGGTGCCAGCATCGTATTGATCGAGCCGCCAGGGACCGTCGACTACCTGCCACAGCGGGTTTGTCGCGTACGTATGCAGGTCCAGCGACTGAGAGTTCAGGAACCGGTAGACTCGACGGGCGCCAGCGGCCGTCTGGTCAGCATTCGTCACCGGTCCAGTGGCTGACGTGCGATCCCAGGCGTGCTGCGGGATAGGAAAGAGCTGACTCAGCTCGTTGTAAAGCAGCCAGTAGTGACTGTACGCGCGGTTGAAGCGGAGCACGAGCTGCTCCGGGTTCGGAGCGTGAATGGAGACGAGATTGTCTGGAAATGCTCCGGGCACGTAGGCGGCCCAATTCGCCTTGTTTGCTCGAACGAGATTGATCCAGAACTCCAGGTCGCGAGCGGTGACATCCTCGCCATTCGACCAGCGGTACGCCTTGAGATCGATCGTGACCGTCCGACCACCATCAGAGTAGCGTGGGGGCTGGCCGATACTCAATCGCGCGTTGAATTGGGCATGGCCGTTCTCGCCAAACCAGTACAAGGGGCGCCACATGAGCCACTCAAACTGCTCATTCTCGTTTTGACTGAAGTCCGACGATGGAAACAGGGGGAAGATGTAGCTGGGGGGTGCCCCGGGCTGCTCAGCGAAGGTCGCGGTCCCGCCGAGATGTGCTCGGCTCCGACCCCACGCCTCCGGCGCGCCCCCAGCCAGGACGAGCCCGATGGCGAGTGCCAGGGCGACCCGAGCCAGCCGTGCGCGGGAGCGAACCCGGGGGTCCGCTGATCTCCCAGGCGAACCCACGATCCCCAACCCCCATCTCGGGGCCCACATCATGGCGGCAGCTTAGGCGGCTGCACGAAGATTGTCAACAATCGGAGTACCTGGGTTCCGGGCCGATCGCCGCCGCCCCTGGTCGTCCCCACGATCCGAGGGTGGGCGGGGGCCGCCGCGACGGCCGCCCCCGGGCCGGAGGTTTCGCGACCTGGACCGCCCGGCCATCCCGATGGCGACCGGGGGTGCCGAGGGACGGCGCCCGGTCGAGGCGGGGAGGACTCCGGCGGCGTTGGTGCGGCTCCGATCACCGGCGGCCCAGCCACCGGCCGCACCCCACAGCTCGGCCGCGAACATAGATTGAGCGCGCGCGGCCATGGAGGTCCCGTGGGCGCAAAGGTGACGCGGGCGCCGCTGTGCCCCATGGGGCGCCTGCCGAGCCAACAGGGACCGCACACAGCGGCCTTCAGTCCAGGCGCAACGCGCGGGCCACGCGCAGGCCCTAACGACTCGCCCACCTCCCACCAGCCCTCATTGACACGGGTGTGGCCTCCTGTTATGGTTCGGCGACGGGGGGGCGCGCCTTTGCGCCCATGAAACCCGCACGGGGCATTCGCTAGGGGGAGGTGGGGCGTGAAAGCTCACCATCGTGTGCTGTCGGCGATTGGGTTCGCGGTGCTGCTGGCCGGCTGCGGAAGCGCGATCGGGGCACGTCCGGCGCCGGCGGCCCGCAGTGGCGTCGTCACCTTCGCGCTTCCGCCGGGGCAGACCCCGAGCTACGTCTTTCCCTTTATGAGCGGGGCCTACTCCAACAACATCAACATCTTCCAGCTCGACGCGCTGCTCTATCCGCCGCTCTACTGGTTCGGCAGCAACGGGCAGCCCACCATCAACTACCGGCTCAGCCTGGGACAGGCCCCGGTGTTTTCCAACGGCGGCCGCACGGTCACGATCACGCTCCGCCATCGGATGTGGTCGGACGGGACCCCGGTCACCAACCGCGACATCGAGTTCTGGATGCGCCTGCTGGTCGCCAACCCCGCCGACTGGCTCGGCTACGTGCCCGGCGCGATCCCTGACAACCTCGTGGGGATGAGCTTCCCGGCCGCCCATCCGTACGAGTTCAGCCTCACGTTCAATCAGCCGTACAGCCATCTCTGGCTCCTGTACAACCAGCTGAGCCAGATCATCCCGATGCCCCAGCACGCTTGGGACAAGACGTCTGTGCACGGTGCCGTCGGCAGTTACGACCGCACCCGCGCGGGAGCCCAGGCGGTCTACCGGTTCCTCAACGCCCAGGCCCGCGACGAGTCGACGTACGCCTCCAACCCGCTCTGGAAGGTGGTGGACGGTCCCTGGCAGGTGGCCGCCTACAACCCCGCTACCGGCTACACCGCGTTCGTGCCCCAGCCCCACGCCAGCGCCCTGGGCACGGCCCACATCGCCCGCTTCGAGGAGATCCCCTTCACCAGCGACACCGCCGAGTTCGACGCCCTTCGGGCCGGCGAGCTCGACTACGGCTACCTGCCGGCCCAGGATCTCGGGCTCGCGCACACGTTCGTGGCCCAGGGCTACCGCGTGGTCCCGTGGGTGGACTGGGGCTTCAACTCCCTGTTCCTCAACTACACCAACCCCCAGGTCGGCGCGATCTTCCGCCAGCTCTACGTCCGCCAGGCGATGCAGCACCTCATCGACCAGCCCGCGATCATCCGCGACATCTACCACGGCGCCGCATTCCCCACCTACGGCCCGGTGCCGGTCCAGCCCGCCAGCCCCTACGTGAGCTCGGTGGAGCGCCACAACCCCTACCCCTACAGCGTCGCCGCCGCCACCACGCTGCTCCGCCAGCACGGCTGGGCGATCCGACCGAGCGGGACCGACCTTTGCCTTCGCCCAGGCACCGGGCCCACCGACTGCGGCGCCGGGATCGCCCGGGGGACCCGGCTCGCCTTCACGATGCGGGCGGCCAACGGCTCTGAGCCGTTCGACGCCGAGACCCAGACGATGCAGTCGGACTGGTCGCTGGCGGGCATCCATGTCGCCCTCACCACCGCGCCGCCCTCGGAGATCGGCACCAGCACCATCCCCTGCACCCCCAAGACCGGGGCCGGCTGCCAGTGGCAGATCTCGGACATGGGCGCCCCCGGCTCGACGCCCACCTACTCGCCCGGCTACCTGCCGACCGGTGGGGTCTGGTTCGCGTCCGGCGGCAACAACAACATCAGCGGCTACGACAGCCCGACCATGAACCGGCTGGTGCGGGCGACCCACCGCGAGTCCTCGCTCAGCGCCTTCTACGCGTACGAGAACTACGCCGCCCTCCAGCTCCCCGAGCTCTGGCAGCCCAGCTACTACTACCAGGTCTCGGTGATCCGCGACCGCCTCCACGGAGCGGTCCCCCAGGACCCCAACCTCAACCTGTACCCGCAGAACTGGACTCTCGGCGGCTGATCCCGGACGGGCGGCCGCCCCGGGGCGGCCGCCCGTCCGCTCAGGTGCCGAAGAGCCGGTCGCCGAAGTCGCCGAGCCCGGGAACGATGTACGCGCGAGCGTCGAGGCCGTCGTCGATGGCGGCGGTCACGACCTCGACTGCGGGATGGCGGCTCGCGAGGTGGCGAATCCCCTCCGGGGCCGCCACCACCGAGAGCAGGGTGATCCGACCCGGCTGCCTGGCGGTGAGGGCGTCGCACGCGGCGGCCGCCGACCCGCCCGTCGCCAGCATCGGGTCCAGGAGCAGGACCCAGGCGCCCGTGAGCGGCGGCAGCTTCGAGTAGTAGGCGGCGGGCTGGAAGGTGGCGTGATCGCGCTCCAGTCCGATGTAGCCGACCGCGACGTCGGGGAGGAGCTCGGTCACCGCCTCCAGCATCCCCAGACCGGCGCGCAGGATGGGCACCGCGACCGGGACGGCCACGAGAGCCCGGCCGGCGGCCGGCGCCAGCGGGGTCTCGACCGTGCAGACGGCGGTGGGGGCGCTGCGGGTCGCCTCCAGCACGAGGGCGAGGGCGAGCCGCTTGGTGAGGAGCCGGAACAGCGGCGGGGGGGTGTCCCGATCGCGCAGGGCTGTGAGCAGGGTCGCGGCCAGGGGGTGGTCGACGACGGTGACGGTCAGGTGAGGTCCTCCCGGTCGGCCTGGCGGAGCCACTCGACCACCTCGCGGACCTGCTGGGCCCGCGGCCGCGGGCAGACGAGCAGGGCGTCGCCGGCGTCGATGATCGTCAAATCCTCGCAGCCGACCGCCGCCACCAGCCGCCCGGCCCCGGCGTCCAGGAAGCAGCCGCGGCTGTCCAGGGCCACACCGGTGCCGCGGACGATGTTGCCGGCGGCGTCGCCGGCCCCGACGGCCCGACCGGCGGCATAGAGGTCGGCGAAGGAGCCGAGATCGCTCCAGCGCATCGGCGCGGTCAGGGTGAGGAGCCTGGTGGTCCGCTCCAGGACGAGCGGCTCGACCGCGATGCTGGGGAGTTGGGCGTAGGCCGCTGTGAAGGCCTGGGCGTCGTCGCGCCGGTCGACCGCCGCCCGAAGCGCCTTCGCGACCGCGGGCGCCGCCCGCTCGAGCTCCTCCAGGAAGCGCGACGCCGGCCAGGCGAAGAGTCCGGTGTTCCACTGCCAGGTCCCGCTCGCCAGCAGGCTGGCGGCGGTCTCGCTCTGGGGCTTCTCCAGGAACCGCAGCCCGCGGTGGGCATCGAACGGCAGCCGGGGGAGCCCGGCGGGAGCGGGCAGCCGGGGGCCGACCTCGATGTACCCGAACCCGGTCGCGGGGTGGCTCGGGGTCACCCCCACCGCCAGGAGGCCGTCCGCGGCGGACGCCCAGGTCGCCGCCGTCGCCAGCACCACCCGCGCCAGCTCCACCTCGGGGATGAGGTGGTCGGCGTGGGCGGAGATGATAACGGCGTCCGCCCCGAGCGTCCGCACCACCTCGTGGGCCGCCCAGCCGAGGGCGGGGCCGGTCCCGCGGGCGACCGGCTCGGGCAGTAGCGCGAGCCGGACCCCGGCGAGGTCGGCGAGCGCCCGGCCCACCAGCTCCGCCTGGGTCGCGATCGTGACCACCAGGACGGCGTCGGCGAGGGGGGCGACCCGGTCGACCGCCTCCCACAGCAGGGTCCGCCCCCCGGGGCCGAGCGGAAGGAGGTGCTTGGGCCTCGAGGCGCGGGACAGCGGCCAGAGCCGGGTGCCGGCTCCGCCGGCCAGGACCACCGCGGCGAGGGGCCGGGCCGGCCGGGGCAGGGCGGCCACCCGGGCTCGCTCAGCGCCGGGCGCTGGCG
>DAHUZI010000047.1 GCA_027306595.1 Candidatus Dormiibacterota bacterium | reverse complement strand
CTCACCCAGAGCGCTTCGTTCGGAAGCCACCGGAGCCCCCGCGGCTCCCTGGCCCCGCCTGGATCAACCGACCAGCACAGGAGGTCACGGCAGCTCAGTAATTCCCGGCGCCCCGTGTCTCACCGGGCTTGACAAATTCCGCGCGGGCCTATCCGGTTCTCAAACACGTTCTGAGCTCATTCGACAGCCACCAGGCTACCAGACAGGAGGATCGGCTGGTCCGTCGACCCATCCGCCGGATCGCTGGTGAATTGCCGCCAGGAGTGCTGCAAGGTACTGAGAATCAGGGGGTTGATCCGAATGGTGAGCACGTCGCTGTTCGAAGAAGAGGGCACACCGTAGCTTTGGAAGATCGGCGTCAGCTCGCCCCGTCTTGCGCCATCGGTCCAGTAGGTCATTGCCGATTTCAGCAGCAGTGTCAGTGTCTCCATGCCGAACGTATCCGTTGTAGGACATTGCGAACTCAATCACGTCCTGTCCCCATGGTAGATCCGGAGACGGAACTGGGATCGCGTTTCTGTAGTAGCCTCTCGGCTCAGTCTGCGTCCACACCAGGATCTCGAGTATCCGAACTGGTGTCAGAAAGTACCGTAACCCTTCGACCTTGGCGCCCAAGGCGTTGATCTCATCGGCAACCCCTCGGAGATCCTCCCTGAATGCGCGAAGGGCGGGAAGGGTTGCGTCAGCGGCCTTGGCCTTTGCCTGCAAGAGGGGCTTGGTCTTCCCGAGCCCCAACGCATCGAGGTAGAAGCCAATGACCACGGAATCGAGCATCGGCATGAACGCTCGTCGCTTGCGGTGGAGAATCTTCGTCGCGACTGCTGTGAGTACCCACGGCACCGAGCAGGCGGCGTCGAGGAGGTCGCGTGCCAAAGCTAGTTCATGATCAAATTCGAGAAGATTGGCCTCGGGCGGAATGTGCCGCAGGACAGGCTCACACTTCGTGGCAATGCCCCGGTGGATGGCCCTGATGCGATCGGCCCCGCCGATCCTTGAATTCACCGCGAAGGTCGCGAGAACGTCAATCACATCAATGCGGTGCGGATCTCCCGAGGGAATCGCATCGTAGTAGGCATACTCCTGATCGCAAAAGGAAAGTAGTTGGCGCTCGCAGTCAGGAATGGAGAGGTTGCTGGCAGGTAGCTGGATGTCCATCGACTCAAGGGTTGCGTGGGATCTGACCAATGGGCCGGCGTGGCCAAGACGTGGTCCCCGGTAAGTCGGGCATCGCCGAACCTCGCTGAGCGTACCACCCACGGGGGCCAATCGGCGCGCCCTGAACCGCGCCCGGCGACCGGAAATAGGCCGGGGTGCCGTATCCCAGAGACAACCAGAGGACCCGGAGCGGGGGCCAAGGAGGGTAGCTGAGCAGTAGGAGCTCACGAAAGCCGCTGACGTGACGGACATGCTGGTCGGACAGTTCGTCAATGAGCGGCACTCGTGCCGCCTCGTGTAACCTGCCAGGTAAGCTCGCACCCCCCAGCACCGGTCTGGGGACGGGTTGCCTTAATTGGGCCGGGCGCTCCCGGATGGGAGCATCAAGATGGCGGGGTGCCACCACTGTGGCATAGCAAGGCATGACGTGGGCCGACGCGGAGCCCGAGTGATCGGGCTCCGCCCCTCCGCTCATCGGTCCTGACGCCGCTGTCGCCACCGCCCCGGCCTGTCTCATGGGCGCCCGGCCGGCACTTGGGCATCACCCCTTTGGCCAGCCCCCGGGCGGCGCTGGGATCTGCCCCAGCCGAGCTTGGAGCCGGCGGCTGAACGCCTCCAGGTAGCTCTCGCCCGTCCCGCTGGCGTGGACGCTCGCCATCTGCACCCGCTCTCTGACGACCGTGGCGAGCTCCCCCATGGCGTCCCGCATGACCTCGAAGGCGGCCCGCCAGCCTGCCACGGCCGCTCGGGTCCGCGCCTCCCCCGCGGCGGTAGCCGCCGCGAGCTCCCGGCGAAGGCCCTCCACCTCGTCCGCCCGCTCCCGCCGGCCGGTGGCCAGCCCGGCCGCGCGGGCCCGCTTCTGCGCCTGGGCCAGTACTGCAGCCCGGGCGGCCGGGTCGCCGCGAAGCAGCGCCCCATCGAGACCCCCGCCGCCCGGGCGCGGGCGGCAAGGGCGTCCCGCTCCGCGACCGTCATGAGGACCCCGACGGTGACGTGCCCAGCCCGGTAGCGGGCCCGTGCGGGGGCTCGCGGCGGACGGGCGGGTCGGGGTTGACGCGGCGGAGAGGGCGCGGCATCGGTGCCCGGCAGAGTAGCGATCTGGACACCTCTCAGGACAGCCGTCAGGACACAGATCAGCGCCGGATCAGGACACCCCGTCAGGACACCCGATCCCGGGGGTGACGTCACACCCGGGCGATCGGGATCGCCGATCGGGCGGCGGTCGAGCCGGTCATCCCCGTCACCCCCGGCCGCCACGCGATCCGAGACGGGGCTCCGCGATACCCCTCCGCCCCGGGGGGAGGTCGGCGCCCCCGGGGGGTGACTCGGTGCCCGTCGCCGAACGCCGGGACCATCACGCGATGGCTACCCGGCGGGGACGATGAGCGCCGAGCCACGACGGCCGCCCGTGAGCACGCCGTCGACGGTCCCGCGGTCGGTGCTGGCCGGGCTTCCCGACATGCCGGGATAGGACGGGGCGCTCACGGCGGGCAGGTCGAGCTGGAACGCGCCCGCGCAGGTGCCCAGGCTCAACCCCATCGTCCACCCCGAGTCCCAGCCCGGGAGGACCGCGGGGCCGCCGACGTCGGTCACCCGATGGAGGTCGAGGAGGGCGACGGCGCCATCCGTGCTGCTGCCGACGTCGGGAGGGAGACGGCCATCACTGCGCCCATGGTGCCCAGGTGCGGATGAGCGCGGCCGACACGGCGTAGGTGAGGCCGGGCGCCCAGGCATCGACCTGCCCGACGACGGCCCCGGCGGCGTCGAGCACCGGCCCCCCGCTCTCGCCGGGGTCGCAGCGGATGCTCAGGGTGAGCGCCGGGCGCAGGGTCCACGTCTCGGTGAGGATCGGCGAGCGCGGGGTGATCACCGTGGGGGCGAGCGCGCGCCCGACGCGCGGCCCGGAGGGGGGGGCGCCGGTCACGACCGCATCGTCCATCACCGCGACGGCCGTGCCGAGCGGGAGGGTCGTCGTCAGGGGCAGGGCCGGCCGGGGGAGGCTGTACGCGGTCAGGACCGCGAGGTCATCCGCCTGATCGCGGGACCAGAGCGTCGCCGGCACGCTCCAGCTCGCGCCCCACGGGCGCAGGCGGATGCCGGTCCGGCCACACCCGGCGATCACATCGTCGGCGGTCATCCAGACGCCATCGCCCCGCACGCTCCAGGCGGTCCCGCACGGCTCCCCGTCCACGATGACGGCGGCGATCGACCCGCGGTCGGCCTCGGCCACGAGGGCCGGACCGGTCAGGCGGATGGTCGCGCGGGCGGCCGGACGGGCGGGGGACGCGGGACGGGACGGGACGGTCCCGCGGGCGCGGCGCCACGGGTGCGGGGCCTGGTGGAGCGCGTGGGCGATGCCACTGAGCGGGCCGCGGATGCCGGCGGGCAGGCCGGGCGGCGGGGCCCCGTAGAGCCAGAGGGCCGCGCTGCCCGCGAGGGCCCCGCCTAGGACGAGGGCGAACAGCTTACGCATCAGTCGGACTCGGAAGGGTGGGGGCGCCGACTGGGGGCTGCGCCCGCTTCACCGTTCGGGAACGGCGAGGCCGCGGGGCGGCGGGGGCCGGCCCGTGGGGCTCGTGCCCCAGCCACGCCGCCCGGACGGCGTCCATCCGTTCGTGGAGGTTCAGCTCGTCGACAGTGGCCGCGTCCCGAGCGAAGTCCCAGAGGATCCCCCGGGTCTCGGCGGAGAGCCCGCCGGGACGGGCGGCCTCGTGGATCGCGGCCAGGAGCATAAAGTTGAGCGCGGTCGAGTAGGTGGCCTCGATCGGCGGCTCGACCTGGATCAAGATCGCCTGGGTCTGACGGACGAACCGTTCGATCGCGTCGTGGAGGATGACGGTCTTCTTGATGACGCCCATGGGGCTCCCCGTTGTGTAGTGTCGTCTCAGCGTTTCAGACGCTAAGACGCTGAGCGGCAGAAGTCAACCGCTGTCACAGACGCTTGACGTCCTGGCACCGAAGCGCCATACTGTCCCGTTAGTGACCGAAGACGACCTGCTGGGCAGCGCCGAGATCGGGCGGCGGCTGCAGATCGACCCGCGGTCGGTGAGCCGGCTGCTCCGCCGGGGACGCCTGCCCGGCCGGAAGGTGGGGCGGACCTGGATCGTCCGGGCCGCCGACGTCGAGCGCCTGGCCCGCTTCTACACCGGCCGCCCAGGGCGGCCCCCCAAGGGCCGATGACCCGCGCCCTGTGCTACGCCCGCGTCTCGACCGGCCTCCAGGCCGAGAAGTACGGGCTCGACGCCCAGCGGCGGCTTCTGCTGGATCGCGCCACCCAGCGCGGCTACGAGGTCGTCGCCGACGGCGAGGACGCCGTCTTCGCCGACGACGAGAGCGGGAGCAGCCTGGATCGCCCGGCGTGGCGGCGCGCCGAGCACGCGATGCATGCAGGCCGGGTCGACGTCCTCGTCATCATCGACCCCGACCGACTGTCCCGGGACGTCCTCGACCTCCTCTCGGTCGAGTAGGCCCTCGGCGTCGACGGCGTGCGTCTGGAATTCCTCACCCAAGAGAATGACGCCTCGCCGTTAGGGCGTGCCTTCTTCCAGATCCGCGGCGTCTTCGCCGAACTGGAGCGCAATACGATTCGCGACCGGACCATGCGAGGGAAGCTGGAGAAGGCCCGTCAGGGTCGCGTCGTGAACCCCCGACTCCTCCCCCGCTGGCTGCGGATAGCCGCCGACGGGACCACCGTCGTCCTCGACCCTGCGTGGGCCCCGATCGTGGAACAGGTCTTCGCCTGGTTCGTCGGTGAGCCCCTCACCGTGCGGCAGATCGCGACGCGGTTGACGGAGATGGCCCAGCCCACGCCCTCAGGCGGGCGCGTCTGGCAGCACGCGACGATCGACGGCTGGCTCCGGAACCCAGCCGCCAAGGGGCAGCTCCTCCAGTTCACGCACCGGGCCGTCGAACCCCGGCACCGCCGTAAGCCGATCGCCGCGACTGCAAGCCATCGGCCGAAGTCCAGCGTGACCGCGCGGCCACCGGACGAGGCGATCGCGATGGCGGTGCCAGCGATTGTGGATGAGGCCCGGTGGGCGGCCGTCCAACGGCGCCTAGGCGAGAACCGAGCGACTGCGCGCCGCAATGCTCACCACCGCTACCTCCTGCGCGGCCTCCTCGTACACGCCGACTGCGGCCGGCGCATGACCGGCGCGTGTCGCCGACCGGATCAGGAAACCTACCGGTGCCTGCATGCGACGCCCCGCGCGGATGGGACCGGTCGCTGTGTGTCGCGGGGCACCCCGGCTCGGGTGCTGGAGCGTGCGGTGTGAGGCCGGATCACTGACCTGCTCCAGGATCCGAATCTGCTGCAGGCCGAGCTCATCCGGCACCAGGCTGAGGGCGGGGCGTCATTGGCCGAGGTGGCCCGCCAGGTCCGGATCATCGAGCAGCGGATAGTGGAGATCCCTTCGGAGATGGACCGACTCGTGGACGGCTACGGGAAAGGGCTCATACCGGACGATCGGATGCGAGCCCGGATGACCGTGCTCCGGCGCGAGCAAGAGCGACTCGCGGCACGGCGCATGGAGCTCGACGGGGAGGCTCGGCGGCAGTCGGCGCTGGCCGATCGCCTCCCAAGCGTGACCGCCTTCGCCGCCCGGTTCCGCCGTGGGCTGGACGGTCTCGACGATGAGGGCCGGGAGCGGGTGCTGCGGCTCCCGGTCCGGGAGATTCGGGTGGCCGATGACCGGGCGATCGTCCGGACGGTCCTGCCGACCGACGGCGGCGCCCGTGACCAATTGTGTTCACCCTATCGACAACGCCCTGTGCCACGCCCCCCGCGGCACCTCCATCGAGCTCCTGGTGCGCAGCGAGGGCGCCGAGGCGGTGATCGAGGTCTGCGATCGCGGGCCCGGCTTCCCCCCGGACCTCCTGCCCCGGGCCTTCGAGCGGTTTCAGCGGGGCGAGC
>DAHUZI010000032.1 GCA_027306595.1 Candidatus Dormiibacterota bacterium | reverse complement strand
GATCCGCTCGGGTCCGACCCCGCCACCCTGCTGCTGGGGGCGATCGCGCAGCTGGTCGACGCGGGTGCGAGGCGCCGGCTCGGGACCCTGCGCCTCGCCCCGGCGGCCGCCGGCCGCCGGGGTCGTGGCCAGGCGGGGCTCGCCGCCCTCCTCGCCGCCCTGGTCGGCGACGATCCGGTGGTGGCCGGTCCCCGCGGCGGGGCCCCCAGGCTGCGGGCGGCCCTCGACGCCTGGGCTGCCACCGCCCCCGCCTTGGGCCCGGTCCGGATCTGCTTTCGGCTCGCGCCCCCAAAGGACGGCGCCGGGGACGCAAGCGAGCCGGCGCCGTCCACCGCCGGCGGGACGGACGATCCCGCCTGGCGGCTCGAGATCCTCCTCCAGTCGAACGAGGACCCCAGCCTCGTGGTCCCGGCCGCCGACGTCTGGGCCGGGGTGCTCGACCCCGGCCTCGCGGGCGGTGCCGAGCACCCCGAGGACCGGCTCCTCGCCGATCTCGGCCGGGCGGCCCGGCTCTGGCCGCCGCTGGAGGCGGCCCTCGAGGAGGCGGTGCCGGAGGCGCTCCCCCTGGGAGTGAAGGGGGCACACGGCTTTCTGGTCGACGCGGTCCCGGCCCTGGAGGACGCCGGGTTCGGGGTGATGGTCCCGCCCTGGTGGCGGCGCGACCGGGAGCGGCTCGGGCTGCGGCTGACCGCCAGGCCCGCGCGCGCCGACAACGACCGGGGCGGTGGCGTCCTCGGGCTCGACAGCCTCTGCCAGTTCCGGTACGAGGTCGCCCTGGGCGACGAGACGCTGGGGCTCGATGAGCTCCGCCGGCTGGCGGCCTGGAAGGCCCCGCTCGTCCGGATGCGCGGCCGATGGGTGGAGCTGGACCCGGCCGACCTGGAGCGGGCGCTGGCGGCGCTCCGGCGCCGGGGCGAGCCCGAGGCGACCGTCCGCGACCTGTTCCGGATCGGGCTCGGGCTCGGTGACCCCGGCCTCGGGCTCCCGGTCGTCGACCTACGGGCCACTGGCTGGCTCTCCCAGCTCCTGGGCGCGGACGGCGGGGATCGGGTTCAGCCCCGGCCCGCGCCGGACGGCTTCCAGGGGGTTCTGCGCCCGTACCAGGAGCGCGGACTCGGCTGGCTGGCCTTCTGCGACCGCCTCGGGCTCGGCGCCTGCCTCGCCGACGACATGGGCCTGGGCAAGACCGTCCAGCTGCTGGCGCTGGTGGTGGGGGACGGCCGCGATCCGGGCCGCCGGCCGCCGGCCACCCTCCTCGTCGCCCCGATGTCGGTGGTGGGGAACTGGGAGCGGGAGGCCCGCCGGTTCGCCCCCCAGCTCCGGGTCCTCCTCCACCACGGCCCCGAGCGCGCGCGCGGCCGGGCCTTCCAGCGCCGGGCCCGCGCCGCCGACCTCGTGCTCACGACCTTCGGGTTGGCGCTGCGGGACCAGGCCACCCTGGCCGGGGTCCGGTGGCACCGGCTCGTCCTCGACGAGGCCCAGATGGTGAAGAACCCCGAGACCAAGCAGGCGCGCGCGGTCCGCGCACTTCGGGCCGACCGCCGCTTCGCCCTCACCGGGACCCCGGTGGAGAACCGGCTCGCCGACCTCCACGCGCTGATGGACATCCTCAACCCGGGTCTGCTCGGGTCCCGCGACGCCTTCCGCCGCCGCTTCGCCCTGCCGATCGAGCGTGACGGTGACGACAGGGCGGCTGAGCGGCTGCGGCGGGCGGTCCGGCCGTTCATCCTCCGGCGCCGGAAGACCGACCCCGACGTCGCCCCCGACCTGCCCGCGAAGATCGAGCTCCGCGAGTGGTGCACCCTCACCCGCGAGCAGGCGAGCCTGTATCAGGCGGTGGTCGAGGAGATGCTCCGGCGGGTGGACCGCGCCGACGGGGTGGAGCGCCGCGGGCTCGTGCTGGCGGGCCTCACCCGGCTCAAGCAGGTGTGCAACCACCCCGTCCATCTGCTGGGAGACGGCTCCCGCCTGGAGGGGCGCTCGGGCAAGCTCGCCCGGCTGGAGGCGGTCCTGGGGGAGGTGGTGGCCGAGGGGGAGCGGGCCCTCTGCTTCACCCAGTTCGTGGAGATGGGCAAGCTCCTGGTGGCGCGCCTCGAGCGGGTCCTGGGCCGGCCCGCCGCCTTCCTCCACGGCGGGCTCGCCAAGCGGGCCCGCGACGACCTCGTGGCGCGGTTCCAGGCCGAGGACGGCCCACCGGTGCTGGTGGCCTCGCTGAAGGCGGGCGGGGTCGGCCTCAACCTCACCGCCGCCAACCATGTCGTCCACTTCGACCGCTGGTGGAACGCGGCGGTCGAGGACCAGGCGACCGACCGGGCCTTCCGGATCGGCCAGACCCGCCAGGTCCAGGTCCGCACCCTGGTCTGCGTCGGCACCCTCGAGGAGCGGATCGACGAGCTGATCGCCCGCAAGCGCGGGCTGGCGGAGCGCGTCGTCGGCGGTGGCGACGCCTGGATCACGGAGCTGTCGACCGCCGACCTGCGCCGCCTGGTCGCCCTCGACGCCGGCTCCGTCGGGGACGTCTGAATGCCCCGCCGCAGGAGCTGGGGGTATGGACGGGACTGGTACCCGCCCCCCATGGTGCCCCGCCCCGCCGGCGGCATCCGGGCCGAGAGCCAGCGGGGGACGATCGGCGAGAGTTGGTGGTCGCGGCGGTTCCTCGAGGTGCTGGAGCGGCTCGACCCCGGCTCCCGCCTGGAGCGGGGCCGCCGCTACGCCCGTCAGGGCCAGGTGCTGGGGCTGGCCGTCGAGCCCGGCGAGGTGCGGGCCCGGGTCCAGGGCTCCCGGCCCCAGCCATACCGGGTGACGCTGCGCCTGCTCGCCCTCGCCGACAAGGACTGGGAGCGGGTCGAGGCCGCGATGGCCGCCAGGGCGGCGTTCCTCGCCAGCCTGCTCGCGGGGGAGATGCCGGAGGGGCTCGAGGAGGCGTTCGCCGCCTGCGGCGTCGACCTCTTCCCCAGCCGGCGGGGCGACCTCGTCACCGAGTGCAGCTGCCCGGACTGGGCCAACCCGTGCAAACACATCGCGGCCGTCACGTACCTGCTCGCGGAGGCCTTCGACCGCGACCCCTTCCTGATCCTGGCGTGGCGCGGCCGGCCCAAGGCGCTCCTGCTCGAGCGGCTCCGTGCTCGGCGCCGGGCCCCCGCCGGGGACGCCCAGAAGCCGGGGGCCGCCCCGTCGGGAACAGCCCTGCCGACCCCGCCGATCGCCGCGCCAAAGGTCCGGGTGCAGGCGGGAGCGGCCACGGCGGCGCCGGCCGCCCGGCCCGCCCTCGGCTTCTGGGCGGCCGGCGGGGATCTTGCCGCCCTGCGACGCCCGCCGCGGCGCGCCCCGGCGCCGGGGCTGGGGCTGCGCGAGCTGGAGGACCCGGGCCTCCGGCTCGGCGGGGTCGACCTCCCGGTGCTCCTCCTCCCCGCCTACCTCGCCTTCCACGGCGATGCCGGGGCGTCGGACGGGGAGCCACCACCGGGATAGGGGGCGGGCCTGCGGCCCCCACGGTCACCCCGGCCGGTCCGGCTCCCCGCCCGTCTCCGGCACCAGCGCGAGTCGGCGCCCAACCGAGGCCGATCGGGACAGGTCGACGCCGACGAGGCTGCGGCACCGCCGGCGGAGCGGCCCCTGTGTCAGCGGGGATGGCTTGCCGCCCGACCGGCGGACCTGGCCAGCGCCTCGACCTCCCACCAGCCGTCGGTGCCCACACGCCCGGCGACGGCGGCGTGGCGGGTGAACCGGTGCCGAGCGGCCGTGAGCCGGGCGCTCTGGCGCAGCGCCGCCTCCACCAGGTGGTCCAGGTGGTGGCCGCGAGCCTCCGCAACCAGCTGCTCCAGACTGCGCTCGACCAGATCCGCGTGCCCCGCCGGAGCCCGGGCCCGCGGCCGCATCCCCCCCCCCCGAACCCCCAGGGTGCACGGCTCGAGGGCGACGAGGCCGAAGCGGTCCGCCCAGTGGTCGGCGGGCGCCGTTCCCGCTGGCGATCGATCGATCCCAAGATCGGCCCGCCAGACGACGCAGCGCATCGCTCCCACGGCTCCACACGAGCCGTCGGCCTGGTCGGCGAGTCGAGACCGGCGTGGGGAAGGCCAGGTGGCGGGCGAGCCGCTCCGCGCCCCCGAGCACGGGCCCGTCCGGGCGTGCCGGGCGCCCCGCGAGGCGGTGGACGGCGGCCAAGCCCGCGCGACCGGCGGCGTGCGCCCAGCCCTCGACCGAGCGGCGGACACCGCGGGAGAATCGGGCGGGGTCGGCCGCGAGCGCCGCCCAGCGCCCCGTGCCGGCGCCGCGGGCGCCGCGGACCCACGGCGTCACGACAATCGCCGGGGTGAGCGCCCGGCCGTCGAGGAGCTCGCGGCCCACTTGTCGGCGGGCCCGCGCCAGGCGGGCGGCGCGCGTCGACGCACAGCCGCAGGTCCCAGTGGCTCCAGCTCCGCCCGGCGACCGTCGCCCACGGCTCGGGAACGAACTCCGGCGGAGGCCGCGAGGCGGCGGGCACGCTCGAGCCCGACCCCAAGTGGCCCTGGGACCCATCCCGGCCGCAGCGACGGCAGATCGGCACGGTCGGGGTCCGCGGGCAGGGTCGACTGCCCGTCGTCGCCGGCCCAGCGCCTTCAGGACCGGTCGGGATGCCCCCCCGAAGTACGGAAGCGGCCGGTCGGTCACGATCCTGGGGCGGCCAGGGGATCGATCCGCTCCGGCCCGACCGCGCGGGGGTGCGCCCGGTTGTGGCCAGGTCGCCGACGAGCACGAACGACTCGCCGGGCCGAAGCCGCGGCAGCCGGACCCGCTCGATGCCCCCCCGCGGCTGGTCGTCCCCGGCGTCCGGGCCGGGGACCGTCAGCCGGGCTGCGTCGGCGAGGGTGAACCCCTGGAGGGGGACCGGTCCCGGCGGTCGAAGGCGCCTCCGAGTTGGGCCAAGGGGTGGCGGCTCACCGCGGCGACCGACCGCCCTGGACGTGGCCACAGCGGTTCCCCGTGGCCCTCGACGAGGTCCACGGGGATCGCCCACCCCGTCCACGCCAGCGGCTCGGCCTCCCTCGCTGGCTCCAGCCGATCGATCCCATCCGGCTCCCGGGTGCGGGCGTGCGGGCCACGGGCGCGGCCCCGTCTCGTGTCCTGCCCCAAGGGTTCGTGGACAAGATCTCTGGATGCGGGCGAGGATCTCGTCGGCGGTCTTGACCCAGCGGAACGGGCTTGGATCCTCGTTGTAGGTCTTCAGGTACAGGCCGATCGCGTCCTCGAGTTGGCGCGCGCTGCGGTGAACACCACGCGGCAACTGCTTGCGTGTCAGTTCGGCGAACCACCGCTCCACCTGGTTGATCCGGGACGAGTACGTTGGCGTGAAGTGGAGGTGGAACCGTCGGTGCCGGATGAGCCAACGCTGCACCGGTGGCGCCTCGTGCGTGCTGAGCGTGTCGAGCACCACGTGCACCTCAAGGTCGGCTGGCACCTCTCGATCGATGTGATCGAGGAAGGCGCGGAACTCCACCGCACGATGGCGGCGACGGATCTCGGCCCCCACCTCGCCCGTCGCCACCATGAGAGCGGCAGACAGCGACGGCGTGCCGTGGCGCCAGTAGTCGAAACTGCGCCGCTCCGCGTGGCCCGGCCGCATCGGCAGCACTGGCTCCGAGCGATCCAGCGCCTCGATCTGCGTCTTCTCGTCGATGCACACAACCGCCACCTGGTCGGGAGGGCCCAGGTAGAGCCCGACGATGTCCCGGACCTTCTCCACCACCTGCGGGTCAGTGGACAGTCTGAAGGTCTCGCTGCGGTGCGGTTGGAGCCCGAAGGCGCGCCAGATTCGATGCACCCTGGATCGGCTCAGGCCGGTCTCCGCGGCGAGACCCCAGAGGCTCCAACGGGTCGCGTCTCGCGGGGTCGACTCCAGCGTGCGAACCACCGCTGATTCGACCTGCTCATCGGTGATGCGGCGTGGCACACCACAACGCGGCTCATCCAACAGACCTGCCGGTCCCCGTTCGATGAAGCGCGAGCGCCACTTGCCCATGGTGGCGCTGGTGATGCGCAGCGTGCCGGCGACCTGTTGGTTGGTGGCGCCGAGGCTCGACTCCAGGATGATGCGCGCACGCAGTGCCAACGCCTGTCCTATTGTGTGGCGCCGCGCCGATCGGGTCAGCGTGTCGCGGTCCTCATCGCTGACGACGAGCGTCGCCGTGCGCCGCCCTCGGGTGGCGGTGGGCAGGCTGCATCCTCGGAGTAACGGCAAACTCAAGGATATTTCGAGGCATTTCAGGGGCAGGACACGAGTTCGTGCTATGCCGACATCCGCACAGATCGACGACATCGGGCTCCTTCCAGCGGGGCAGGACGCGGCCGAAGCCTTCTGCCGCGTCGTCGACGCCGCCTACGAACGCCGGAGCGCGGCGGTGACGTCGAACCTGCACCGCGCCGGCTCCGACGCCATCATGCCCAAGCCCCTGGCCACCGGTGCGGTGGACTGCCTGCTCCGCCGCGCCCATCTCGTCCTAACCAGGGCACCTCCCACCGCCTCGCGGAGGCCACGGCCGGCAGCGGAGTGCAGCCCTTGGCCTGATCCCACCCGGTCGTCCGGTGGCCGCCCGCCGGGAGTATCGATGGCCACCCACCGGGAGGTCTTCGCGACCGTTGACAAGCCCTCCGCACTGGTTGCGCCAGCGGAGGGACGTGCAGTCGCCGATCTCGAGCGCCTTGGCCGCCTCGCCGATATTCTTGCCCTCGGCGAACAGCCGCTCCCCATCCCGCAGCTTCCGGCCGATCTGCTCGGGCGCGTGCTTCCTGCCCTTCATGGTTCCTCCTGGCCGGGTCGGCCCTGGTGGAACCCTCATACCACGCGGCCCGGTTCCGGGGGTCGGGTCACTGGCAGGGGTCGCGGGGCCGGCGTGGGTCTCCGAGGCGCCAGTTCGGTCGCAGCAGCGATCATCCTCCCCAATCCTTGGTGGAGCGCCGCGACCTCCCGTGATCCCCCGTCGCGGGAACGGCGCCCCCCGATGCCCGGAGATACGCATCATGATCACCTGCGCGCTGGCACGCTCCCGCGGCTGGTCGGCCTTCCGGAGAGGGACGCCGAGGCCGACCACCCCGACGTCGGCGAGGGCCTGTCCACCTTCGACGCCGTCGATCCCCGGCAGGCGCCGGCGCGCGGTGGGCGTCCAGCGTCCCAGCCCCGCACCAAGCCGTTCCTCTCCGGCTCCCGTGACCTCGACCGGGCACCGCCCGGTCCCACATCATCACGGCCGCCGTCACCAGCCGGCCCTATCGGCGGGCCGATGAGGGACGGGACGCCATCAGGGAGCGGGTCGCCGACCGCGTGATCCGCAAGCTGTGAGGATGGATGCCCGAGCTCCCCTCGGCGATCGAGGTCGGCGGGATCATGATCCCGGTCGACATGGAGCCGCCGATCAGCCTCACCGGCGGGCACGCGGTCCAGGGCGAGACGACCCTCGACCAGCTCTACCCGCTGCGCCCGGTGCCAGGGTGGGCCAGCTATCGCACCACGATTCCCGGCCTGCGCGTGTGCGGGGCCGGAACCCACCCCGGCGGCGGCGTCGCCGGGGCACCTGGCGCAGCGCGGCCATTGCTTGCTCCGCCACCGCGCGCGGCCGCAGCGGGCTACCGGCGGCGCTCCTCGAACGCGGCGCCACGGTCCGAGGCACTGGCGTGGCGCGCCGAGGTCGCCGCCTTGCCGTGCCAGTCAGCTCTGTCGCAGCCGGTGGCCGCCGCCCCGTATCAGCCTGCGTAGGCGTTGGGACGCTGTCCGTGCACCCCCGGCCGATGCGCGAGGAGAGCGCCAGCCGCGGGCTGCATCTCCAGCTCGGATTCGGTCATTCCCTGGGCCGCGGTGGTGACGTAGAGGGTGGAGAGGTCCGCTCCGCCGAAGGCGCAGCTGGTGACGTTTGCCGCGGGGATCGGGAGCACGCGATCCAGTCCTCCATCGGGGCGATACCGGCGCACCGCGCCCCCCCCCCACAGCGCGACCCAAATCATCCCGGCGCTGTCGACGCAGAGTCCGTCCGGCACTCCCGCCTCGTCGGGGACGTGCACGAGGGGCCGACGGTTGTTCACCGTTCCCCTGGCCACGTCGAAGTCGAAGACGTCGATGCGACGCTCCCGGCTGTCGACGTAGTACATCGATCGATCGTCCGGGCTCCAGCCGATGCCGTTGGAGACGGTGACCTGGTCGAGCACGGTGGTGAGCCCATGGCCGGCGTCGAGGCGATAGAGGTGGGCCGCCCGCGGGGGTTCGCCCTGGGTTCCGCCCCAGATCCGACCATGGCGGTCGCACTGGCAGTCGTTGAGCTGAACCTGGCTGTCGCCCAAATCGAGCGGCGCCAGCATCGAAAGCGAGCCATCCTCGGGATCGAAGGCGGCAAATCCCGCGCCCAGGGCCACCACCATGCCGCCGCCCCGGCGCGGCACCGCGGCGCCGATGTGCTCGGTCATCTGCCAGGAACGGTAGCGGCCGGTTTCAACCTCGAGGCGGCACACCTTCCGTGTCCCGATGTCGACCCACACGACGGCGTCGTGCGCCGCGTCCCAATATGGGCTCTCGCCGATGGCGGACCGGCCCGCCCACGCGACCTCGACCCTGTCGGCGGCCAATCGGGAAGTGTCCACGCGGTCTCCTCGTGTCACGGCAGGGCAGGCCAGGTGGCAGCCGGCGACGGTGCCATCTCGGCCAGCCCTGACGTCTCCGGCGCCGGCATCAGCTACGGTCCCGGACGATCCTGCCATCGCGCATGACGAGGCGCAGCGATCGCTCTGGCTCGGCCAGGATCTCGATCCGATCGAGCGGATTCCCGTCGACGGCGATCAAGTCGGCGGCGTACCCTTGCCGGATCTGGCCAACGCAGTGCTCCAGGCCGAGCAGCTTGGCCCCGACCACGGTCGCGGACTGCAGGACCGCGAGCGGCGACTGGACCTGCGCTCGGATGGCGAACTCCTCGGACTGATGCCGCTGCATCCCTCCCAGGAGGTCCGTTCCGAACGCGATCGCGACCCCGGCGCGGTCGGCGCGCTCTAGGGCCAAGAGCCCCTGTTCGAAGAGATCGCGCACCTTGGCCGCGCTCTGCGGAGGCAGCCCCCAGCGGTCGCCCTCCGCGACCAGGGCGCGGTAGGTCACGAGGGTCGGGACCAGGTACGCGCCCCGGGCGGTGAACAGGGCAAGGCTGCTGTCGTCCAGGAGGTTGCCGTGCTCGATCGACCGCACCCCGGCCACGAGCCCGCGATTGATTGCCGCCGCCGGGTAGGCGTGCCCCATCACGTAGCGCCCCGCCGCCGTGGCCTCCTCCACCACCGCCGCGATCTCGCTCGCCGAGAACTGGGTGCTGTCGACGCGATCGGTGGGCGAGGCGACCCCGCCCGACAGCATGATCTTGACGTGGTCGGCGCCGGCGCGCAGGACCTCGCGGGCGGCTCGCCGCACCTCGGCCTCTCCGTCGCAGACGATCCCATGGGAGGGGAAGGCCGGGCCGGTCGGAGCGGAGTGATCGCTGGGACCGCGGTGATCGGCATGCCCGCCGGTCTGGGTGAGGGAGGGGCCGCAGAAGAGCAGGCGAGGTCCCGGGAGCAGCCCCTCGGCAACGGCCGCTGCCAGCCCCCAGTCCGCCCCGGTGCCGTCGCGAACGGTGGTGAACCCCCGCTGCAGCATCGCCGCCATCGAACGGGCCGCCTGGGCAGTGACGTAGCTGGCCGACGACCGGCTCAGGCTGGCCTCGTCGGCCGAGAAGGCGGTCACGTGGACGTGACAGTCGATCAGCCCGGGCAGCACCACCAGACCGGTGAGGTCGATGCATCGGCCGTCACCTCCGGGGCGGCCTTCCTCGATGGCGACGATCGTCCCTGCGGATACCGTGATCGTCATCGGCGACCCGAGCGAGCCGGAGACCGGATCCAGCACCCTGGCGTTGGTCAGATGGATCGGCGGCCCCCCCGCCTCGTCCGAGGCCGGCGCAGGCACGATCTCGGTGGGGGTCACGGGGCTCCATCCGGAGCCACCGAGCGCCTGGCGCGGGTGGCGGCGACATCGACCACGCGAGAGGTGGGATCGATCACCACGCCATACTCATCGGCCGCATGCCCCAGGCTCACCAGCCCCGCCTCCACGTCGCCGGCGACTCGCTCGGGGTCGCGCTCGAATGGGTTTCCCCAGCCGCCGCCGCCGCCGGTGAGGTTGGTAATCCGCTCTCCGGCCTGGAGGTGGTTGTAGCTGGCGCCCACCCGCTGCTCCTGGGCGGTCCCTGGGCGCAGGATCACGGTGTTGCTCACCCCCGGGCCACCCCCCTCCAACCCCCAGGGCTGAGTCTTCGTCTTGTAGTTAATCACGATCGCGGTTGCGGGGGCGAGGAAGTGGTAGGTGCGCTCGACTCCCACCCCACCGCGGTGCCGGCCCGGGCCGGCAGAATCCGGACGGTAGCCGTACCGGTCGATCAAGAGAGGTGCCTTGGTCTCCAGCACCTCGATGGGATTATTGCGGCAGCCAGGCTCCGTGACGTGCATGATGCCGTCCTCGCCATCGCCTTCGGCGTGCCCGCCGAACCCAACGGCGTCATTGATGGCCTCCAACCAGGGCTGTCCGGTTCTCGGGTCGAGCCCCAGCGCCATCACGTCACAGACGTCCCCACCGGAGCAGCCGGGGATCAGTCCCGGCATGCCCTTGGCCAGCGCCTTGGTGATCACCTCCGGCGCCAGCAGGCCGGTCCAGAGCGTGAAGGTCGGCATCGGTGGGACCGCCTCCATCAGCGATCCCGGCTTGGTGATCACCTCGAGGGGACGGAAGTTGCCCGCAGTCACCGGGCTGTCCGGAGTGGTGAGGAACTTGAACGTCAGCATGGTGACGGCCAGGGTCAGTCCCCGAGGCGCGTTGAGCGGCCCCAGGGCGGGCTGATCCGTCCGGCTCCAGTCCACGATCATCTTGTCGTCGGCAATGGTCACCGACACCTCGAGCCTGAGCAGCTGATCCTCGACCACGCCATCGCTGTCGACGTAGTCGACCGCCGACCAGGTGCCCTTGGGCAATCGCGCCAACGCAGCGAGCGTGAGCCGCTCGCCATGGTCGTTGATCTCCCGCATCGCCTCGATCAGGGTTTCCACGCCGTGCTTGCGGGCCATCGCCTTGATCAGCCGGTCGCCGGTCTGGCACGCTGAGATCTGCGCATGCAGGTCTCCCAGGGTCCGCTCCGGCAGTCGGCTGTTGAATCGGATGATGTTGAGGATGTCCTGGTTGGGCTGGCCGCGCTCACAGACCTTGACCGCGGGGAAGAAGATCCCCTCCTGGGCCATGTCGGTGGAGTCGAGCACGTAGCCGGCGTCCTTCTGCTTGAGGTCCAGGAGGTGGACGCGGCAGGACGCAAAGGCGATCACTCTATCGTCCACCATGACCGGGGCCAGGACCAAGGCGTCCAGCGTGTGCGCGCACGACCAGTAGGGATAGTTCAGCAGGATCACGTCGCCATCGTGGAGCGACTCGCGGCCCAGAAAGCTCACCGCATTCTTCACGCCGAAGTCGTTGGCCCCGGTGAAGCTGGCGATCCCAGGCGTGTCGGCCACCACGTTGCCGTCGGGGTCGTGAAGGCCCACGCCGTAGTCGTGGATCTCGTACACGATGGTGTTGTAAGCGGTCCGGCAGAGGTTCCGAGCCATCTCCTGGGCGGACGCCAGGAGCCCATGGCGGATCACCTCCACCGTGATCGAATCACTCACCGACGGCCCTCAACGCGACGGCGATCCTGAGCTCGCCCAGGGCACCGACCCGGGCCACGTCTCCCTGGTGCAGGACCGTGGTCGCCGTGTGCTCGCTGATGACGGCCGGACCGGCGATCTCGTCCCCGAAAGCGCAGCGGTCGCGGTGGTAGACGGGGACGTCGAGCTCGGAGCCGTCGTCTTGTCGCAGCCGCCGCTGTGAGGCTGGGTTCAGCGCGCCGGAGCTGCGCCGGGCGATCGCGGGCAGCTCGGGACGGTCGACTCGGCCGAGGCCTCGGCTGCGAAGCGTCACGATCTCGACAGGGTCCGCGAGCGCGTGACCGTACCGAACCTGGTGGGCCTGGGCGAAGGCTTGGCTCACCCGCTCCACCTCCGCAGGGGTGATGGCGGCGACGATCGGAATCGAGACGGTATGCTCCTGGCCCTGGTAGCGCATGTCGGCGAGCCGGATCAGGCGCATGCGGTCGGCGCTGAAGCCGTCCTCGCTCAGCGCCTCGGTGACCTGCCGCTCCATTCCGCTGAACTCATGCTCCAGGGCCCCGAGATCGGCTCGTTCGAGAACGGTGACGTAGGTCTGAGCCCGATCGTGCTGCACGTCGGCCATCAGCATGCCCAGGGCCGAGAACGAACCAGGGCCCGGCGGCACGATGAGACGCTCAATCGCGAGCTCGCGGGCCACCTCTGCGGCGAGGAGCCCGCCCGCACCCCCGAACGCCAGCAGCGCGAAGTCCGAAGGTCGGTGGCCGAGCTCGACCGTGATGGCTCGGATTGCGCCCACGATCTTTGTCACGCCGATGCGGATGGCGCCGACGGCGACGCGGTCTACGGACATCCCCAGCGCCTCGCTCAGAGGGCGAAGGGCCGCCACCGCCAACTCCGGATCGAGTCGGAGCGTTCCTGCAAGCGCCGTCTCGGGGCCGAGGAACCCCGTCACCAGGGCCGCGTCGGTGAGTGTGGCTTCGGTTCCGCCCTGCCCGTAGGATGCCGGGCCGGGGCTGGCCCCGGCGCTGCGCGGGCCGACCTGGAGGTGGCCGGCCTCGTCCACCCACAGCACCGATCCGCCCCCAGCCCCGATGGTGTTGATGTAGAGGGACGGTACCATGATCGGGAGCCCCTCGAAGGCGGCCTCGGTGTGGACCACGGGATGGCCGTCGCGGATCAGCGACGCATCCAGGCTGGTCCCGCCCATGTCGATGCTGATGAGGTCGGGCTCGCCGATGGCCGCACCGAAATGGGCGGCGCCGATGACGCCCCCGGCGGGCCCGGAGAGGATCAGGTTTACCGGGGCGTCGGTGGCACGTCTCGCGGTCATGGCCCCACCGCCGGAGCGGATCATGAAGAAGCGACCGGCGAAGCCCCCGTCGCCTAGCGCAGTCTCCAGCCGCTGGATGTAGGTGCGCACCAGAGGCCGGATGTAGGCGTCGAGTACGGCGGTACTGGTCCGTTCGTACTCCCGGTACTCACGCGTCAGGGTGTGCGAGAGAGTGACCTCAACCCCGGGGGCGGTCGCCAGGAGCAGCTCCCGCATCGCGAGCTCGTGGGCTGGATTGGCGTAGGCATGGAGGAAGCAGACCGCCACCGACGCCACGCCCAGCTGGTGGATCGTCCGCGCCACGGTACGGGCCGACTCGGTGTCGAAGGCCTCCAGCACCTCACCGCGGAAGTTCAGCCGCTCGGGGACTTCGAAGATGAGATTGCGCGGGACCAGGCTCCTGGGCTTGCGGTACTTGAAGTCGTACGACACTGAGCGGTCGGTGCGGCCGAGAAGGTAGACGTCGCGGAACCCCCTCGTGGTCACGATCGCGGTCCTGGCGCCGGCCCTGGTGAGGAGGGCATTGAGCCCGAGCGTGGTTCCATGGGCGAAGTAGCCAGCCGCGGCCAGGGGGACGCGGGCACGGTCGACCGCCGCCAGCACCCCCGTGCCCGGCTCGGCCGGAGTGGTCGGGACCTTGTCGAACCGGAGCCCGCCGTCGGAGCCGTCGTGGACCACGATGTCGGTGAACGTGCCCCCGACGTCTACGGCGAGGCGGATCGGTGCCGAAGCGGACGGCGTCATGAGGCCGGTGGGGTGGTGTCCACGATCCAGATCGTGCCTTGAGCTCCCGGCGCAGCCTGGATCGGGCGCGGCCGGACGCCAGGGCGCTGGGTGGTGCCGAGGAGGCTCGGGCGCCGCCGGGGTCCGTCCGATCCTGGGCCAACCGCCCTCATTCAAAGGCCCCCCGGGCACGAGCCCCGAGCCACTCGAGCCACGCCAGCTGGCGCCCGGGCGTCACCGTGTCCAGCGGGAACTCCACTACGAACTCATCCACACCAGCGATATGATACTGGTGCAGCCTGCGCTCGAGGACGGCCCACAGACCGTCGGCGGGCCGGGGCGGATCCGCACCCAACTCGTGGGCGCCCATCAGCGGACGGCGCAGCACCACCTTCAGGGTGGCCGGGTCGCGACCTGCCGCGGTGGCCGCGCACCTGAGCTGCTCGCGACCCATCGCCAGCCTCTGCGCCGAGATTCGCAGCGGGTGCCATCCATCGGCGTGGCGCGCGGCACGCCCGATCGCGGCCGCCGAGTTGCCGCCGACCAGCAACGGGGGGAGCGGGCTCGGCACGGGGGCGAAGCCGACCGCGGGCACAGCGTACGCGTCCGTATGGATCGGGTCCTGCGGCCGGGTCCAGAGGTGGCGGACGACCCGAAGGTAGTCCTCGGCACGCCGACCCCGCGCCTCAAAGTCGGCCTGGAGGGCCTGGAACTCGTCTCGAAGCCACCCTACTCCGATGCCGACCGAGAGCCGGCCCCCGGAGAGTGCTTGGAGACCCGCCAGCTGCTTCGCCGACAGGACGGGGTTGCGCAGCGGGAGGACGTAGACGCTGATCCCGAGGCCGATCCGGGACACCCGTCCGGCAAGGTACCCGACCAGGCTGATGGGTTCGAAGAGGAAGTCGTCGGCGCGAAACGGTGACTGCCCGGTCGGGCTGTAGGGATAGGTGGAGCCCTGCACCTTCGGGATCACGATGTGGTCACCGACCCAGAGAGTCGTGAAGCCAGCGGCCTCGGCAACCTCGGCGAAGTTGCGGATGTGCTCGGTCGAAGCCAGGGCTCCCCAGGCTCCGAGGAAGACGCCGATCCGCATCGGATTCAACCCGGCCTCGACGGTCCGTCCCGATCACCCCCGGGGACGGCACCGCGCAACGCCTGGGTGGCGGCGTCGTCGACGAGCCCGGTGCTGGCGTCGACGACGACCCCGTAGTCGATCGCTGCCCGCCCCACCGTGACCAGCCCGGACTCGACATCGGCGGCCACCAGGGCCGGGTCGCGCCCGATCGGGTCCCCCCAGCCGCCCCCGCCGCCCGTGAGGTTGGTGAGGCGATCTCCGGGCAGGAGCTCGTTGCGGCTGGCTCCGACGCGCCGCGTGTGATCGGTGCCCGGATGCACGATGACCTCGTTGCGGCGCCCGGGACGGCCGCCGGCTGACCCCCACGGGGAGGTCCGGGTCTTGTAGTTGATGACGATGGCCGTAGCCGGGGCCAGGAAGTGGTACGTCCGCTCGACCCCGACCCCGCCGCGGTGGGTGCCGGGACCGCCCGAGTCGACCCGGTACCCGTACCGCTCGATCAGCACCGGAGCCCTCGTCTCGAAGACCTCTATCGGGTTGTTGCGGCACCCCGGTTGGGTCACGTGGGTGATCCCGTCCGACCCGTCCCCCTCCGCGTGGCCGCCGAACCCAACGGCGTCATTGATCGCCTCCAACCAGGGGGCCCCGGTCCAGGACGCGGGCCCCAGCGTCATGACGTCGCAGATATCGCCACCCGAGCAGGCTGGGATCAGAGAGGCCATCCCCTGCGCCAGCGCCTTGGTGATCACTTCCGGGACGAGCAGCCCCGTCCACTGCGTGAATGTGGGCATCGGCGGCACCGCCTCCATCAGCGAACCCGGTGTGGTGAGGACCTCGAGGGGGCGGAAGTTCCCGGATGTCACCGGGCTGTCCGGGGTCGTCAGCGCCTTGAAGGCCAGCATGGTGACCGCCAGGGTGCGACCGCGAGGCAGGTTGATGGGTCCGCGGGCCGGTCGGTCGGTGCGGCTCCAGTCGACTACCATACGGTCCGGCTGCACCGTCACCGTCACCTCGAGCTTCACGAGTTCGTCGGTGGCTATGCCGTCGCTGTCGACGTAGTCAATCGCCGACCATGTGCCCGTGGGCAGCCGAGACAGCCCCGCGAGCGCCAGCCGCGCTCCGTGGTCATTGATCTCACGCATGGCCTCGACTAACTCCCGCGCCCCGTACCGCCGAGCCATCGCCTGGACCAGCCGCTCCCCGGTCTGGCAGGCGGAGACCTGCGCCTGGAGGTCCCCCAAGGTTCGCTCCGGCATCCGGCTGTTGAAGCGGACGAGATTGAAGATGTCTGGCCGCGGCCTGCCCGCGGCGTAGAGCTTCACCCCGGGGAAGAAGAGGCCCTCCTCGGCCATGTCGGTGGAATCGAGAACGTAGCCCGCATGCCGCTGCTTGAGGTCGAGCAGGTGAACCCGGCAGGAGGCAAAGGCGATCAGCCGTTCGTGTTCGACGATCGGCGCGATCACCAGCGCGTCCAGGGTGTGGGCCCCGGACCAATACGGGTAGTTGAGGAGGATGATGTCGCCCGCAACCAGGGAGCTGCGCCCCAAGACCTCGAGGACACGCTTCACCCCGAAGTCGTTGGCCCCGGTGAAGCTGGCGATGCCCGGAGCGTCGGCGACCACGTTGCCGTCCGGGTCGTGGATCCCAACTCCGTAGTCGTGAATCTCATAGACGATGGTGTTGTAGGCGGTCCGGCAGAGGTTGCGGGCCATCTCCTGGGCCGCCGCGAGGAGACCGTGATGGATCACCTCGGTGGTGATCGTGTCAGGCACGACGCGAGCCTCCGGCCGACTCTCGGTTCACGGGCAGGACCGGTCGGACCGATCGCACGGGGGCCGCAGCGCGCCGATCACGATGGTGGCAGTGGTCGCGACAGGTAGGCGCCCGAGGGTCCGTCGCCGGCTGCGGCCCCGTCACGGGCGACCACCGTACCGCGCAACATCGTGAGGACTGGCGATCCCCTCAACGTCCAGCCGTCGAAGGGGTCGAAGCTGGATCGCGAAGCCATCCGCGAGCTCACGACCCTCGCCGAGCGCCCGGGGTCGATCACGGTCAGGTCGGCATCGCTGCCGATGGCGAGGCTCCCCTTGCGTGGCCACAGCCCGAAGATCTTGGCGGGATTCACCGCCGTCACCTCGACGAAGCGCTCGATGGTGAGTCGTCCGCGCGCCACCCCCTCGGCGAAGAGGAGGGCGACAAGGGTCTGGACGCCCGGCATCCCGGGAATGACCTCGTCGAATCCGGGGAGCGCCGCCGGGGGATCGCTCCGAGGCCATCCGGCATGGTCGGTCCCGATGGTCTGGATCTCACCCGACTCGAGACCCTCCCACAGGGCGGCCTGGTCATCAGCCGGGCGCAGTGGGGGCCAGCAGACGAAGTCGCGCGCCCTGGTGCGGGTCAGCTCGTAGCGGTCATCGCTCAGGAGGAGGTGGGCGGGCCTGGCCTCGACATGGAGCCGCGCGCCACGCTCTCGGGCGGCCCGCACCGCCGCCAGCGCGGCGCGAGAGGAAAGGTGCACCAGGTAGACGGTGGCGCCAAGCTCCTGGGCGTAGCGGCTGACGAGCTCGACCGCCGCCGCCTCCGCGGCCGGCGGGCGGGCCTGCGTCAGGTGCGACATCGACCGATGCCCTGACGCGATCAGCGACGCCGTCAGCTGGTCGACCAACGGTCCGTCCTCGGCGTGCACCGCTACGACGAAGCCATTGCGGGCGGCGGCCGCGAGGACGTCGAGGAGCTGGCTTCGGCTCAGGGCCAGTCCCTCCCCGGCCATGAAGACCTTGAGGCTGGTGACCCCCGCGGCGGCGAGCGCGGGCAGCTCGCCGGCGACGTCAGCGGCCGCGGCGGGGGTGACGACAGCGTGGAATGCATAGTCAACGTGGGCTCGCCCGGCCGCAGCCGCCCGTTCCCGCTCCACAGCCTCCAGCAGCGGCTGGCCGGGCAGCGGGAACGTGAAGTTGATGACGCTGGTGACCCCGCCGACCGCCGCGGCCAGGGTGCCGCTCGCGTGGTCGTCGAGCGCTTCGACTCCCCCGAACCTGTTGCCGAAGTGGGTGTGCGGGTCGATCGGGCCCGGGACCACGTGCCGCCCTTTGGCGTCGATCACGTTGGGCGCGTCGAGGTGCGGGCCGATGGCGGCCACCCGGCCGTCGCGGATCCCCAGGTCCGTCACCCGGCTGAAGGCCGCGGTCGTCACCAGCCCCGACCGGACGACCGTGTCGAGCTCCACGTCAGCCTCCGAATGCTGCTGCGGTTGGCGACAGGTGGCTGGCGCTGGACCACGGAGCGCGTGGACCCCGCGCACAGCTCGGCTCCTCACCCATCGGCGGAGCCTTCGGGGGACAGGTGGCAGGCGACCCTGCGGCCGGGCTCGAGCTCGCGCAGCTCCGGGTCGACGGTGCCGCACACCGGCTCGCCCTGCGTGAGCTGGCAGCGCGGGCGGTACCGGCACCCGATCGGCCGATGGACGGCTCCCGGCGGACGAGCGGCGTCACCGGCCGCCGCTCGACCGTCCGTTCGGTCTTTTCCGATCTCCGGCGACGCCGCCACCAGCTGGCGGGTGTAGGGGTGCATCGGACGACTGAGGATCGCGTCGGCCGGTCCCTCCTCGACCACCGCCCCGGCGAACATGACCACCAGGGAATCGCACACCTGCCTGGCGACGGCCAAGTCGTGAACGATGACAAGGTAGGAGAGGCCCAGCGCGCGGTGCAATTGCAGGAGCAGGTTCAGCACCTGAGCCTGCACCGAGACGTCGAGGGCAGAGACCGGCTCGTCGAGGATCAGCAGCTCGGGACGGAGCACCAGGGCACGGGCCAGGGCGACCCGCTGTCGCTGTCCACCTGAGAGGGCCGCCGGCCGGCTGCCCGCCAGGCTCGGGGCGAGCCCGACCGTGGCCAACGTCTCGCGGACCATCTCCAGGCGGTCGCGCGGTGTGCCGATTTCGAAGTTCGCGAGCGGCTCGGCGACGATCTGACCGACCGACATCCTCGGGTCCAACGTTGAATACGGATTCTGGAGCACGATCTGGAGACGTCGTCGGGTGAGGCGCCATTGCTCGCGCGTGAGCGCCGTGAGGGTGACGTCTCCCCACACCACCCGGCCCGCGGATGGCTGGGTCAACCCGGCGATGCAGCGTGCCAGGGTGGACTTGCCGGAGCCGGTCTCCCCGACGATGCCGAGGATGCCGCCGGGCGCGGCCCGGAATGAGACGCCGCGAATGGCTTCGATGACGGGACGCGCACCGCTCCACCTCGGGCGCGCGCCGAGGTACGCCTTGCTGAGATCGACCACCTCCAGGGCCGGCCCTGTGGCCAGCGTGGAGGGCCTGGACACAGGCGCGACGGGCACCGGGACGGCTAGGCCTCGCGCGCCGGCGCCGGGGCTCGACCGACCGAGGCCCGATCGACGAGGTGGCAGCGGACGTGCCGGAGTCCGGAGCGTCCCGGCAGCGGGTCCAGGCCCGGCACCTGTTCCCGGCAGATCGCGACGCCGTGTCCCACCCGGCATCGCGGCTCGAACCGGCAGCCGGACTCGGGCTCACTCAGGAGCGGGGGCTCCCCGGGAATGCCGACCAGCTCCTGGCGGGGGCCGGTAAGGCTGGGAATGGCGGCGATGAGTCCCTGGCTATATGGGTGGAGAGGATCGCGCACCACCTCGGCGCAGGGACCCTCTTCGACGACGCGCCCGGCATACATCACCGAGACCGTGTCGCAGAACTGGCTCACGACCGCCAAGTTGTGGGTGATGAACATGATTGCACTAGAGCGGTCTGCGATGACCCGACGTAGCATCTGCAGGATCTCGGCCTGGGTGGCGACATCGAGGGCGGTGGTGGGCTCATCGGCGATGATCAGGGTGCAGTCCCCGGCGACGGCCATGGCGATCGCCACCCGCTGGCGCATCCCCCCGGAGAGCTCATGCGGGTACTGCCCCATGACCCGCGCGGCGTCGCGGATCTCGCACTCCTCCAGCAGAGCCTCGACGTCGGCGCGCATCCGTCGGCGACTCTGGCGGCGCGCCCCCGGTCGGCGAAGGCGGATGGCCTCGGAGACCTGGGAGCGGATCGACCGGACCGGGTCAAGCGCGTTAAGCGGGTCCTGGAAGATCACGCTGACGGCGGAGCGGCGCAGCAGGGCGTTGGCGCGCGGCGAGAGGTCGCGCAGGTCCCGCGAGGCCACTAGCACCCGACCGGCGACGACCCGCCCGCCTCGGCTCAGCAGGCCCGGGATCGCCCGCGCCAGCGACGTCTTGCCCGACCCCGACTCGCCGACCACCCCCCGCCTCTCACCGGCTCGAATGGTGAGGCTAACGTCGCGTACGGCGATGACCCTTCCTGGCCCGTGACCGTACGCCACGGTGAGGTTCTGCACCTGCAGCACCGGCGGTGCAACTGTGCAAGGGTTGACCGCCGGTGTCGCATCGGCCGCGATCATCGTGAGACCGTGGCCGGCCGGCGCAGCCGAGGATCGACGACGACATACAGGGCGTCGACCACCATGTTCATGAGCACGAAGGCGACCGCACTGAGGATGACGAAGGCCTGAACCACCCCGTACTCGCGGGCCAGCACGGAGTTCACCACCAGCTGACCCACCCCGGGCCAGTCGAACACCGATTCGACGAGCACGCTCCCGGCAACGAGCTGGGCGACGAGGAGCCCCAGCGCGGTGAGCGCCGGGAGCAGGGCGGTGGGGACGCCGTGGCGCAGCAGGGCCTGCCAACGGGTGAGGCCCTTGCCCTGACACACGAGCAGGAAGTCCTCGTCACTCACCTCCATGAGGCTGTGCCGGAGCAGCCGGAACAGGTATCCGAACGGAGCCAGGCCGAGAGTGAGGGCGGGCAGGAGCAGGTGCCGGAAGGCATCGACGAACGTGCCCCATCGCCCGTGCAGCAGGGCGTCCCAGGTGTAGAAGTGCGTCGTCGTGGGCGGCGGCGCAATCCCGACTCCGAGCCGACCGACCGGACCAGGGAGCCAGTGCAGGTACTCGGCGAAGAGCACGAGCGCCATGAGGCCGATCCAGAACGGCGGACTGCCGAGTCCGACGAAGGCAAGCGATCGGAAGATACGGTCGACCGCGTGCGAGCGAGCCCCGACCGAGGCCACGGCGGCGACGACCGCACCGACCGTGGCGAACAGCAGGGCGTAGAACCCCAGTTCGAGACTGGCGGGCAGCCGCGTCACCACCTCGGTCAGCACGGGCGTGCCGTTCTCATAGTCGAAGCCCCATTTCCCGTGGGCGAAGCCGACCAGGTAGGTGGCGTACTGGGTGTAGAGGGGTTGGTCGAGACCGAGGGCCGCCCGCTCGTGCTGGATCGCGGCCGGGCTGGCCAACGGGCCGAGGATGAGCCTGGCGGGGTCGGCCGGCAGCAGCCGGAGGATCACGAAGACGGCCACCGAGGCGATAAAGAGGGTGATGGCTGCCCCGATGAGGCGCGAGCCGACGGTGCGGGTCAACCCGTGGACCCCGGGCCGGACCCCTCCCCCAGCGGCGCCCAGCGCGGGGGCGCCGGTCGAGATGGCCAATCCCGACCGGATGTCCGTCGAGGGTCTCGGCTCACCGCGCTGGCACCAGGAAGGCGGTGACCACGCCGTCCGCTCACTCGGGCGTCGGAGCCCGGCGCGGCCCCGTCAGCAGGCTGACCGGGGTATCGCCGCCCAGCCCGTCAGCGACTAGGTTGCAGCCGATCACCAGAGCCAGCAGGAGCGCTCCTGGGAAGACCCCGATCCACCACTGACCGGAGAGCACGTAGCTGAGGCCGCTGGTGATCATGGTGCCCCACTCGGGCGTGGGGACCTGCACCCCCAGCCCGACGAATCCCAGGGCGGCCAGGGTGAGGACGGCGTAGCCCACCACCGAGCTGGCCTGGATGGCCATGACCCGCCACGTGTGGGGCAGGATGTGGCGCGTCACGATGCGCGACGGACGGCCGCCACTGGCTTCGGCCGCCTCCACGAACGGCAACGCCCTGACGCGGAGGACCTCGCTCCGCATCAGCCGGGCGTAGAAGGGAATTGTCGAGATCGTAATCCCGAGCGCGGCGGAGGTGGTCCCGGCGCCGAGAGCGACCGAGATCGCGAGCGCCAGGATGAGCGGCGGGAACGCCAGCAGCGCATCGATCAGCCGCATGCTCACGTTCTCAGCCACCCCTCCGCGCAGCCCGGCCGCGAGCCCGATGCCCATGCCAATTACACCGCCGACCGCGGTGATCGCCAGGGCAGCCAAGATGTCCAATTGCCCAGCGCTCATCACCCGGGCGAGAACGTCGCGGCCCACCTCGTCGGTGCCGAAGGGATGCCGGGAGGTGGGGGGCAGGAGCGAGCTGAGGAGGCTGACAGAGAGGGGATTGACCCGCCAAACCAGCGGTCCCACCCAGGAGAACCCGGCGATGACCAGGACAATGGCGAACCCAGCGGTGGCCTCGCGTCGTCCGGCGACGAATCGGCCTGCTCGCCGCCACATCGCGACGACCCGTAGCCGCAGCGGGCTCGGTGACCAACGACCGGCAACCGGCGAGATGGGATCAGCGGCGGCCACGTTCTCCGTGCCCTTGACAACCCCGACGAGCCGACCGGGGGAGCCGGGCCGCGCGGCTCCGAGAGAGCCTGCCGCGGCGCGATCCGGGCCTCTCACCACGGCGGACGCGGCCACGCACCCAACCCACCCCGTCTTCAGGCACGTGGGTCCGGCCCGGGCCTCAGCAAACCGGATGGCGCCGACGGAGCTGCCGCCTCCGCCGGCGGTCGCGCCGACTCATTGAGCGCCGACCCGCGTCCGCGGCAAGAGTGCGGGCGGGTCGTCCCCTCAGGCCGGGGCAATCAAGTTCCCCAGGTCGCCATCTGGCCGAACTCGTCGCTGAACACGTAGCTGTGGACGCGGTCGCTGAGCACGATCGGGAAGTAGACCTCGTAGAAGGTCACCCGTGGCGCTTGCGCATTGATCAGCTCGGTGATCTTGTTCCAGTACGGCTGCTGCCGGCTGGTGGGTGCCGCTCCCCCCTCGGCGAGGAGTCGGTCGACCTGAGGGATGCAGATCTGGGTGAGGTTGAAGGAGATCCCGCAGATCGCGCTGTAGCCGAGATAGTAGGGCACGGTCGGCACGCCTGGCCCAGCGGTCCGGATGTAGGACTCGTCCTTGTGGGTCTCGGTGGTGGTGACGTAGACGGGAGCGCTCAGGGTCTGGAGGCTCACCGACACTCCGAACTTGCTCCAGTAGTCCTCAAGGATCGGTCCGATCGTCGCCCCAGCCTCATCTCCAGCCTCGATGTCGATGGTGAGCTTGATCGGGGTGGCGAGATGAGACTCCCTGATGTAGGCCTTCGCCTTGCTGAGGTTGTAGGCGGCGGGCTTGGACAGGGCAGGATTGTAGCCGGGCATGTCCGGGATGATCGGGTTTGTGAATAAGGCCCCATAACCGAACGCCACCCGGGCGAGGATGGGCGCCAGCGGGGTGCCGTAGCGCAATGCCAAGCGCAGGTCAAGATTGTTGCAGGGCGCGACCTTGAGGTTGCAGCCGAAGTACTCGCTCTCGGGGGCAGGATATGCCGGCACCTTCACTCCGGCCACGTGGCTTAGGCTGTGCGCGGTGGCGTTGGGGATGCCGATGGTGATGTCGGCCTCGCCGTCCCTGGCGTCAAGCCCGAGGGTGGCGGGGCTGGTGATGAAGTTGACGATCACCTCTTTGCTCACCGCCCGGAGCGGCGAGGCTGGGTTGGCCTTCAGGATCGCCTGCACTCCCGGGTTGTAGCTGACGAGGTCGTACGCCCCCCCACCGCCGGCGATGTGGCCGGCGACCCAGGTGTTCACCTTGTCCTTGGCCACGCCGCCGTGCGCGTCCACCACCGAAGGCTCCATGACCGCCCCGGCGGGCTGGGCCCAGTTGGTGAGTAGGCCGGAGTCGGCGACGTTGAGATTGAAGATGACGGTGTCGGGGTTGGGCGTGCTGATCGACTTGATCAGGAGCGGCGCGTAGTGGCCGTCGAGGATGTAGTAGGCCCCGCCCCCATTCATGGTGATCTCGCGCTGGAACGAGAATGCGACATCAGCGGCGGTGATCGGCGTGCCGTCGGCGAAGTGGAATCCGGTGTTGAGGTGAAAGGTGTAGCGCTTGCTGTTGGCGCTGATGCTCCAGGACTTCGCCAGGTAGGGCTCGAACTTCGAGTAGTCGACCTGCTGCGTGCCATCCGGCCCAGGCTTGGTCCCGTAGCGGATGAGGGTCGTGTAGGTGGCCAGCGGAAGAATGAAGTCACCCTCGTTGAGACCCTCCGAGGGGTCGATCGTCGAGGGCGGATAGCTCATGTTGACGATGAGGGGTCGGCTGGCAGCGGCGGTCCGAGCCGTGCCGGCGGTGACCGGCGAGGCAATCAGGCTGAAGCCCGCCACGGCGCATGCCGCCACCGCGGATCTCGTGAGCCGGCGGACTACGATCGATCGAACGGTCATGGTCCTCCCTCCCTCTAATTGCACCGGGTCACGGGGCAATCCCACGGACACGTGCCCGCGCCGTATCGCCCCGTGCTTCGATGGTGATGACGTCGGCCCGGCGACCCGGCCCCGCGCTCGCGTCGGGCGGCAACCGGGTGCGAACCCGCGATTGCCAGCTCGCCCCCTCCTGCCGAACCCCGGCCACGCCGCACGCACAGCGTGCAGATCTTCTTAGTCTGGCAGCCGCGGCCACGACGTGTCAAGCGCTGTGCGGCACCGGGAGTAGGTCAGCTGGGCAAGACCGGTCGCGGCGCCTCGGACCCGGCGGGCGAACGATTGGCGTATGCCTGACCGAGCACGCAGGCGCCCAAGCCACCTCAGCGCTCGGGCCACCGTGACCGTCGGGGAGGCTACCGAGCCCCAGCCGGTCCCATGCCAGGGCTAGAACCCGGCCGCGGTTGCCCTGGGGCGGCTGGGCGGACACAAGGGCGGCAGAGCCCGGGCGGCTGGAGTGACCCCGGAGGCACGCTCCGCGGCAGCCCGCAAGACCGAGGCGGCTCGCTGGAGCGACTCAGGCCCGAACTCTGAGCCGCACTGGATCGCGGTCGGCCACATGGCAGCTAGGGAACTTGTCCGGCCCCACCCCAGTCAGGACGGTCAGATCATCCACGGTGTATCCGCGTTCCTGCCGATCAATCTCGACAGCGCAAGGTAGTAGCGACCGCGCCTCGACTGCCAACGGGTGGGGCTCGGGTTTCCGCCATCCCTGCAGGCTCAGCTGGGCGCACAGGCAGGGCGCGCGCGAAAGGGGCGGGACTCTGGAACTGTCTGCGGAGCGAAGGGGCGCGGACATTGGAACTCGCCATCGCGACCATCGTCAGCGCCAGATCCCTGAGACGAAGGAAACGGAACTCTGGCCGGATAGCCGCTCGGGGACAAAGAACTCGTGGGCGGATCGATCCGCTTGAACCTCGGGATTCACCCGTGCTGGAAGGCGCGCGGTCACCCCCAGAGTGCGCGCCGCAGGCCGGCCCGTGCCGCGGCGCGCCAACGATCTTGTTCCGGCCTCGCCGCGCGCTCCGACGGGGATTCCCGGACGCAAGAGTCCAGCCGTCGTTGGCCTCGCGCGCCGCGCGATGGAGGTTCGACGCCCGCCCGCGATGTCTCATCCCAGCGCTTCCTCCACGAAGTGGTCCGGGGCCGTCGCCAGCTCGCGCCCCTCCGGCTCCTCCATCTCGATCAGGCCAGGAGCCGGGCGGCGGCATCGGGGTGGCGGGGCTCGATCGTGAGCCCGACCGAGAGCCAGTAGTCGGCCGCCTCCATCACGACCGCATTCACCGCCTCGGGGATGTCAGCGCGCACGTTTGCCACCGCGTGGAGGGACGCCCGGCCGCAGCGCTGCCATTCGGCCGTGCCCGGGACCGTCGCCGGTAGCTGGGTATTGGGTCGTCCTCCGCTGGGCCCGACCTCGCGGCGTCCGCGGGGCCACACCACGTGCCCGGTGACGTCCCCCAGGCTGACAGTGCGCCCGGGCGCCTAGCTCGAGAAGGTCGTCTGCGCGGTGGCCGGCGTGTGGCCGGCGTCGGTAACGGTCGCGGCCGCGCACCACGAGCCCGCCTTGCGGGTCGAGAACGTGAACGCCACCTGGCCGCTGGTCCCAGTGGTCCCGCTGCCGGACGAGATCACGGGTCCGCCGCACACCGTGCCCGCATACACCTGGATCGAGGCGCTGGCGCCGCTGATCGGCGTCCCCGAGCCGCTGTCGGCGCTGACGGTGAGGGGAACCTTGTATTGCGGTCCCCGCTTGGCCACCGACCCCGCGGAGATGGCAGCCGACATCGGCGCCAGGGCCGTGATCGAGACGGAGGCGCTGCCGGTGACCCCGGAGGCGGTCGCGGTGACAAGGCCGTTCCCGGTGGCGGAGGCGGACGCCGCGAACGTCGTGCTGCTCCCTGACGCCGGGCTTACGCTCGCCCCCTGGACCGAGGTGGACCAGGTCGGGTCCACGCTCACCGGATTTCCGTACAGGTCAGTGCCGGTCGCGGTGAACCCCTGCGAGCTTCCGGCCGCGACGGCGGCGCTCGTCGGCGAGACGACGAGCGTGGCGAGCGCAGCCGGGGTGACGGTCACCGCCAGGGTCCCGGAGCTCCAGCCCGAGGCCGCCGCGCGCACGGTGGGGCTGCCCGCCGTCTGGTCGGTGTAGTAGAAGGGCGCGCTCTGGCTGGCGCCACCCGCAACCGAAAGGGTCATCGAGGCGGTGGGGGTGCCGCTCGAGCTGGCCGAGAACCCGCCGGTCGGTGACGTCGTGCTCAGCGTCAGGGCAAGCCCGGTGCTCGGCGCGGCCTGCGACAGACCGATGCTGATCGGCCCCGCCGTCGTGCCGGCGGTGAGCGCGACGCTCGGGGGGCTGAACGTGAGCGACCCCGCGGTCGCGGCCGGCCCGGCGAAGGCGGTGGTCCCGTCGGGGGTCCCCAGCCCGGTCGGCCCGTTGTACCCGCTGGGCAGCGAGTCCTGGGCGTCGCAGAGGTAGTCGCCGCAGGTGGCGGTCGATCCCGAGGCCACCGGGACGAGGCCGGGGGTCGGCCCGGTGGCACCGGTGCCCGTGTCGACGTAGAGGGCGCTCGGACTGGGCCGCAAGGCTCCGCTGCCGGCGGCCAGTCCGTAGATCGCGCCCACGATCTGGGTCGAGACGCTGGTGCCGCCGAAGACCAGCCAGCCGCTCTGGCCGTAGGTGTCGTAGGCGGCGACCCCGGTCTGGGGATTGGCGACCGCGGCGACGTCGCCGACCTGGCGCCCGGTGCACACGCTGTTCTGGCTGTAGACGCCGGGGTCACTCTGCCAGCCGGGAAGGGCCTCGTAGGCGGAGCAGCCGCTGCCGGCACCGGACCAGACGGTCTGGGCGGCCCAGGTCAGCCCGGCGCCGGTGCCGGTGTAGGTGAGCGTGGTGCCGCCGACCGCGGTCAGCCCCGGCGAGGCGGCCGGGAACTCGACCCCGTAGCCCGAGTCGCCCGTGGCCGCGGTCATGGCCGTGCCCGTGCTACCGGAGAAGACTGCGGTGTCGCTCGTCTCCGAGCTGAACTCACCCCCGCCGTAGCTGTTGGTGATGGCGGCGGGGTGGAAGGCCTTGGCCTCGGTCACCGCCTGGGCGAGGTTCGCAAAGCTGCTGGAGGTCGCCTCCACCAGGACGATGTTGCAGGCGGGGCAGATCGCCGACACCATGTCGAGGTCGAGGGAGATCTCCTCGGCCCAGCCCGAGTTGCCCTTCGGGTAGCTCGTCCCGCCGGTCTGGTTCACCTTGGTGAACGCAACGCACCCGGACTGGCCCGAAGCGCTGCACACCGGTGGGATGGCGGCGTCGCGAAGGCCGGTTGCGGGGTCGGTGGCCGCGCTCAGGCTGGCCCGGTAGGCGGCGAGGTCCGACGCCGCGCGGGGGTCGTCGTAGGCGTCGACGATGGCGATCGTCGGGGCGGTGGGCCCGGCGGTCACGGCCGCAGCCGCGGACGCAAGACCGTAGGCGCTCTGGAGGTCGGCGGGGTAGAAGCCGGACGCTGGCGGGGCCGGGACGGCGCCCCCGCCGCCGCCGTGTCCCGGCCCCCGGCCGTCAGGTCCAGGGTGCCAGTAGCGGGACGGCTGGAGCAGCTGAACCAGATGGCAGGCCGCGTGGTCCCCCGCCGGGGTGCCGCAGACGGGTGACTCGAACGCGGGCAGGCGGTGCCCTCCGGCGGCCATCGGGGAATGGGCGGTGGTCGCGCGTCCCCCCGCGGCCGCGGCCACGACCGGCCCGCCGACCCCGATCACCGCCGCCGCGAGCGCTGCGGTCAGCTTCCAGATGGCGATCACGGCCTCGTCCTCCATGCCCGAAGGGCTGGTGCGGCGGCCGCCGCGGTGTTCGGGCGGCCCGGAGCGCACCGCGAGTCTAGTCGCCCGGGCCGCCATGTACCTGAGAGGTCGGTGACGAGGTGATGACGCCGCCTGGCGGGCGGATCGGGCGCCGGACCGACGCGGGGGCCGGTGGCCGGCTGCGGGCCCGAACCGCTCTAGACTGGGGCGAACCGGCGCCCGCGCCGCGATGGCTCGCGACCGCCCACCCGGCGGCGCCGGAGCGGGCGGCCGGCGGAGGAACACCCACGACTCCCGACACGGAGCCCACCGGATGGCGCCCCAACCGGCCGCGGGCTGGGACCCGATTGAGCGGCCGATCACCCCGATGACGATCGCGACCCGGCAGTTGGGCCCTCTCGCCGTCGGCGCCCAGGGGCTGGGCTGCATGGGGATGAGCTCGGCCTACGGCGTGTACGGGGACGAGCGGGAGGCGATCGCGACCATCCGCCGAGCCCTCGACCTCGGCGTGACCCTCCTCGACACCGCCGACGTGTATGGGGCGGGAGCCAACGAGGAGCTGGTCGGCCGGGCGATCGCCGGCCGCCGCGACGGGGTCGTGCTGGCGACCAAGTTCGGCCTTCGCCCCGACGAGGTCCGGCAGCCCCCCCGCGGCGACCCGGCCTACGTGCGCCAGGCGTGCGAGGCGTCGCTGCGGCGGCTCGGCGTCTCCCACATCGACCTCTACTACCAGCACCGCGTCGACCCCACCGTCCCGGTCGAGGAGACCTGGGGCGCGCTCAAAGAGCTGGTCGCTGAGGGCAAGGTCCGCCACCTCGGGATCTCCGAGGCTGCGGCCGTCACGATCCGGCGGGCCCACCGGGTCCACCCGGTCGCCGCGGTTCAGAGCGAGTGGTCGCTGTGGACCCGCGGGATCGAGGCCGAGGTCGTGCCGACCTGCCGCGCCCTCGGGATCGGGATCGTCCCCTTCTCCCCCCTCGGCCGCGGCTTCCTCACCGGGACGATCACGACGACCGCCCAGCTACCACCCGACGACATGCGGCGCGGGCTCCCGCGCTTCACCGACGCCAACCTCGCGCGCAACCTCGCCATCGTCCCGGCGCTGCGCGCGCTCGCCGCCGCGCGTGGGGTCACCCCGGGGCAGCTGGCCCTCGCCTGGGTGCAGCACCAGGGCGACGACGTCGTCCCGATCCCCGGGACCAAGCGGCGCCGGTACCTCGAGGAGAACGTGGCCGCCCTGGACCTGTCGCTCACGGCCGAGGAGCTGGCGCGGATCGCGGCCGCCGTCCCGCCGGCCGCGGTCGCCGGCGACCGGTACCCGCCGCAGCTGGCGGCCACCGTCGACGGATAGGGGCGGCGCGTGCCCGACCGGCCGGCCAGGCCCGTCCATCGCCCCGGCCCGCGCCGGAACGGCCGGTGGCCGCAGGAGGGAGCTGCCGGTGGGGCGTGAGGTCTTCGACGCGGTGCGCACGGTGCTGGCCGTCCGCGAATACGGCCCGCGGGCGGTGCCGCCGGCGGTCGTGGAGCGGATCGTCGAGGCCGGCCGCCTCACCGCCAGCTCGATGAACCGCCAGCCCTGGCACTTCGTGGTCGTGAGCGATCGCGAGCGGCTGCGCCGGCTGGCGCAGCTCGTGTCGAGCGGCCGGTACATCGACCAGGCCCCCCTGGCGATCGTGGTCGCCCACGAGCGGGACAGCCGGTTCGGGGTCTCCGACGCCAGCCGGGCGATCCAGTCGATGGTCCTCGCCGCCTGGTCCGACGGGGTGGGCTCCAACTGGACCGGGTTCGGCGGCCTCGAGGCGGTCCGCCGCGAGATGGGGCTCCCCGACCGCTACGCCGTCCTGGCCGTGGTCCCGTTCGGGTATCCCCGCCACCCGATCGGCCGCGGCCGCAAGGCCCGCAAGCCGATCGGCGAGGTAGCCTCGGCGGAGCGGTTCGGCACCCCCTTCCCGTAGGCGCGGTTCGGGGCCCGGCTCAGGGGCAGGCCGCGGCCTGGTAGCGGAGCGTGTAGAGGACACCGGGCACCGCCGGGAAGCTGGCGAGCCCGGCCTGCTCCGTGGCCGCGATCGCGCCCCCGGGCTGGGCGGCGACCCCGGCCACCGTCGACCCCGGCGACACCGGCACCGCGAGCGGGCCGGCGACCGTCGTCACCACCTCGGCCGCCACCGGCCGGCCGCAGGACGAGAGTTGGAACACGACCAGCCCGTAGTCGCCCGCCAGGGTCTCGGCGACGACCCGCCCCCCCGCCTGGTAGGCCCATCCCCCATCGGCCAGCGGCACCGCCTCCCCCTGACCGAGCTGGGCGCTGAGGTTGAGGACGAGCCCGAGGTCGTGCGCCTCGGCGGGCGGGATCGGCTGTCCCCCACCCCACTGGGTCGTGTAGTAGAGGGCCGGGGTCCCATAGACCGTGCTGCTCACCAGGTGGGGCGCGGCCTGGGTCGACGCCATGAGGAAGCCGTCGCCGTCGATCGCCACCTTGGGGTCGGCGATCGCCGCGATCGTGGCCCGCTGGCTCCACTGCAGGTTGGTCGAGGCGTCGTAGAGCCGCAGCATCCCCTCCACGGCGTCGAACTGGGGCGCGGCCGCCTCGCCGTCGAGCAGGACCGTGGGATCGACCGCGACGGCGGCCCGTTGGAGGAGCTGCAGGTAGTAGAGGATGGCGGCCGCCCCGACCCCGTCGGCGGGACGGGCGAAGGTCGTCACCGAGGGCTGGGGCACCAGGTAGCCCCAGTCGAACTTGATCCCGTCGGCGTCGAGCTGGCCCGGCCCCGACCCCAGCATGGTTCGCATCGCCGCCTGCATTGCGGCGCCGAAGCCCGGGGCGGTGGGATCGAGCCGCACCCGCGGCCCCTGGGGCGTGCGCTGCTCCAGCCAGAGCGGCCACCAGAGGACGACCCGCAGGCCCTCGGCGTGGAGCTGGTTGATCAAAGCTCGCATCCCGCTGAGCCCGCCGAAGCCGGCCGAGGGAATGGCGCTGCCGAGCTCGGACTCCCAGCCGTGGTCGATCACGACCGTGAAGTGCTGGAGCCCGAACCGCGTCCGCCAGTCCGCGACCATCTGGCGCACCCAGGCGGCCGTGAGCGGCCGCCTGGTCGTCAGCCCGTCGACCAGGAACTGCTCCCCCCAGGTGTCGGCGAAGGGCCAGCGCCACCACGCCGGCCGGGTCCCGGGGGGATAGGCGGCCCGGGCGAGGCCCAGCGCCGACAGGGCCGCGCTGTAGGTGCCCAGCGCCGCGGTCGGGGACCCGGCGACCGTGACCACGAGCCGGGGGAAGCCGAGCCAGGTGCCCGCAGCCGGCCGCGTCCCCGGGACGTCGGGGGTGGCCGGTGGGGGCACCCGGCCGCCCGCCCCTCGGTCCTGGAAGCCGGCCAGCGTCGCCAGCGGGAAGTTGACCGCGAGCCCGCCGCCGGGCTGGTAGCCCATCACCGAGGCGTTGGGGACGCCGACGAAGCCGAGTCCGAGCCAGCCAGCCGAGGTGTCCAGCCCCACCATGAGCGGCGGAGGGGAGAACGGGTCGCTGTACCGGGTGCCGAGCTGGCCGACGACGACCTGGGGCGCCGCGGTCAGCGCCGCCGGGGCCTCTGGGTCCGGGGTGTAGCCGCCGGTGACCGGGCGCATCGCCGTCCCCTTGGTCCCGCCGTCGAAGAACTCCACCGGCCCGGCGGCCGGCCCGGTCTGGGCGAGGACCTTCACGGTGAAGAACGCGGCCGATCCCGTGACCAAGGTGGTCTCGCAGAACCCCGCCGACCCCGCGATCGTCGAGAGGGTGAGCTGGGCGCCGGCGGCGCTGGCTGCGAACCGCACCGGCACCGGCAGCTGGGTCCGCCCGACCAGGGCGACGACCGGCAGGAGGAACGGCTGCGGGTGCTGCGGGGTCGTCACCGTGAGGTCGGCGGAGCCCGGTGGCAGCCGCAGGGTGAAGGCGGGCTCGACCAGTTGGAAGGCCCGACCCGCCGGTGTCGTCACCGCGCTCCAGCCGACCGGCGCTCCGGCGGCACGGGCGCCCACAAGGCCGCCCGGCGCGGCGAGGGGGACCGCCATCAGGATGCCGGCCGCCAGCCGAGCCGCCCGGGCGGGCGCCGTCACCCGCCCCTCGCCGTCAGCCCGACGCCCACCCCCAGCCCGACCATCACCACCCCGGCCGCGCCCCCGAGTCGGTCCATCCGCTGCGGCGATCGGGTGAACCAGGAGCGCGCCCGCCCGGCCACCAGCCCCCAGGCGGTGTCGGTCACGAGCGCGATCGCCACCCACACGAGGCCGAGCGCCAGCAGCTGGAGGGGCACCTGCCCGGCGGCGCGGTCGACGAACTGCGGGAGCACCGCGGCGAAGACGACTGCGGTCTTGGGATTGGTCGCCCCCACCGCCAGCCCCTGCGCGACGATCCGGCGCCCGGTCGGGACGGCCGGATCGGCCGGCGACCCGGCCACCGTCCGCGCCAGCCGCCTGCGATGGCGGATCGTGCGCAGGCCGAGGAGGACGAGGACCGTGGCCCCGACCAGCTTGACGGCGGCGAAGGCGAGGACCGAGCGCTCGATGACAGCGCCGATCCCCACCGCCACCGCGACAACCTGCAGGTACTCCCCGGCGGCGTTGCCGAGCACGGTGCGGATCGCGGCCGCGCGGCCCAGGGTGAGCGCCCGGCTCACGATGAAGAGGACGCTGGGCCCGGGGATCACGATCACGACCAGCGCGACCGCCGCGAACGTCAGGAGCGGCTGGACGCCCATGGCGCCGAGGATACGGGAGCCGTCGCGGCGGCCGCGGCGCCCCCGTTTGGGGGCGGGCTCAGCCCTCGGGGAAGGCGGTCGAGACCGACAGGGCCTCCCAGCGGTCGAGCTCCTCCAACTGGCGCTGGAGCTTGCGCCGGATGCCGTCGGCGGCGTCCTGCCCCATCGGGAGCCGCAGCGGCGGCTCGTCCTCGGCCACGATCCGAAGGAGCGCCGCGGCCAGCCGGGCCGGGTCGCCGCGCTGCGTCCCGTCGGCCGCGACCAGCCGGTCCCGCACGGCGCCCGAGCTGGCCTCGTACGCCGCCAGGCGCGTCGGCGCCTGCTCGAGCGACCGTCCCGCCCAGTCGGTGCGGAACATCCCCGGCTCCACGATCGTGACGCGGATGCCGAGATGCTGGACCTCGCGCGCCAGCGCCTCGGAGAAGCCCTCGAGCGCGTGCTTGCTCGCAGCGTAGTAGGCGAGGCCGGGCGCGGCGCTCTGGCCCGACACCGAGGAGATCATGAGGATTCGGCCTCCGGGGCGGCGCAGCAGCGGAAGGGCGGCCCGGGTCACGTCGATGCAGCCGAAGACATTGACCGCGAACTGGCGCCGGATCTGCTCGTCGGTCGCCTCCTCGACCCCGCCCGCCAGCCCGTAGCCGGCGTTGTTGACGAGGACGTCGAGGCCGCCGAAGGCCGTCCTCGCGACCTGGAGCGCCGCCCGGACCTGGTCAGGCTCGGTGACGTCGGCGATCGCGACCCGGACCCGGTCGCCGCCCGCGGCCTCGACGGAGGCGGCGTCCTGGGGCCGGCGCACGGTGGCGACCACCCGGTCGCCCGCCGCCACCGCGGCCAGCGTGAGGTGCCGGCCGAAGCCGGAGGAGGCGCCGGTGACCAGCCAGGTTCGGGGGGGAGCAGCCGGGGACATGGGCATTCCTCGAGGGCGGCTCCGCAGATGGTGGGATCGAAGGCCGCGCGCCCCATTCTCGCCGAGCCGGGCTCCGCCAGCCCAGGCCGCCGGGGCGGGCGGGGCGGTCCGACCCCGTAGCCTAGGGAGCGACGGCGGCGACAGCGGCGCGGACGGCAGTTGGGTTTGCGGGAGGAGCGATGTGGGGATTCGAGACCTCGGACTTCTGACCCTGCGCGGCGTGGCGGGGGCGACGCTGGCGGCCCACGGGCTGCCCAAGCTCCGCGGCGGCCCGGGCACCGCCCCGCCGCCGTGGCTGGCCCGGGCGATGGGGTCCAACTACCCGCCGTCCTGGGAGGCGAGCGGCCCGGCCAACTTCGCCAAGGTCCTCGAGCGGCTCGGGGTCCCGATGCCGACGGCCGCGGCCTACGTCAGCGGCGCGGTCGAGCTCGGGGGTGGGCTGGCTCTCGCGACCGGGTTCCTCAGCCCCTGGGCGAACCTCGCGGTGGCGGCGAACATGGCAGTCGCGGCGCGCACCGCCCACGGGACGACCGGCTTCTACGGCCAGGGCGGCTACGAGTTCCCCGCCCTCTTGGGGACGGTGGCGCTCGGCCTCGCCCTCACCGGTCCCGGGGCCGTCTCGCTCGACCGCCTGCTGGGCCGGCGTCGGGGCTGATCCGCACTCGAATCAGGCGGAGGACCCGCCGCAGGGCGGCCTCGACCAGCGCGGGGTCGGTCGCGCGCGCGATGGCGAAGCCCAGGTAGCGGTCGCCCTCGGGCAGCGGGCGGACCGCGGCGCCGATGGGCACCGCCAGCCGGACCGCCTCGACCCCCGGGACCCGGCGCGCAGCCTCGAGCCCCTCCACCGCGACGACCCGCCCGGCCCGGGGGATCGGCCACATGCAGGCACCGGCCGCCAGCGGGTCGAGCCGCGCCCCGAGCGGGCGCCAGCCGAGGGCGTGGCGGAGGACCAGTGCCTCCAGGCTCTCCCCGCCCGCCAGCCGAAGAGCGGCCGAGCACTGCCCGCCGATCGTGCGCGCCGCGACCTCGAGCACGACCGGGCCCCGCTCGGCGAGCCGGAGCTCGGCGTGGATCGGCCCCTCGGTGAGCCCGAGCGCCCTCACCGCGGCGCCGGCCACCCGCCGCAGGCGCAGCTGGACCGCGGCCGCGTGACGGGAGGGGGTGCAGTAGAGGGTCTCCTCGAAGGTCGGGCCGTCGAGGGGGTCGGGCTTGTCGAAGATGGCGAGCGTGCGCAGCCGGCCACCGACGACCAGCCCCTCCAGGGCGACCTCGGGGCCGGGAACGAACCGCTCGATCAGCAGCGGCGGGTCGGGCACGCCCGCGCAGCGGCCGGCCGCCCGGTCGCCCTCCAGCATCGCCAGGACGCGGCGGACAGCCGCGAGAAGCCCCGGCGGGTCGTCGGCCCGGATCACGCCCCGGCTGCCCGCCTGGTCCACGGGCTTCACGACGCAGGGAAAGCCGGTGGCGGCGCCGACCGCCTTCGGGTCGCCCGACGGGTGGGGCCAGGTGGTGAACACCGGCTGGGGGACCCCGGCCGCGGCCAGCCGGCGGCGGAGGAGCCGCTTGTCCCGGGTGGCGGCCACCGCCTCGGGGAGGCTGTGGCGGAGCCCGAGCCGCAGGGCGATGGCGGCGGCGGCCACGACCGCGCCCTCGTCAACCCCGACCACCCCGTCGATCGGCGTCGTGCTCGCGAACGCCGCCGCCCGCTCGGCCGCCCGCTTGGGGTCGGCGAGGTCGACGATCAGCTCCGACGCGGGGTGAAGGCCGGCGAGGGTGGAGGCGACCTCGGAGGCGACGGTCACGGACACCCCGAGCGAGTGGGCGGCGCGAAGGAAGGCGCCCGCGCGGTACGTCTGGACCGGCACCACCAGAAGGACCCGGCTCCGCATCCCACGGACGGTAGCGTCAGACTGGGCGCGGGCGCGGGCGGCCGCGCCGGCGCGCACCGATCACCCGGGAGGCGTCCAGACGATGGCGGAGGAGACCGGCGCGACCGACCCGCCCCGAATCACCACCACGGACCGAGCCGCGGCGCGGATCGGGCAGGTGCGCGAGCGGCTGCGGCGGCCGGCGGCCCGGGTCCGGCTGGGCCTGGCAGGGCCGCAGGCTGGCCGGCTCGCCTTCACCTTCGACCTTGCCGACCCGGGGGACGACCGGACGGACGAGCTGGCGGTCCCGGGCCCGCCCGGCGTCGTGTACCTGGTGCCGGCACCGCTGCGCAGGCGGCTCGACGGGGCCCGAATCGATGCTGACCCCACAACCGGCGCGCTCCGGGCCGAGTGCACGGCCGGGGCAGGAGCCGGCCCCCTGGCTGAGGCGGTCCAGGCCCTGCTCGACGAGGAGATCAACCCGGCGGTGGCGGCCCACGGCGGGGTGATCGAGCTGGTCGACGTCGCCGACGGGATCGCGATCGTGGCGATGGGCGGCGGCTGCCAGGGGTGCGGGCTCGCCGAGGTCACCCTCTCCCAGGGCGTGCGGGCGGCGATCCAGGACCGCTTCCCGGAGATCGCCGAGGTCATCGACGTCACCGACCACGCCCAGGGGCGCAACCCCTACTACCAGGCGTCAAAGAAGTAGCCACCGGGAAGCGGACGCAGGCGCGCGCCGCCGACAACGGCGCAGCGCCTGCTCCCAGGCGTCAAAGAAGTCGCTGGGGTCCCGCAGCTGGGTGACCGTGCCCAGCGGGTGCCCACCGCGCTGCGCCTGGCGAGCCCCCAAGCGCCTGCCGATCACGCAGACGACCCGGGGCCTGCCCCTGGGCCGGTCCTGCCCCCCGAGGATCAGGGCTGCAGGCGCTTCGCTGGGGCAGGGGCGCGTCCAGTCCGCCGGTCACCGGGCGCTGGAGCCCGCCAGCCTGCGAGCTCGAGTGGTGTGGGAGGCGAGCGACGGGCGCGACCGTCTCGGCACCCTCGTGCGCGGGGGGAGGTGGCAGACGGGGGTCGTGGTCGCGGGCGCCGCGGTCCCAGCGGCGATCGACTCAAAGGCGTCCCTTCAGCGGATGCCGCCGGAAGGCGCGGCTGCTGAACGCGGCGCCGGGGCGCGATTCATGAGGAGGGCCTCAGCGTGATCCAACGGTCGCCCTTGACGAGTGCGGCCAGCAGCATCGGCCAGAACCGTGGGCCGTGGCAGGTCAGGGTGTACGCCTCACCCTCCCCCACGTCGAAGGTGCGCTGCGGGCTCCGGTGACGACCCTGCCCCAGCCGCAGCGTGTGATGGCCGGGCTCGACCGACACCTCCACCGTCTCCCGGTCGGCGATCGCGCCCACCACGGTCCCGTCGATGGTGATGTTCCAGGCCTCGCGCTGACCGCCGATGGCGATCCCGCCCCAAGCCCGATGGAGTCGTAGCGTCGCCTCCGCTCCCGCCAGCGCCTCCTGGACGGGGAGCGCGCTGGGCGGCCGCCTGGAGTCGGGTCGGTCCGTCGCCGGCGCGCCGCGCCGGCGGGAGCGGGCGACGACGGCGAAGTAGACGAGGGCAGCCAGGGCAAGCACCACCAGCGTGATCAGGCGTCCGGTCCCCATCGGGGCGGAGGGTAGCACCGGCCCGGCGAGGCTCAGGGGTTCTTGGCGGTCCGGCTCGGTCGGTGACAGATGGGCCCGACCAGACGCGAGCCCCCCACGAGCCCGCGGTCCGCGACCGGCTGGCAGCGCGGCTCGGCGGCGGCTCCCACGCGCAGTCGCGAACCGCGGATCTGGGCGGTTCCTGGGATCGCCGGCGGGTGACCGACCCCAGCCGGTGCACGCCCGGGGGCCCCTGGCGAGGCTCCGAGCGCCTGGGGATGGCGGCACCCGTTCGGCGGGCCCCCCGGAGCAGTCTTGACGCCCAGAAGCGCCGCTGCCGACTCAGCCGGGGCCCGCGGGCCGGTGGCGGCCGACCGGCTACGATCGGCGGACCCCTCCCGTCATCCGCCGGCCCGGAGTTCCCCATGCCCCACCCGATCCTGATCGCCCCCGCCTGGCCGTACGCCCAGGGGCCGCGCCACATCGGGCACGCCGCCGGCTTCGGGGTCCCTGCCGACATCCTCGCCCGCTACCACCGGTTGGCGGGGCACCCGGTCCTGATGGTGAGCGGCACCGACGAGCACGGAACCCCGATCACGGTGGCGGCCGACCGCGAGGGCATCACCCCCAAGGCGATCGCCGACCGGTACAGCCGGGTCATCGCCGACGACCTCCGCCGACTCGGGATGAGCTACGACTGCTTCACCCGGACCACGACCCCCAACCACCAGCAGGTGGTCCAGGACGTCTTTCGCACCCTGCTCGACCGGGGCTTCATCACCCGCCGCACGACGCTGGGGGCGTTCTCCGCATCCACCGGCCAGACCCTGCCCGACCGCTACATCGAGGGGATCTGCCCCCACTGCGGCCATCCCGGCGCCCGCGGCGACCAGTGCGAGACCTGCGGCCGCCAGCTCGACCCCACCGACCTCATCGAGCCGCGCTCGCGGATCGACGGCCAGCCCCCGGTCTTCCGCGACACCGAGCACTTCTTCCTCGACCTGCCCCGGTTCGCGGGCCGCCTGCGGCCCTGGATCGAGGCCCAGACCCGGTGGCGCGCGAACGTGCGCAGCTTCTCGTTGAACCTGGTCGACGAGCTCCAGCCGCGGGCGATCACCCGCGACATCGAGTGGGGCGTTCCCATCCCGCTCCCCGAGTTCGAGGGCCGCAGCGACAAGCGCATCTACGTGTGGTTCGACGCCGTGATCGGCTACCTCTCGGCGAGCGTGGAGTGGGCCGCGGCATCCGGCGATCCCGAGGCCTGGCGCGGCTTCTGGCAGAACCCCGATGCCCGCCACTACTACGTGATGGCCAAGGACAACATCGTCTTCCACACCATCATCTGGCCCAGCATGCTGCTCGGCTACGGGTCGGGCGGCCGGGTCGGCGGGGGGGCCGGCCGGCCGCCGCTGGAGCTGCCCGACGACATCGTGAGCTCGGAGTTCCTCACGATGGAGAGCCGCAAGTTCTCCAGCTCGCGCGGCGTCGGCCTCTACGTCGGCGACGTCCTCGACCGGTACGACCCCGACCCGCTCCGCTACTACCTCTGCGCCGCCGGCCCCGAGTCGCAGGACACCGACTTCACCTGGGCGGAGTTCGTCCGCCGCACCAACGACGAGCTGGTCGCCACCTGGGGCAACCTCGTCAGCCGGACCGTCTCCCTCGCCCATCGCCATTTCGGGCAGGTGCCCCCGCGCGGGGAGCCAACCGCGGCCGATCGCGTGGTGGAGGCGGCGGTGGCGGCCGGGTACGAGCGGGTGGGCGACCTGATCGCCGCCGCCCACCTCAAGGCGGCGCTGACCGAGGCGATGGCCCTCGCCGCCCAGGTGAACCAGTACCTGGGGGAGCAGGAGCCGTGGCGGCTCGCCGCCAGCGATCGCCCGCGCGCCGCGACGATCCTCAACGTCGCCCTCACCTGTGTCGACAACCTCAAGGTCCTGCTCGCACCCTTCCTGCCCTTCAGCAGCGAGGCGCTCCATCAGCAGCTCGGCCACGCAGGCGTCCTCACCGGCCAGCCCCGGTTCGCCGAGCACGCCGACGGCGACGGCCGGGGGCACGCCGTCCTGACCGGCGACTACGCCGCCGCCGTGGGCAGCTGGGCCTGGCACCCGCTCGCGGCCGGCCAGCCGATCGCCGCCCCGCGACCGCTCTTCCGCAAGCTCGACCCCGCGGTCGTCGACCAGGAGCTCGAGCGGATGGCGGCGACCGGCAGCTGAGGGGGCCGGCCCCTTCGCCCCTGCCTAGGGCGCCGAGCCGCCGGCCGCGGCCGGCGCCTTGCGGCGCGAGGGCGGCAGGGCCTGATGGAGCGGCCGGCCGGCCAGGGTCAGGTGGGCCTCCCCGACCGCCTCGGCCAGGGTCGGGTGGGGGTGGATGAGCTGGGCGACATCGGCGGGATCGGCCTCCCAGTTCGTGATCAGCATCGCCTCGCTGATGAGCTCGGTCACCCGTGCCCCGACCAGGTGGACCCCCACCACCTGGCCGTCCCGCTCGGCCACCAGCTTGACGAACCCGCCCTGGCCCAGGATCAGCCCCTTGGCGACGCCGCCGAAGGGCATGCGGTTCGTGACGACGTCGAGGCCGCGGGCGCGGGCGGCGGGCTCGGTGAGCCCGACGCTGGCGGCCTCGGGGCTGGAGTAGGTGGCCCGGGCGACGCCGTCGTAGTCGATCGGCGCAGAGGGCAGCCCGGCCACCAGCTCCGCCACCAGCAGCCCCTCGGCGAACGAGGCGTGGGCGAGGGCGAGCGAGGGGGGCGGGAGGATGTCGCCGACCGCATAGACGCCGGGCGCATCGGTCTCCAGGGTCGCCCAGTCGCGGGGCACCACGTACCCGCGCTCGAGGCGCACCCCGGCCGCCTCGTAGCCGAGGTCGGCCGTGACCGGGCTGCGCCCGACCGCGACGAGCAGGCACTCGGCCTCGAGCACCGTGGACGCCTCACCGTGGCGGACCGTGGCCCGCACCCCGTCCCCCGCCGTCTCCACCTGCTCGAAACGGGTGTCGACGCGGACGTCGATGCCCCGCTGCCGCAGGGCCCGACCCAGCTCCCGCCCGATATCGGGGTCCTCGAGCGGCAGCACCGAGGGCAGGGCCTCCACCAGGACGACCTCCGCCCCGAACGAGCGCCAGAGGCTGGCGAACTCCACCCCCACCGACCCCGCCCCGAGGACCACGACCGAGCGCGGCACGCGGTCGAGGCGGAGCGCGTCGTCCGAGGTGAGGATCCGCTCCCCATCCGCCACCAGGCCGGGAAGCAGCGCCGGCACCGACCCGGTCGCGAGCACGACCGCCCGGCGGGCGGTCAGCGCCTGCTCCCCGTCGACCACGACGGTGCGCGGGTCGCGCAGCCGCCCCTGGCCGCGGACGATGGTCACCCCGTCGCTGGCCAGGTGCTGCTCCAGCCCGCGAAAGCTGCGCTCGACCACGTCGTCCCGGGCGTGCACGACCCTGGCGACGTCGATGCCGTCGAGGGTGGCGCGGATCCCCCAGCGCTCGCTGGCCTCGCGGACCCCGTCGGCGAGCTCGGCCGCGTGGAGCATCGCCTTGGTCGGGATGCAGCCCCGGTGCAGGCAGGTGCCCCCGACCAGCCCCTGCTCGATGAGGCAGGTGGACAGCCCGAGGCCCGCCGCCCGCAGGGCGGCGGCATACCCGCCGGTCCCCGCCCCGAGGATGACGATGTCGTACTCGCTCACAGCCGCTCCTCCTTCCCCGCGGCGGTCGAGGCGCCGCGGCCGGGCCGGCCCAACCGGGGCTCCCCCGGCCAGTATCGGCAGTCGGGCGGGCGGCGCGTCGGGGGGAGCGCCCGCCCGGATGCGCGATCATGGGCCGCGGCAGGAGGCGCTGGATGACCGTCGACTCGATCCCGATCCCCCTGGCGGCGGCGGCGGGAGCGGCCTCGTTCCTCTCGCCGTGCGTGCTGCCGCTGGTCCCCGCCTACCTCGGGTTCCTCGGCGGCTCCGCGGTGCGCGCCGGCCCGGCCGCCGGGCCCGCGGGCGGGCGCGGCGCGGTGGGCCAGCTCGGGGTCCACCGTCGGCTGGCCGTGCTCGGCAACGCCACCGCCTTCATCCTCGGGCTCAGCCTGCTGTTCATCCTCGCCTTCTACGCGCTCCAGACGGTGCTCGACCCCTGGCGCGGGGTACTCCTGCCAGGCCTGGGCGCGGTGGTGGTCCTCCTCGGCCTCCAGTACATGGGCCTGCTCCGGCTACCCTGGCTCGCGCGCGAGCGGCGCCCATGGCTGCGGGCGCCCCGGCGGGGCGGCCCGGTGGCGGGGTTCCTCCTCGGGCTCGGGTTCGCGGCCGGCTGGACCCCCTGCATCGGCCCGGTGCTGGGGGCGGTCCTGACCTCAGGGGTCGCCCAGGGGACGACGGCGCGCGGGCTGGTCCTCATGATCGCCTACGCCGCCGGCCTCAGCCTGCCCTTCCTCATCGCGGCGGGGCTGCTCGAGGTCGCGACCCCGACGCTCCTCGCCCTGCGGCGGCTCGAGCGCCCGGTGGCGATGGTCGGCGGGGCCCTGATCGTGGGGATGGGGGTGCTCGTCATCACCAACCATGTGACCCTGCTCAACGGCTGGTTCGCCGCCCACCTCCCGTCTGGGCTCCAGGACCCCTTCAAGCTCTGAGCCGCGGCCGGCACGCCGGCCGCGGCGGGTGGGGCACGGTGGGCCCCGGATCCTGTCATCAGCTGGCGCCCAGGTCACGGGCTGGTAACGGCGGCGACGGCCGCCTCACCCCCGGCCATACTTCGGTCATGCTCTTCCTGGTGGCGCCGATCTGGGACCCGTTCGTCCTGTTCCTGGTGCTCCTGGTGGGCGCGATCGGCTACGCGATGGGGGTGTCGTCGGCGCTCACGAAGCGGCTGGCGATCGAGGCCCGCGGCCACCAGCGGGTGGGGCTCCTCGCCTTCAAGATGATCGCCTGCTTCCTCATCACCTGCTTCGGCGCGGCGTTCCTGCTCATGGCCGTCTCCGGCGAGGTGTTCCTCGCGATGTCCCACAGCCAGACCGGGACGATGGCGGTCCCCGAGGTCCTCTTCCTCGTCCTCCTCGCCTGCGGCGCCGGCCTCATCGTCCTCGGCAACCGGGCCGTCCGCACCATCTGACGGGGCCGGCCCGGCCGAGGCCGGGTCTCAGCCGGCGGCGCCGCCCGAGGCTCGCAGCCAGCCCAGCACCGCGCTCGCGTGGCCGGCCGGCTTGACGTTGGTCCAGACCTGCTCGACCCGCCCGTCGGCGCCGACCGCCACGGTCATCCGAGCGACCCCGAGGTAGCGGTGGCCGGCGAACTGCCGCTCCCCCCAGGCGCCGAAGGCCTCCGCGACCGTGTGGTCGGGGTCGGCCAAGAGGGGAAGGCGGTCGGCCCCGCAGGCGGCGGCGAAGCCCCGCTTGGCGGCGACGTCGCCGATCGAGCAGCCGAAGACGCGCACGCCGAGGCGCTCGAACTCGGCGAGCGCGGAGCCGAACTCAAGGGTCTCGGTCGTGCAGCCCGGGGTGTTGTCCTTGGGGTAGAAGTAGACGACCCAGCGGTGGCCCACGAGCCCGACCGCGGCGATGCGCTCCCCGGTGCTGGCCTCGAGCTCGAACGCGGGCACCGGATCTCCAACTGCGAGCACGCCAACCCTCCCTGGCCAGGCGAAGGACCTGTGGCGGGGCGGCCCGACCGGTCCCCACCGCTGCCCGCCCACCGTAGCAGAGGGTGGCCCACCGGCCGAGCCGGGCGGCCTCTCGCCGCCGGTAGACTCCGGCCGAGATGCCGGCGCCTCCCCCTGACGTGTACGCCGTGCTCCAGGCCGACCCCGCCACCTCGTGGCCGGAGCTGCGCCGCCGCTACCGGCACCGCGCCCTCGAGCTCCACCCCGACGTCCAGACCGTGCGCCCCCCCGAGGACCGGCTGGCGGTCGCCCGAGCCAACCGACTGTTCGCCGAGCTCCAGGCCGCCTGGGCGCTCGTCTCCACCCCCGAGCGGCGGGCCGCATACGACAGGGCCCGCCGCGGCCGGGGGCGGAAACCGGGGCCCCAACTGCGGGCCGCCCCCCGCCCCGCGAAGGCCCCGGCGCCGCGGCCCTGGCCGGCGTCGTTCCCGGTCGGGGTGGTCGAGCACTCGGCGCCGGGGGGGCTGCACATCCGGGTTCCGGGCCACCCCGAGGAGCTCGACCTGCCGGCCTTCGACGCCTTGGTCCGCCGCCATCCGTTCGCGGTCCTGATCGGCGAGGTCCCGGCGCACGCGGAGCTTCGCCGCGCCCTCCTGCCGATCCGCTTCGTGGAGCGGCTCCGGCTCACGACCATGGTCGGGCTGGCCGAGCCGGCCGAGCCGCGCGAGCCGAGCGCCGAGGAGGAGGGCCCGTGGAAGCTCGAGCAGGTCCGCAGGGCCTTCGCCCGCTGGGCGGCCGCGTTCCCCAGCCGGCGTGACGCGCTCCCGTACGCCGACGACCTTCGCCTCATGGCGCAGCTCTCCCTCACCGGGCACCTGCTCAACCCCCCCCATCCGGCCGGGCTGTATGCGGCGGTGGAGCCCCCGCCCGACCGGGCCGAGCGAGCGGTCCGGCGCGACCAGCCGCTGATCGCCATCGAGGTGCCCTGCCCGGCCCTCCTCCTGGTCGCGGCCTGGACGAAGGACCTGGGGTTGCAGGCGGGCCTCGCCCTGGGGGCCCAGGGCCTGGCCAGGGCGGCCGGCCTCGATGCGGCCCAGGTGGCGGTCGTCCTGCGCCAGCTCCAGCGAGGCCGTCCCCGGCTCGACGGGCAGACCCCGGTCCCGAACGCGGCGCTCGCCTTCGGGCCCCAGCCCCCCGCCCTCCGCCGCCTCTTGCTCCCGTTCCCCAGCGCCCGTGCCTATCTCGAGGCACGTCCCCGGCCCGCGCTCCTGCCCTGGGGCGACCCCCTGGCCGGCTGCGGCACCGACCGCGACCTGGGCGACGCCAGCTGCCGGCTGGTCGCTCGCGTCCTCGCCGCGGTCGACGGCGCGGTCGGCGGGGTCCGCCCGGCGATGGTCCGCGGCAGCCGGCTCACCTTCCGGGTGCTGGCGGGCGACCCGCGGGCGGCGGCGGCCGCCATCGGGAAGGTGGCGGCGGAGTCGCTCGTGACCCTGCTCGGCTTTCCGGTTGGGATGGCGGAGCCGGCGGCCGCCCGACCCGCCGGCCCCGCCGTGCCCCCCGACCCGGCGCTGGGGCCGCCGCCGGCCGGCTGAACGGCCCGGG
>DAHUZI010000024.1 GCA_027306595.1 Candidatus Dormiibacterota bacterium | reverse complement strand
GGCATGACGACCACGGTGGCTGAGATCGAGCGTATCCGATGGGCGTATCACCGGGAAGGGGGTGGGATCCGGGCGATCGCCCGGGCGTTCGGGGTGAGCCGGAAGACGGTCCGGCGGGCGGTGCTGGATCCGGGGCCCTGGGGGTACCGGCCGCGGCAGCCCCGGCCGTGCCCGGTCCTGGATCCGGTGGCGCCGGTGATCCGGGGGTGGCTGGCGGCCGACCAGGGGGCGCCCCGCAAGCAGCGCCACACGGCGACCCGGATCCACCAGCGGCTGGTGGCCGAGTACGGCTTCACGGGGGCAGAGTCGTCGGTCCGGCGGTGGGTCCGGCAGCACCGCCCGCCGACGACGCGCGGGCTGACGGTGCCGCTCGTGCACGACCCGGGGGTCGACGCGCAGATCGACTTCGGCGAAGCGACGGTGCGGATCGGGGGCGTCGCGCAGGTGGTGCAGCTGTTCTGTGCCCGGCTGGCGTACTCGACCCGCGACGTGCTCGTCGCGTTCCCCCGCCAGGTCCGCGAGGCGTGGCTGGAGGGGCTGGCCACCGCGTTCATCGTGTGGGGCGGGGTGCCGCAGCGGTGCTGGTTCGACAACCCGAGCCCGCTCGGCCAGCTGCGGGCGGGCCCGTTTGTCCCGTGCGACGAGTTTCGCGCCTTCCAGAGTGCGTACGGCTTTCGCGCTCACCACTGCACCCCGGGGCAGGGCCATGAGCAGGGGCTCGTCGAGGGGCTGGTGGGCTATGGACGGCGGACCCACGTGGTGCCGGTGCCCGACGTGCCCGACTGGCCCGCCCTCGACGCGGAGCTGGCCCAGCGCCCCGCCGCGGACACGGCCAAGTGCCGCCAGGGACAGGTCGACACCGTGGGCGCCCGCTTCGCCGCCGAGCAGGGGCGGCTCGGGCCCCTGCCGGCCACGCCCCTCCTGCCGTGCACCCGGCATCCGGTGCTCGTCGGTCGGCTCCAACCGCACGTGCGCTTCGAGCGACGCGCGTACTCGGTGCCGGCGGTGTATGCGGGCCAGCGCCTCACCCTGCGCGCCTTTGCCACCCGGGTGGAGGTCTGGACCGCGACCGCGTGCGTGGCGCGCCACGCGCGGCGGCCGGGACCGGGCGAGCCGATCACCGACTTCTGGCACGACCTGCCGATCCTGGCGCGCAAGCCGGGGGCGTTCGACCAAGCCCTGCCGGTACGGCAGGCCCAGTTCCCGCCCGAGGTGGCGGCCCTGCTGGCCGCGCTGGAGACCGCGCACGGGTCGGATCGGCGCGCGGCGCACCGCGAGTGCCTCGCCATCTGCACCCTGGCGCGGGCGCACGATCCGCTCCGGTGGCGGGCGGCGTGCGCCACGGCGCTGGCCCGCAACACGTGCACCGCCGCCGGCGTGCGTGATGCGCTGGCGGGCCGACCGCGGCCGGAGCCGACGACGACCGTCGTCCCCCCGCGCCTCGCCACGGTCACGGTGGCCGCCGGGGATCCCGGGCGCTATGCCCAGCTCCTCGCCAGCGCGCCGTGAGCACGGTTGCCGCCGAGCTGCTCATCCGCGACGCGACCAAGCGCCTCAAGCTGCCGACGGTCGCGGCGCAGGCCACCGCGCTGGCCCGCGAGGCGACGGCGGCCGGGCGCGGCCCGCTCGACTTCCTGGCCGCCGTGCTCAGTGCGGAGGTCCATCAGCGGGAAGTGAATGTCGAGCACGCCCGGATCCGGGCCGCGCGGTTCCCCGCGGTGAAGGAGCTGACCCTGTTCGACTTCGGCTACGTCCCGTCCCTCTCCGCGGCCCGCGTCGCCGAGCTCGCCCAGGGCGCCTGGATCGATCGCCGCGACGTCGTGCTCGCGGTCGGGCCGCCCGGGACCGGGAAAACTCACCTCTGCACGGCGCTGGGCGTCGCGGCCTGCCGGCAGGGACGGCACGTCCGGTTCGTCACGGTGGCCGAGCTGGTCACGGAGCTGGCGGAGGCGCAGGCCGAGCACCGCCTCTCCCGCCTCGAGGCGAAGCTCGATCGCCTCGATCTGCTCATCTGTGACGAGCTGGGCTTCGTCCGCCTCGACCCGGACCAGGCGCAGCTCCTCTTCGTCCTGCTCGCGCATCGGTACACCCGCGGCGCGCTCGCCGTGACGTCGAACTTGGAGTTCGCGGAGTGGCCCCGCGTCTTCAACGATGATGCTCGGCTCACCGCCGCGCTGCTCGACCGCCTCACCCACCGCAGTCACCTGCTCGAGTTTCGCGGCGAGTCCTACCGCTTCCGTCAGAGCCTGGCCGCCCACCACGGTCACCCACGGTCCGCGCGTCCCGCAGGCCCGCCCACCCCTCCCGACGCCCCCACCGGGCCCCCACCGAACATCCGCTCGACGCCCCAACGGCCCAGGACGCCCGGAACGCCCTCCGCCTGACCCCCAGGACCTGGCCAGTTGTCCCCACCCGGGCCTGTCAGTCCCGTCGACACCCCCCGCGGTGGTCCCCTTTTCGATGATCGACGTGGTCCCCTTTTGGGTTGACATTCACACGGGTGAAGGCGATGACGCCGGAGGGGCGGGCGCTTCAATGGAGCCACGGCCTTGCAGCCGTGGAAACGCCCTGGACCCCGAGGACGCGAACGACGTGCTACTGCTTCAATGGAGCCACGGCCTTGCAGCCGTGGAAAGACGATGTCCGCCACGATGAGGCCGACGGCCAGGATGCCGCTTCAATGGAGCCACGGCCTTGCAGCCGTGGAAACTGAGCAGCTCGGCCTCATCGTCGGTGGAGCCCATCCAGCTTCAATGGAGCCACGGCCTTGCAGCCGTGGAAACCCGGACCAGCGCCCGGACGGCATCCAGCGGATTCCCGCTTCAATGGAGCCACGGCCTTGCAGCCGTGGAAACCTGGCGCGCCGATCCAACCGCCCCGCCGTGCGCGTGGGCTTCAATGGAGCCACGGCCTTGCAGCCGTGGAAACACCACCACCAGCGCCGCCTTCACCGCGGACGGCCCCTGGCTTCAATGGAGCCACGGCCTTGCAGCCGTGGAAACCACTGATGCGCCATCGATGTCATCGATGGGCTTGGCCGCTTCAATGGAGCCACGGCCTTGCAGCCGTGGAAACCCGAGCCAGACGACCCCGCGTAAACCAGGGGCATTCCGCTTCAATGGAGCCACGGCCTTGCAGCCGTGGAAACGGCGGAACGCTAAATCCCAATGGCAACGGGACGGGTGGGCTTCAATGGAGCCACGGCCTTGCAGCCGTGGAAACCGCGAGTCTCGGGGTCGCGCTGGGGGACCTGCGCGATGCTTCAATGGAGCCACGGCCTTGCAGCCGTGGAAACCCACCGGCCCGGGCGCGCTCAGCTACAACATCCCCCAGCTTCAATGGAGCCACGGCCTTGCAGCCGTGGAAACACTCCGGCTGGGACGACGGGACCGACCAGTGACCGCGCTTCAATGGAGCCACGGCCTTGCAGCCGTGGAAACCACGTCCACGTCCCGATAGGGGCAAGTGCCGCACGCAGCTTCAATGGAGCCACGGCCTTGCAGCCGTGGAAACGCCGCGATGATCGCCGCGAACTCGGAAGGGGTCGCCGCGCTTCAATGGAGCCACGGCCTTGCAGCCGTGGAAACCGGGCCCTCGCCCGCTTGCGCTGGAGCCTCCGAGCCCGCTTCAATGGAGCCACGGCCTTGCAGCCGTGGAAACGTGGGTGCGGCGGATGCCGGCGACGACGGCGCGGACGCTTCAATGGAGCCACGGCCTTGCAGCCGTGGAAACCGCGGGCGCGGGCGCGGGCGCCGCGATGATCGCCGCGCTTCAATGGAGCCACGGCCTTGCAGCCGTGGAAACGCGGCACCGACGCCTCCGCCGCGAGCCACCGCTCGACGCTTCAATGGAGCCACGGCCTTGCAGCCGTGGAAACGCGATGATCGCCGCGAACTCGGAAGGGTTCGCCTCGCTTCAATGGAGCCACGGCCTTGCAGCCGTGGAAACCCTCCCGGTGCCACCGGACACGTCCCTCTAGCACCGGCTTCAATGGAGCCACGGCCTTGCAGCCGTGGAAACACGAGCTCGCGTACAAGGGGCACACGCTCGCCCAGGCGCTTCAATGGAGCCACGGCCTTGCAGCCGTGGAAACCCGGTCATCGAGAGCGCGCCCCATCCCTGCCCTTGCAGGCTTCAATGGAGCCACGGCCTTGCAGCCGTGGAAACGAGAGGGCGGTGAAGCGGGCCTCGCGGTAGATCGCGCTTCAATGGAGCCACGGCCTTGCAGCCGTGGTAACGCTGCTGGCGCTCATGCTGGCCCGGCCCGTGCGGGGGCTTCAATGGAGCCACGGCCTTGCAGCCGTGGAAACTAGCTGTACGCGCCCGTCGAGGCGGCCACGGTGCTGCTTCAATGGAGCCACGGCCTTGCAGCCGTGGAAACCGCGCCCGTCCTAGGCGCGAGCCGGAGTCGGCGAGGGGGGCTTCAATGGAGCCACGGCCTTGCAGCCGTGGAAACTGGCCGAGGGTCCGCTGATGCCGCGGGCTCGCGGGCTGCTTCAATGGAGCCACGGCCTTGCAGCCGTGGAAACGGCGGCCCCTGATCTCGCCCGAGGCGAGAGGGCCAAGCATCGGCAGCGGCGAGCCCAGGTAGCGCCCGCCGCCGTGGATGGCTCGGCGCCCGATCCGATCGGAGAAGGGATGAAGCCTACTACAGGCCGGCGCGAGCGGCTAAGAGGGGGCGCCTTGCCACCTCGCCGCTCGCAGGAGTCGCCTATGAAGTTGTCAACGTGCAGGCCGTCACCCGATTGTGTACCGGCGAACGTCCGGGATTCGGCCAACGCCCAGCGAGCGGATCCGCTTCGATCCACTGCCCGACGCCGGGCCCAGGTCGGCGATGACGATCGAGTCCTCCGCGAGATTGATCACCCGGAGCACCGCCATCTCAAGGAGGACCCGCTCCGCACCGGAGAGATCGCAGAGAAAGACCGAATACTGCAAGGGATCCCCGAAGCCTAGCATGGTGCAGTGGGTACGGCGGAGGCGGGCGGGTTCTCGCACGTCATAGCTCACGAGGAGACGGTGGCGAGGCCGGCTCATCGAGTAATGAACCCTCGATAACCTGGGAGTTCGCCCGCGATGGTCCGGGCGAGCAACCGGGCTTGAACCCCGAGCACCCGGCGGTAGCTGACCGAGTATCCGAAGAGGGGGTGCCGGATCACCGTGTCCATCCGCTCCTCGTAGGCACGGATGACGGACCGACGAGCCTGCTCCTTGAGCGCGACGGCCTGTCCACGTTGCAGGAAGTCGCTGGAGCTGAGGACTCGATTGTTCAGCAGCGTAAGAGTAACGGAGTCGGCCAGCAGAGCGCGAAACTCCTCCGCCAAATCCAGGGCTAGGGATGGTCGCCCAAAGTGGATCTGGTGGAGGACCCCACGGTACGGATCAAGGCCGACCCCGAGCAGCGCCACTACGGCGTCGCGGGTCAGGAGGCTGTAGAGGAACGAGAGTACGGCGTTGACGGGGTCAGTGGGCGGTCGGCGGACGCGAGTGTGAAAATCGAATCCGCTCGTCTCTCTCAGCATTCCAGCAAAGTGGGCAAAGTAGGCCTTCGCGGCCAGGCCCTCAATTCCGAGGAGCTGATCGATCGAGGCCACCTGCTGAGCCAGGGTGGCCAACCGGCTGAGCTCTCGAAGGACCGGCTGCGGATCGAGCCGGTGGTTGCGCCGCAGCATCGTTCGCTGGTTCTTGATCTTGGTGACCACGATCGCCTGGGCCAGCGGTAAGCTAGCCGCCGGGTTATCGGCCAGTCGGTGCTGTCGACTGCGGAGCTCGACATTGCGGAAGGCCACCCCGTTGGTCACGGCGACGAGCCAGCCGCCATACGTGTGGTGCAGGATCGGGATCTCGTGTTCGGCGAGCGCTCGCAGGGCCGGTGCCGAGATCGAGACGTTCCCGTACACGGCCACGTGGCTCACGTCCAAGAGCCGGACCGCCACTGGAGGTCCCACGCGACGCCGGACCACGAGACGCTCCCCGGTCTTGCCCACGGATGCCCCCTGCTCCACCACGTACACGGGGCCGGCGTCGTCGCGGCCCGGCATCAAACGGCGCACGTCTCCCAGCGCACGCCCCCGCAGGAGATTGATCTCGTCGGGCAAACAGATGCCGACCAGCGAACATCGGGGGCACTTTGGACTATCCACCAGGGGAGGAGGCGCAACGGTCTGGTTCGCCGCCTGCCGAAGCTCCGTCAACAGTCCGCGTGTCCGGGCTATCAGGGAATCATCAAACACCACCGGGACCCGCTGCTTGGTCGCGACGAAGTACAGCACCCCTTCGTCGCAGCGGTAGCCGTTCTCTCGAAGCAGCAGTCCCTGGGCGCAAAGCTGGACGCGCTCCGGTTCCCACGGACCGTCGGGGCCGGGCGCCCCCTTCTTATAGTCGATCGGCCGGACCGCCCCGTTCGCGCCCTCCAGCAGATCGAGGCGGGCGATCATCCCGAGGTCGGGAGACGAAAGCAGGACCGACCGAGCCGCGATCCGGTCCTCCGGGGCGAGAGCCTCCGGGGCTGGCAGCGAACCAATCTCTTCGTCTACCCGTCGATGGACCAACACCCCCTCAAGTGTGTCCTGGCTGTGGGCGAACTCACTGTGCACCCACTCCAGGTAAAAGAGTCGAGGGCAGTAGGCGAACTCGTTGAGCATTCGGGCTGGGACGAGAGGTGTCGCGTCGGCGTCCAGGGTGCTCACCCCATGGGCACAAAGAGCCCGAGGCCGAAGTGACTGAGGGCACCCAGCGCGAGAGGTCCCGCGACAGGCTCGGGGAAGGTGATCTCGACCCCTGCGGCACGCCGGCCATCTTCCAGGCGATCAGTCGTCGGTCGGTGCCGCCGGAACGCGAGCCAATCTCCATCGAGAAGTCGGACCCCCAACGGGGGCGGCTTGTCCCGCCACGCGAGCTCCTCCACCACCTGGGCCGTCAGATGCCGGGGCCACGGGGTTCGGTGCTTGGGGTGACGAGCTGGCGCAAATGGGGTGACGCTCCGCCACACCCTGGCGGGCCCCACCAAATCTGGGGCGACGTCGACGATATCGCCAACAGCCTCCATCCCGAGCCGCATCGGCCGGAAATCGGGCACGTGGGCGAATCCGATCAGGCGGTCAATGTCTGCCAGGGCTTGGACGGTATCGGCGTTCAGCCCGGCCGGGGCCCATACGACGAGGTGGTCCAGCATCTGATCGCCGTCCACGTCGAGGGCGAAGTAGTGCGCATGACGATGCCCCTCCAAACGCTTCCCGGCTGCGTCCTTCCCGGCCAACATGCGCGATGGCGCGCCACCGAAGCGACGGCCAAACCGCGCCAGGCAGGCCTGGCGCAGGATATCGGTCACGGCCACGGTGGCCCAGCGCGACGGGGTAGCCGGCGCCGACACGGTCCAGCGCACCGCCGTCGGTGATAGGCGGACCCCGGGCCGGTGGGGGCGAACAGGCGTGGCCGGGTTCCGGCGGACGTAGGCCTGCCAGCACGTGTGGGGAGGGTCGACCCATCGAGCACGGCGCACATCCGCCGTCCGGACGGTGAGCGCGTGCAGGTCGAGGGGCCGTGTGGGGACGAGGACGCGGACCGGTCCGACCCCCGACGCATCGAGGGCCTTCACCTCGTCCGCGCTGAGTGGGGCACATTCGACGCCGGATGGGAGGGCCTCACCCTCGGGGAGGAGGCGGGCTACGCACACGGACTCCGCGCGTCCAAGATAGGCGAGGCGCGGGGCCAGTTCGTCCAGCGCCTCGCGCGCCCTGGACCCCAAGGCGACCGGCCAGTTGACCACGATCGAGGCTCCCGCCTCGAACACGGCGAATGGATCGAACGCGAGATCGAAGCCGTGGCTGATGTCGGGCATGTAGTGACGGGTGTGGGCCTCCATGAACTCCGGGAGGTAGAAGGTCGGGGGGACGGCGAGGTCCGCTAGCAGGCTGTGCACCGTGCCCTCAGGAAGGTGCGGGGCCCGGGTCCGCCACGTCGCATAGAGCGCGCGGAGAAGGCGCCACGGTGAGGGAGGCCACTCGATGGCGGCCTCGTTCACATGACGACCCCAAGGCGTGGCGTGGTACCGTCCCCACGGAAAGACGATCTCAAGGGAGGTGTCCATCAGGAATCGCTGGCTGTCGCCCCGGAGTCGGACTTGGTCCGCTTCTTGCTTCCGCTTGCCCAGACCACCTCGATCGACTGGGCCTCGCCGGCGAGCTCCCTGCATGCAGGGATGAGCCGACTCAGCTCAAGTTCCAGGGCGCCGAGGGGCGGCAGCGCAGTTCCGTCCCGATCTGCGATCTCGGGCTGAGCGACGGCTAGGTCACAGGCGGTGCGCAACCGTAGCCCCCCGTCGAGCAGCGCCCGAATCTCCCATCGAGCGAGAGCGGCGAGCAACCCCGTCGCGGCATCCCCCAACCCATAGGAGCGGAGTTGGGCGAGGTCGATGGCGAATGTGGCCTGAATACGGGCTGCCGTGTACTCGGTCCGATGGTAGGGCACGAACCCGTAGCCTTCTGTCGCGCCACCTGACTCACCGACCTGGTGGCGAACCTCATCGCGCTTGACCCCGCCGCTGTTCGCAGGGCGCACGTCCACGGCTTCGATGAAGCTCGTCACCGCCCGAGGGATCTTGGGCTGACCCGGCCAGACCTTGGCCGGCTCCGCGAAAAACACCCCGTGGATCAAGCACAAGGGGTCCAACGCGAACACCGCCCGTGCGATGTCGCGCGGGGCGAGGGGTGTGTCATCCCGCAAGCCTAGGCGTTCATGGATCACCTCGCGCATGCCCTGGCCCTTGAGGGTGGCATCCTTGATAAAGGCCGAGGCCAGACGGTGAGCCTCGGTCCGGCTGGACGTCAGGTACCTTCCGTCCTCGGCGGCGACGACTCGGATATACGGCAGACCAGCGAGAGTCGGCACGGGGCACTGCGACGCTGCATCCCATCCGGCGGCTTCCAGTCGGTTGGCCATCGACTGAGCGGATTCGAGGAGCAAGGCTGGCACCCACTCCAGTGCCCCGTTGCGCCGTTCCGGTCGATCGAAGAGCGCCGGGCCGAGGTCCGGAAACCCCGTAGGCTGGAAGCGGGCTCCGGCAACTGGCTCCAGGTCGACATCGAAGAGCTGCCGATGTGTAGTGGTCATGGCCATGACACCTCCTGGTCAGTCGATGGGGGGAGGAACGACTCGGCGGAGCAGAGCTTCCGCATCCCCCGTGGGCAGTGGACAGAGCAGAGCGGCCGCTAACCGCGGTCCGGATGGCCCAGTCCGCTGCAGGACCCTCCCGTCGAACATGATGGGGTTGAGGCGCGCCATCCGCAGCCGCCGCAGAGCTGCCTCGACCACTGGGGCGGCCGCACCGCGGGCCAGACGTCCGAGCCAGTCAGCCTCAGGGCAGAGGTCGACCGTGGTACCGCTCAGGGGGGCAATCGGTCGGCCGTGGAAGAAAGGGGCGAGCACGACCCACGCGGTCGGAGCCGGGCCCCCTCGGTCGCGAGCGGGAACGAACCACCCGGAGACGTCCACCGGCCTGGCCCAATCGAGGAGGAGTAGCGCGCTCAGCAGGGCGCCCAGCCGATCATCGTCTAGGTCGCCGGCCGCGAACCGCGCGACGTCGACCGCGGGTGCCGCGATCCGCCATCGGAAGGCGCTCTGGACTCCGGTCCCGAGCCCGTGTTCCCGTGAGTCCGATGGGACCTCCTGCCCGTTGGCCGCGGCACGAATTTCGACCGACCGCCGCACGTGGGCCAGAGCGAGCACTTCGTGGATCGGTCGGGTGCCGAACCCCACGACGGGTGCCGGCGCCTCCGACCAGGCGAGTCGAGACGCCAGTCGGAATCGGGTCACGGGCCGCAACAGCCACCGTAGGCACGCGCCACCGTCGTCATGCTGGGAGGCAAGAGCCGCCGCCAATCGGAACTCAGGGGAGCGATCGTCCAGGTGCGGGACCCACGCCGATGCGTCAAGCCCCTGAATCGGCAGCAGGCCAGGCGGGCCTGCCCCATAGGCGGTCGCTCGCCCCACCGCGGTCTCGAGGTCGGCCACGCTCGCCAAAATCTGCTGGAGCTGCGCCGGGCCACTTCGGTCCGCAAGCGCGAACACGGCCCGATCGAATCGATGGAGCGCCGTCGCGACCGTCGCCGAAGGATTCTTAGCGCGGCGGACGCGCTCGATCCATGGGTCGAGGCCCGCCAGCAAGGGGACGTCCGGTGCGCCCCGCACGCGCACTCGCCCCACGGGGACTGCAAGCGGGCTCTGTCCGAGGCGGTCGACGAAGATGTGCCGCACGAAGATCTCCACGCCGCGGTCGACCCCGAGGGTGGTCGCAGCCCTGGCCATCTCGCCCCCCGTCCTGGCCTGCTGCCCGTCCCATTCCGCCCGGCCCTCGCCGATGAGATGGCGAATCTCGCGGGCGGTGGCTGGCCGCCCCCACACGGGGGCCCACATCTCCCCCTTGGCGGACTCCCCGGTGCTGGCACTGGCGAATCCGGCGGGAGAGGCGTCAAACATGAACGGCATGGCTGCCTTCCCCCGGGCGTGGACGCCCAGCCGGCGGGCCGGGGCGCTTGCGAACAGGAGCGCCCCCTCCAACAGCAGCACATAATCCCAGGGGTTGACGAGGCTCGTGGCTCTCCCGAGCGGAGAGGAGTTGACCCCGCCGGCCCCTCCCGGGTCGAACTGACCCACGGCTCCCTCGACGGCGGGCACCGCAGAGTCCATGAAGAGCGCCGCCCGCAGCCAGCTCGCCGAGTCTCCCGGGGCCGGCGCACGCCGGACTGTGCTCAGAGACAAAGCCTCGCTCAGTCGCTGCATGAAGCTGATCGAGAGCTCTTGGCTCCCCAGGTTGCCCCCGGTGCCCAGTAGGGGAACGCCGAATTCGGGCTCTTCCGCCAGCACGACCGCGGCGTCGATCCAAGTCAGAGCCTCGTCGGGGAATCGGGCGCGGCACAGCTCCACCACCTGCGCCTTGTGCTTCTTCTCCCAGAAGTCGACGCCGCTCGCGCTGCGCCAGCCACGACGCTCGCCCTCGAGGACGACCCCGCGCCCAGCCTCGATCGCCGCTCGGTAGGGGGCGAGCCGCTCCAGACTGGAGCGCTCAATCACAGACAGGGTTTGCTCGGCCTCTGGCCGCTTCCCCTGCGCTCGGAACCCGCTGCCGCTGTTCCACGGGGCCAGTAACGGCGTGGGATAGTACTCGTGCAGGAGGAAGCCTGTCAGCTCTATGGAGCCGAGACTCGACGACAACGCGAACTTGTCGCCCTGCCACCACCCCCGCGCCTCAGGATCCCGCTGCTCCCCGACCAATCGAAGGACCCCCAGCGCCTTCAGATACGAACCGAGGGGCTCGGTGCGGCAGCCGGAGAGGATCAATGTGGTCACGAGTGACCGTCAGGGGCATCGGCGCTGACCCTCCAGTCGGCGAGGCGGACCAAGGCCTCCAAGAATCCCAGCCGGAACGGGCCGATGTCGTGCCGATCCCGAAGGGCCGTCATCCGGGCTGTCCACGAGGGTTCGCCCGCCGGATTATCCCCAAGCTCCATGGCGGCGAGGCGCAGGGGAATGGAGGGCCACGCCCCGCCCGCAAGGTCGATCGCGGGCAGACGCTCCCCGTCCCAGATGCCGAGGGCCACCTGTCGATCGGGATCAGCGTCGGGTCGCGTCTCGCCTCGCTGGGAGCGGATGGCTAGGCGGACCCGTCCATGGTGAGCAGCGACTAGGTACACGACCAGGTCAGGCTCCGAGGTCGCGTGGAGAGCGGTCGGGTGGGCGAGCAACGCGAGCGCCGATGCCAGCTCGTGGCGAAAGAACCGACGCGGGTGGACTGCCCGGCCACGTCCCGCCGACTTCGCCCACGGGCCACCGGTCGGCGGCGCCTCCTCCGGCGAGCGGACGGTGCTTTCTAGGAACGCTTGGAAGGATGGATGACTCTTTCCCACGTCATGGAACCGCGTCGCGTGGGCAGCCGCCTCAAGGAATTCCGGCGGAAGCGCACACGCTGCCGCCATCGTCCGAAGCGCCCGCTCTGCCTGCTCAAGGTGGTCCCTAAGCGGCACCCACGCCCGAGGCGCAAAGGTGCAGAGATCATCTGCGATCGCCTCCTCCGCCTGCGTGATCGGCGAGGCCGCATCCACCGGGAGCACCTCCACGGGCGTGGTCGCGTTGGGGCTCCAGCCTGAGAGTGAGTGGTAGCCCCCGGTCTCCGCGGGCACCAGAAGCACGTGTCCAGGGCGGACCTGATCAGCCGGGCAACGCACCCAGGCCGCGTCGACGTGGTCGAACCTCCATCCCACCACCTGGGGCTCCGTGCTCCGCTTGGACTTCAGCCACGCCCGGAGTTCCCCGATGGGAACCGGGCACCACTCCTCGCGCGTGGGCGACGGTTGCTCTGGCGCGGGCCCGGCTTGCAGACCGTGCCGCCACGCAACATGGACGTCCAAGTCGCCGGCGGCCCGGATAAAGCGGCCCACATCGAGGTCGTTCCCGGTCAGGTCGGCGGTCGTGTCGAAGAGACCGACCAGGTCTCGTCGCCGGAGCATCGGGTGGATGGGCTCGACAACGGCCACTGGCCGGCTACCCAGGTCGGGAGCGGTCACGGCGGTCTCGTCGAGCGCGGCGAGCTCTGCGGCCGCGTGGTTCAGGTCCTCCTGTTCGTAGGGGAGGACCGACGGCGGGAGCGACCAGAGGAGGCGGGCTTCGGAGCACTCCCCATCGCGGTTGCACCGACCCGCGCGCTGAACGATTGATGGCCAGGGGGCCGCTTCCGTAAACAGCACGGCGGCCGAGATATCAACGCCAGCCTCGAGCACCTGGGTGGAGACGACGATGCGCCCGGAGCCTGCGGGATCGAGCGGACCCAGCGCGGCCCGAATGTGGGCCGCGCGGTCCGGGGGGCGAAAGCGCGAGTGGAGAAGGATGACCTCGGTGGAACCCGCCAGCGGCCCCCTCGTAAGCTCACTCCACACGCCTCGCGCCCGCTCCACCGTGTTCAAGATGGCCAGACTCAGGGTGCCAGGCTGGTGGTTCTGATGCAGCGCCTCCGCGAGGGTGCGGATGTAGCCGGTCGGGGTGCTGTCGAGCTCTAGGCGTCGGACCGTCTTCGGTGCGCGAAGACGGCGGGCCAGCGGACCTGCCCAGTCTGCTTGACCCAGCTCAAGGCGGAGTCCGATCCCCGGGAGGTCAGGGGTGACCAGCCGTCGCTCGTCCACAGTGGCGGACATCCACATCGAGTGGCAGGGGACAGCCGTGCCGAGGGTCCGCCGCAGCCCTTCGAGTTGACGGGTTGTAGGCAGGGCCGGCCCCATGAGCTGGACCTCGTCGAAGACCCATTGACATCCAGAGTTGAAAAGCCCGAAGTCGATCGGCCATGCGAACCGGCTGGCACCGTAGCCTCGGTTCAGGGCCCGTGAGATCAGCATGTCCAAGGTGCCGACGAAGATCGCATCCTGCTCCGGAGCACGACGCCAGGCGCTCTCCAACCGTCCTTCCCCGCCCATGACCACGTGGAGGCCCATGTCACCCGCGACTCCCGTGTTCTGCAGCCACCGGTCGATGGTGTCCCGGGTCTGCTCCACCAGCACCCGCATCGGCAAGACAAACACGAGCCAGTGAGGCGTGGTCGCGCGGATCTTGGCGTCCCAGTGGAAGCGTCGCCGGTAGAGCCACGGGAGCGTGGCCGCGAGGGTCTTCCCCGCACCCGTGGGAATCTGTAGGAGTTCGGGTAGCCCGTCCTCGGCCAAGCGCCGCTGGTAGGGGTACGGGTCGTGGCCCGCAGCGGTCCGGACCAACCCGTCAAAGTCGCCTTCAAAGCGACTCGTCGGCTCCCTCCCGCCGTCACGCATCGGCTCTCCTCCGGTCTTAGCCCCGGCGCCGCGAGGACAGGGCGGTGGCTACCCGCCAGCAACCCGGGCACGCGTCCACTTGCGGGCAGCCCGTGATGGTCCAGCGGAGTCTCGCCCATTGCGAACGACCATCGGTCAACCGCGACGCTGAGCCGTCGCCCTTCCTGGACTCCATCAGACCCTTGCCATAGGTGTCCCCCCGCGGCGTGTGAGCCCTCCGGCTCGGACCCGGGACCGCCCCCCAGTGGGCTGGGGGTCGCCAGAACCGAGCCCTTCCGGCGGGCCCGATCTCGACTACTCTACACAGCCGAACGGGGGTACGGCCCCACCCCGGTTTCGGAGGGGCCCCACGGGCACCCTGCCAGGCGGGTCGGGCGCGGGAGGGACCATGGAGATCCACCTCACGCTGGAGCGGGAGACCAAGAACACGGTCCGGTTCGCCGAGGACGACACCGGCCAGCCGGCTGACCACCCCGGCAGCGCCGTGATCGGCCCTCTTATCCTTCAGAAGGCGGCCCACGCGAAGCTGCGGGCCCCATCCAGGCCCGGACCTGACTCACGGGCGCCAGTAATCTGGGCCTCACCCACAAACGCGAGTGGAGAGTTAGGCGCCCCAGCCTCAACGCTCACGGAGCCGCTTCGGGCCCCAGTTCAAGGGCACGTCCGCAGGTGCCGTAGACCCTCGACTTCCCTCGTGCGGAGCGCCGTCGCGCCAAGTCTCGGTTCGCTTCGGTGATCTGCAACTTCTGCTGGCTCCGGCCCGCTGCATACCCGAACGGTCTCTGCACTGCCTGTGATGCATCACGCCACCCGCTCGATGCGCTCGCCGGATCCGCTCCGGCTCTCTCTGCACAAGAGGCCGACAACGCGTTCAAGGCAGCCCAACTCCGAGGAATCCGCCCACCGGAGATCACGCCGAGCGAGACCGCCGCCGTCATGGCATGCCAGGCGTGCAGGGAACGACCAATAGAATACGAGAATGGCCTTTGCCAGGCGTGCGACCAATTGCGGCGACCGCGCAACGGCGCCCCCGGGTCAGGCGTCCCCCTGACGGCCGGCGAAAGCGCAGCAGCGCAGGCGTGGGCGCGCAGGTATCGCGCGGAGCCGCTGCAGGCCCGACGGGGCGGCGGTGCCTGGATCGGTTGGGGCTTGGCCCTCCTCTTAGTCGGAGCCGTGGCCTATTGGGTCCCGTTCACCTCACTTTCGTCCTCCGGTGCAGCGACCAGTTCGGTTGCCCAGGTAGCCTCCGTCTGCTGGTCCGGAGTTGGCAGCTTCGCGTCAGCGCTCTCGAGCTCGGTGGCCCGGGCGTGCGACGCGTACGAAGCCGGTGCTGTCGTGGCGATCGCCGCGATGGTCGTGGGTGGCCTGCTCACCCTCATCGGGGTGGTCCGGGCCGCCTCAGCGTGACGGTGTAGCCTCACCCCTCCGGCCAGCCCCCGGGCGGCGCCGGGATCTCCGCCAGCCGCGCCTGGAGCCGGCGGTTGAATGCCTCCATATAGCTCTCCCCGGTGCGGCCGGGGCGGACGGTCGCCATCGGGACGCGCTCGGCAATGACCCCCGCCAGCTCCTGGGCCGCGTCCCGCATGACCGCGAAGGCGGCCCGCCAGCCTGCCACGGCCGCTCGGGTCCGCGCCTCGCCCGCGGGCGTCGCCGCCGCCAGGTCCCGGCGCAGAGCCTCGACCTCGGCCGCCCGCTCCCCCCGGCCGGTCGCCAGCCGTTGAGCGCGCGCCCGCTTCTGGACGGTGGCCAGCTCTGCCTCCCGGCCGGCCTGGTCGCCACGGAGGAGGGCTCCCATGCTGACCCCGGCGGCCGTGGCTCGGACGGCGAGGGCGTCCCGCTCCTCGACCGTCATGAGGACCCCGACCGTGACGTGCCCAGCCCGGTAACGGGCCCGCGCCGGCGGCTCCCGGCGGGCGGGCGGGTCGGGCTTGACGCGGCGGATCGACCGGGTCATCGGTGCTGCGGAGAGTAGCGATCTGGACACCTCTCACCACAGCCATCAGGACACCGATCAGCGCGGTATCAGGCCACCGCGTCAGGACACCAGATCTCGGGTGTGACGTCACACCCGGGCGATCGGGCTCGCCGATCGGGTGGTGGTCACACCGGTCATCCCCGTCACACCCGGGGCCCCCCGGGATGACGCGATCGCCGCAGGCTGGCCGGAGCCCCCCCCGGGGGCGGGGGGCGCTCGTGGGCAGGTCCACCCAGCCCAGGATTTGGGCTGACCCGGATCCCCTCCGAACGACCAGCCGTGCCGGGCGCTCCTCAGACCGCCCCCTGCGGCGACCCGGCCGGATCGGCAGCCGGACCGCTCCCTTGCCTGGCCGCTGCCTCCGGCGGTAAAGTGTCACAGTGATGACGGATAGTGATCTCCTGGGCAGTGCCGAGGTCGGTCGCCGGCTCGGGATCCATCCCCTTTCGGCCTCCCGATTGATCAAGACCGGGCGGCTGCCGGGCCGGCTGATCGGGCGGACCTGGGTCGTCCGAGCCGCCGACGTCGAGCGGTTCGCCCAGACCTACAGCGGCCGTCCCGGTCGGCCCCCCACGCGGCGATGACCCGGACCGCCGCGTACGCGCGGGTTTCTACCGACCGGCAGGCCGAGCGCTACGGGCTCGACGCCCAGCGGCGGCTCCTCCTGGACCGGCTGGCGGCGCGGGGCGAGGAGGCGGTCCCCGATGGGACGGTGCCCCTGTTCGCTGACGACGGCTACTCCGGCGGCGACCTCACTCGCCCCGCCCTCACCCGGCTCCGCGAGGCGGTCCGGAGTGGGCGGGCCGACCGAGTCCTGGCCGTGGACCCGGACCGGCTCTCCCGCAGCCTGACCGACCTCCTCCTCCTCGCCGACGAGTTCGAGCGGGCCGGGGTGATCCTGGAGTTCTGCACCCAGGAGGTCGACCGCTCGCCGGAGGGCCAGCTGTTCTTCGCGGTGCGGGGCGCGGTCGCCCAGTACGAGAAGCACAAGATCCGCGAGTGGATGCTGCGGGGGAAGCGGGAGAAGGCGCAGCAGGGGCGGGTCGTCAACCCCGGCAAGCTCCCCCGCTGGCTGACGATGGCGCCCGATCGCCAGACGGTGCTCCTCGACCCCGCATGGACCCCGGTGGTCCAGCGGATCTATCACCTCTACGTCACGGAGGGCTGCACCCTCCGCGGGATCGCCGAGCGGTTGACCACGGACGGGCAGCCGACGCCCTCGGGCGGGCGTCAGTGGCAGATCGCGACCCTGCACGACTGGCTCCGCAATCCGGCCGCCGTGGGGGACCTCACCCAATGGACCCACCGGGCGGTCGAGCCCCAGCGGCGCCGGAAGCCGGTGGCGGCCACGGTCCAGCGCACCGCGCGGTCCAGTGCCGCCCTCCGGCCCGAGGCGGAGTGGTGCCACGTGCCGGTGCCCCCGGTCGTGGACCCGGCGACCTGGGGCGCCGCCCAGCGACGGCTGGACCAGAACCAGGCGTTCGCGCGCCGCAATGGTCGGCGGCCCTACCTGCTCCGCGGCCTGATCGCCTGCGGGACGTGCGGGCGCCGGATGACCGGGGCCTACCGGTCGTTCCAGCACGCCCGGGTCTACCAGTGTCAGCACGCGCCCCGCGTCGACGGCTCGGGGGCCTGCCGGTCCCGGGCGCTCCCGGCCGAGCCCCTCGAGGGGGCGATCTGGGACCGGATCGCCTCCCTGATCCGTCAGCCCGCCGTCCTCCAGGCCGAGTTGACCCGCCGGCTGGAGCACGGGTCGCCCACCCGAGCGGGGTGGGACCGAGAGCACGAGGCCGCGCAGCGGCGCCTGACGACCATCCCCGCCGAGATGGACCGGCTCGTCGACGGCTACGCCAAGGGCTTGATCCCCGACGAGCGCATGCGGGCGCAGATGACGCGGCTCAAGACCGAGCAGGACGCGCTGCGTGAGCGGGTAACCGCGCTCGAGGCGGAGGATGTCCGGCGGGAGCGGGTCGCCCGCCAGGCGGGGGACGCGCTCGCCTTCGCCGCTCGCGTCGCGGTCGGGCTCGACGCCCTCGACGCGGATGGCCGCCAGGCTTTCTGCCGCCTGGTCATCCGCGAGATCGCCGTCGAGGGGGACACAGCGCGGGTCCGGACGGTTCTCCCGACCGGCGGGGGCGATCGCGGTAGCGGTCATTTGTGTTCACCAGATCGACATGTGGTTCCGGGCCCTGGTCCGCCGGCTTCTCCGCCACGGTGACTTCGCCTCCGCCGCCGACCTCGAAGCCCAGCTCGCCGCCTTCATCGCTACCTGTAACCGGCTCCACGCTCACCCGTATCGCTGGACCTACACCGGCGACCCCCTGGCCGCCTGATGGGCCACGAACTTCCGCCTGGGTCCACTAGCGGGCCTCGACGGGCGCGCCGCGCCCTGCTAGGGTGGGTACGAGCCCCGCGCTCCATCCTCTCCACGTCCTCGCAGGAGCCATCGGCCATGAATGCAGTCGACCGGTTCGTGATCGCGTCCGCCCCGGCCGCCCCACCCGCTCCGGCCCCCGCACCCGCCCGGGATCCGCAGTGGTCCCCCCTCCCATCGGGCGGCCGCACCCGGCCGATCGAGCCCGCCGATGGCTCGGCGATCGCGCTCCACGGATCGCCGATCGGCTTCCGGGCCACGACCCTGGCCCCCACCGAGGTGGCCCTGCGCGCCCTGTCGGCGGACGTCGAGGCGAGGATCCGTCGGTTGGGCGAGATGGAGGAGCGGCTCGCGGAGGCGGTCGAGGCCGCCCGCCGCGCCCTCAGCGACCAGGCCGAGGACCTACGCCACCGCGCCCTGCGCGTCCAGGAGATCGAGGAGCGGATCCGCGCGCTGAGCGTGTGGGCGGACGCGCAGGTGCGGACCCGGGAGGCAGGGCTGGCCGAGCGGGAGCAGGCGGTCGCCGAACGCGAGGCGCGGCTGCGGACCCGCCGCTGGCCGTTCCGGCGCGACTAGGCCCCGCCAGTGGCGGGCGGCCGGGCCCGCTCCGGCTGCGCGCGGTCGCCTTCGACTACGGCCGCACCCTGGTCACCTTCCGCAGGCCGGTGGCGGCCCTCGATGCGCTCGATCCCGAGCTGACTCGGCTGCTCCATCTGGGCGGGCCGGCGGGCCGGCCGCGCCGCGGGCTGGGGCGGGCGCTCGACGAGCGGGTGGAGGCCGCCGATCGCGACCGCAGCGGCGGCGACCCGCTCCGCGAGCTCGACATCGCGGCGGTCTACGCTGCGATCCTCGCCGAGCTGGCGGGGGGACCGGTCGCCCCGCGCACCCGAGCGCGGGTGCTCCGGATCCACCAGGTGGCCTGGTTCGCCGGGGTGCGGCCCCGGCCCGGCGCCCACGCCGTGCTGGCGGCCTGCCGGGCCCGGGGCCTGCGCACCGGGCTGGCGTCGAACGCCCCCTACCCCGCCCCGATCCTGCGCGCCCAGCTCCGCCATCTGGGCTTCTGGCCGCTGCTCGACGCCACCGTGTTCAGCAGCGGGGTCGGCTGGCGCAAGCCCCACCCCCTCCTCTTCGCAACGCTGGTGCGCCGACTGCGGGTCCCGGCCGCGGCGATCCTGCTCGTGGGGGACGATCCCGAGGCCGATCTCGCCGGGGCCCGGGCCTTCGGGATGCGCGCGAGGCGGGCCCCACGCGGCGGCCCCCCGAGCTGGGTCGGGCTGCTGGACGCCGTCGATCGCCTCAGGCGGTCGGGTTGACGATCGTCACCCCGGCGGCCCCCACCGCGACATAGCTGGGCGACCCCGGCGCGATCGCCACGCCATTGAGGTCCGCCGCGGTGCCGCTGGACACCGCCTGCCAGGTTCCGGTCGAGCCGCTGATGACGGTCCCCGCCGCGCCCACGGCCATGACGCAGGTGCTGAGGCTGGCGCCGCAGTAGTTGCCGACCGCCACCGCGGCGAGATTCTGGGTGGTCGGGCTGGCGGCCGTTGCCCACGAGGCCCCCCCGTCGGTCGAGGCCAGCACGGTGCCGCTGCGTCCGACCGCGTAGCCGTCCGCCCCCAGGAAGGCGACCCCCTCCAGGCCCTGGGTGGTCGGGCTGCTGACCAGGGACCAGCTCGAGGGCTGGCCGGAGGTGCCGACGGTGGCGGTGAGGATCGTGCCCTGGGTCCCGACCGCAACCAGCGCGCCGGTCCCGGTTCCGGCGACCGCGTTCAGGCTGTAGTACGTGACACCGGGCGGAATCGGCGTGCCGGGCGCCACGCCCTGCTGGCAGGTCCAGGTCAGTCCGCCGTCGGTGGTCCACAGGATCGTCTCGTTGGTCCCGACGATCACGCCGTCCAGCGTGTCGCTGAAGGCCACCCCCTGCAGCCAGTCACAGGTGGGGTACGGGTTGCAGACCTGCGCCGGGATGGACTGCAGGGTCCAGGTGGCACCCCCGTCCGCAGTCGACACGATCGCCCCGCCCTCGCCGACCGCCCAGCCGTTGTCGATGGTGGGAAAGTCGACGGCGAGGAGCGTTTGCGTGGTGGGGCTCGTCTGCGCGGACCACGTGGTGCCGCCATCGGCGGTGTGCAGGATGGCCCCGCTGTCCCCGACCGCCCAGCAGTCGGTGGCGGTCGGGCAGCTCACCCCGTGCAGAGCGGCAGAGGCCGGCGAAGCGGTGGGGGTCGGCGGGGGGGTGGGCGTGGGGGTGGGCGTCGGCGACGGCGTCGGCGTCGGCGTGGGCGTCGGCGTGGGCGTCGGCGTCGGCGTCGGCGACGGCGTCGGCGTCGGCGACGGCGTCGCCGTCGGCGTGGGGGGCGGGGTCGGCGTCGCCGTCGGCGTGGGGGGCGGGGTCGGCGGCGCCAGCACCGCAAGGCGGTAAGCCTGCAGCCCCTGGAGGCCGCGCACGTCCGCAACCTCGATCGCGAAGGTCGCGACCGAGCCGGCGGTGGACGGCGACGGGATGCCGCGGATCGACCCCTGCGGGTCCAGCGACAGCCCGCTCGGAAGCGAGCCGCCCTGGACCCGCCACCGGAGGGGGGCGACCCCGCCAGGCGCGTGCAGGCTCACCGCGTACGGCTGCCCCGCGGTCGCGGCCGGCAGGGCCGCGGGCTGGATGGTGAGGCCGGGGGCGACGGCGACGACGAGGGTCCGGATCGCGATCCCTCCGAGCTGATCCGTCACCTCCAGCGTCAGGGTGAGGGTGTGCCCAAGGCTGGCGGCCGGCGGCGCCTCGTCGAGCAGCCCGTCCGGCCGCAGCTGGAGCCAGGGGGGCCGGGCGGCGGTGGCCGGGAACGACCAGTCGTAGGCGGGCGCGCCGCCACCGGCGTACAAGGTGAGGACGGCGTGCTGGCCCACACGGACCGCGGGGAGCGCGTCGGTGATCACCCGCAGCGGCGGCGCGACGGTGAGGCCGAGCGAGGCGTCGTTGCAGGCGCGGACCCCGGCGCTGTCGGTGACGCAAAGGACCAGCGCCCCAAAGTCGCCAGCCTGGGCGGGGATCCCCTCCAACTCCGGCGTCATGCCTTGGGCGTGGTTGCCAGCGTAGGTGACCAGTGCGGGGATCCCGACGGCGAGCCCGGCCGGTCCGCCGGCGACCGTGTAGCGGTAGGGGGGAGACCCGCCGCTGGCCGCGACCACGCTGGCGTAGGGGACCCCCACCTCGCCGGGATGGAGGCTCGCCGTGCCCAGCCGCAGCGTGGATGCGGCGACGCCGAGAATCAGGGTCACCGGCGGCGAGGCGGTCCAGAGGTCGCGGGCCGACACGTGGAGCGGCACCGTCACCGCCAACGCCGACGGCGGCACTGTCCCGCTGATGACGCCGGTCGCGGGGTCGAGGGTGAGGCCCGCAGGCAGCTGATCTGTCGGGCCCAGCGACCATACGTAGCCGGGTCCCGCGGTCGTGCCCCCGGCGGCGCCGAGCGACGCTTGGTACGCCTCACCGACGACGGCGGTGGGGAGCGAATCAGTGATCACGACGGGATCCGGCGCGACGGTGAGCGTCGTCGCCCACTGGTCCCGGCCTCCGGCCCCGTCGACCACCGCCAGGATGATCGGCGAGAGGCCGACGACGCTGGGCGTCCCGGTGATCGTGCCATCGGTCCCCAGCGTGAGTCCGGGCGGAAGCGGACCGGAGCCGCTGGCGAGGCTCCACCGGTAGGGGCCGACCCCACCCGTCACCGCGGCGGGCTCCTGGTAGCCCACCCCCACATCGGCACCGGGGAGCCCGGCCACGATTGCAGGTGGCGGTTCCACCACCACGCCGAGGGCCCGGACCACCGACGCCCCGGTCGCGTCGGTCAGGGTGACACGGACCCAGTAGCGCCCGGGCCGCGCGGCGAACATCCCTGAGAGGATGGCCGCGAAGGGGCCGGCTCCCGGCTGCACCCCCAGGCGCACGGCGGACGTCCCGGAGGTGCCCGGGGGGACGAACGCTCCGGCGCGGCGCACCCAGGTGCCGGTCGGGCCGATCACGCCGATCACCGCCCAGCTGAAGGCAAGGCTGTAGGACCCGCCCCCGGTGAGCGACGCCTGGTACGGGCGGCCGGCCTCGGCCGGCGGTAGCGTGCCCGGGGTGATCGTGAGCCCCACCGGGAGCACCTCCCATGCGGAGGTGCAGCCCCCGCCCACGGTGTCGGTCACCGAGACCTCCACCACCTGGGTCCGGGCGCCGGGCGCCGCGACGCCCGCGATCTGCCCATCCGAGTATCCGTACGCGGAGAGGAGGACGAGCCCGCTGGGAAGGGCGCTGAGCGCGCCCGAGCAGCTGCCGATCGACCAGGAGTCGTTGCCCGATCCGCTGCCGCCGGTGGCGGTGAGGGTGGCGGAGTAGCTCACCCCGATCGCCGCGGCCGGGAGCTGGGCCGGGCTGGTGATGGTGAGCGGGGGCAGGATCGTGAGCGGTAGGGATTGTGTCGCCTGGCCCTGGGCCCCGTCGGTGAGGCCGACCGCGACCGTGTAGCTGCCGTCGGTCCCGGGGAGCGGCGTCCCCTGCAGCTGGCCGGTGTTGGGGTCGAGGGCGAGGCCGGCCGGCAGCGGCACCGGCTCGCCCCGGGCGTCCGTCACCCCCGTCACCGTCCAGGCGTACGGAGCGGTGCCGCCGGCAGCGGTGAGCGCGGCCCGATAGGGCTGGCCCACGGTGGCGTCGGGGAGCGAGAGGCTGGTCATGACCGGGGCGGGGTGGATGGCGACCGCCACGTCGCCGAAGGCGTCGCCCTCGAGGTTGTCGCGGACCCGCAGCCACAGGTCGTAGACCCCGGAAGCGGTGGGCACGCCGCTGACCGCGCCCGTCGCGGGGTCAACCACGAGTCCCGGGGGCAGGGGCACCGGGACGTCCGGCCCGGGCGGGGAGGGCGCATACGCGTCCCAGTCGTAGGGCGGCTCGCCCCCCGAGACCGACGGCTCGAACGCGAACGGCACCCCGACCTCACCCGACAGCACCCCAAGGGGCATCGCGACCGCCGGGGCGGGACGGAGCGGCCCGATCGCGAGGGTGTCGACGACGCTGGTCGGCGGGTTGAAGCTGTCGACGACGGTCGACTGCACGCTCTGCCAGTCCCGGAACGAGAAGGGCATGGTCCCCTGGGCCGAGGGCGTGCCGCTGACGACACAGCTGGGCGCCTGCTCACCGATGTTGTAGCCCCAGGGGATCGCGACCGTCCCCTGGGTGTAGCCCCAGCACGCGTACGGCGGGGTCCCGCCCTGACTCTGGTCCAGGCTCGGGCCGAGGTCGTAGTAGTAGGGGGTGTTGACCTCGGCGTCGGGCAGGTCGTAGGTCTGGGCCTGCGGGCCGGGGATGACCGGGAGCGTGAAGGTGCCATCGGTGGTCTGGCCGAGGGCGTCGGTGACCGCCACATCGACGTTGACGTCGCCGGAGGTGCTCGGCGGCGTTCCGGTCACCGTGAGGGTCCCAGAGGGGCTGAGGGCGATGCCCGGCATCGACGGCTGGGTGCCCACCAGGGCCCACTGCAACGGTCGCACCGGCAGGGTGATCCCGCTGCTCGACGACGTGCAGCAGCCCCCGGCCTGGAGGGGGATGGCGAGCGGGCTCGCGAGGGTGCCGGACTCGACCGTGGTGAGGGTCGGGGGGGTGGTGATGACGGGCGGCGCCGCGGCCAGGTTGGCGGTCAGGATCGGAACGGTGAGCTGGGCGTTCACGTTGACAAGACCCCACAGGTTGGCGACGAAACCAACGCTGAACTCGAGACCGCCGGTGAGAGCCCAGCTCGGGTACGACGGCGGCTCCTGCAGGGTGAGCTCGAGATAGAAGTCCATGCCGACGGTGGGCCCGATCAGCGGGGTGAGGGCGGGCAGGGTCGTGCCGCCGATGTTGGTGGAGTAGCAGACGTCGTAGCAGTAGAGGGCGAAGGTGAACTTCGGGCCGACCGAGACCTTGAGGTAGCCGGCGGACCCGGGCGCGGGCGGCTGGAAGTTGTTGTCGGGCGTGTAGCTGGAGATCTTGGAGAGCGTGCCGTTGGCGTAGGCGGCGCCGGCATCCAGGGTGAAGCCCTGCTGCTCGGTCATCGACGTGTTGGCGGTGGCGTCGACCTTGACCGTGAGGTCGATCTCCAGCAGGAAGGAGATGTTCACCGGCACCGGCCCGATCGAGAAGTTGAGGTCAGGGATGCCGACGGTGCTCGGGCCCCAGAGCTTGATGGTGTCCTGACAGTAGGAGCCCTTGGGGAACGTCAGGCTGGCGTCGATGCCCTCGACCACCTCGATGTAGGCATCCGCGGTGAGTCCTTGGGTCCAACTCCATGATGCATCGAAGTGGGGCGTGATCGAGAACTGCACGTTGCTCAGCTGAATCGCCGGCGCGCCGCCGCCGACGTTGCCCCCGCAGCTGATCGACGGCAGGAAGTCGTCGGGGACCCCGCCGACCGTCGGCGACGGGCCGCCGCGCCGCCCAACCCGGGGGGCCACCGCCGCCGCCCCTGCGACCCGCGGGAGGGATCGACGGAGCAGTCCTTGGGCCTGCGCCCCAGTGAGGGGCGCGGTCGGCCACTGCACGGAGAACGCGCCCCGCGGGACGGCTTCGGCGAGGGTGGCGCGGGTCGTGTGCAGCACCAGCTGCCCGTTGGCGTCGGCGACGCCGGTCACCCGCTCCAAGAACCCGCCCGGGGTGATCGGACCGGGCCCGGCCACGATGACGTCGCCGGGCTGCACCGACGCGAGGCTGGGCGGGATCGGGGCGAACACGAAGCTGGACTCGGTCGGCGTGACCGCGCGCAGGTCGCCCAGCTGGACGGCCGGGACGACCTTGGTGGTGTTGGCGACGGCGGTCAGGTAGCTGACCCCGACGACGGTGGGTCGCGCGGGGGCGACCGCCACCGTGGCGGCGGTCACGGTCGGATAGAACGTGTCCGCGGCGCCGACCACCGGCGCCGCCGCGATCCGGTAGATGCCGGGCCGTACCACCAGGGCGGCGGTCCCGGTCACGGTGCGCGCATACCCCCTCGGTCCGGTGATGGCGACGGCGGCGGCCAGCCCGGCGGGAAGCTCGCCGACGGTCACCGCCAGCAGGCCGCGGTGGGGGCCTGTCCGAGCCCCGGCCGGGCCGACGACCAGGGTGAGGAGCGCGCTCGCCCGGGCGCCGCGGCGGTCCTGGACCATCACGGTGAGGGGGGCGACCGCCGAGGCCTCGGGCTGGCCGCCGATCCGTCCGGTCAGAGGGCTCAGCACCAGGCCGCCCGGGAGCGTGCCCGCCTCCAGCGACCAGCGGTAGGGAGGATCGCCCCCCTCGGCCACGAGCGTGGTCTGGTACGGCGAGCCGGCGGCGGCCCCCGCAAGGCTGCGGGTCGTGATGGCGAGGGGCAGGGTCGCCGCCCCCATGAGGTAGCCGGTCACGGCGACGGTCAGATGGAGCGGGGCGCCCCGGGTCGCGACGCGGATCGAGCCGCCCGCGCCGAGAGGGACCAGCGCCAGGGTCCCGCTTGCGGATCCCCCGGCCGCTTCCAGGGTCTCCGCCGGCGGCCGGGCGGCCCCGGCCGGGTAGACCCAGACGGACGCCGGCCCCGCGGGCGCCCGGGCGGTGACGTTCACGAGCGCGGCCACGGCCCCGACCGGCGGCACCCCGCCGCGACCGGCGACCGGCACGGTGAGGACGCGTCCGGAAGCGATCGCGGCTCCGGCGCCCACGAGCAGCCCGGGTCGCTCGAGCCCCACCACACCGTCGCCGCCGCCCGGCGCCAGCCAGCCGAGCAACGCCGCGCGCAGCTCGACCGGTCCGCCCCTCACGGCCACCTGGGCCGCGCCGTCCGCCGTCACCGGCAGCACCGCCAGGTCGGTGGCGATCCTGCCCGGGGCGACGTCCAGAATCGGCGCGGCCACCGCCGGCCCCGGGGCCACCGCGTCCACCCGGCCGGCGCGGG
>DAHUZI010000023.1 GCA_027306595.1 Candidatus Dormiibacterota bacterium | reverse complement strand
ACCAGCGCAGGCGCTCGGCGGCCACCGCCGGTTCGATCGTGAGCGCGGCCAGGCTCGGGTGGCTGGGCACGAGGTTGGGCCGGCCGGGCTCGTGGAGCGGTCGGGGCACCCGGTGTCCCCGCGCCAGACCCACCGGGCACCGCGCCGCCCGGTCGGGCTCCGCCCCCCAGGTCCCCGTCGCTCCTCCCCGGTCCCAGTCGAGGTCCACCAGCACCCCGGCGAGGGCGGCGGCCAGCTCCAGGGCCAGGGTCGTCTTGCCGACCCCGCCCTTGTAGGCGCTCACCGTGATGACCGGGCTAATGGGCCCCTGCCCCCGTGTGGTGCTGTCCATACGCGCAGTCTAGCAGATGGGCAGTCTGGCATGTGTCCTTATGGACACCTGCCCTTATGGGACGCTCTGCTCACGGACTCACCCCCCCGGAGGCCCCCCATGCCCGACGACGACCCGATCCCCGTCCGCCTGCCCCACTCCGAGGTGTGCGTCCACCTCCAGGTCGCCGGCCAGGTCCGCCCGGTCCAGATCGTCGGCTCCGAGCACAAGATGGCCCAGATCTGCTACCCGGACGGCACGCCGTTCAGCTTCCCGGTCACGCTCGGGGAGGCGGGCGTCCTCGCCGTCGCCGAGGCCCGGCAGGAACGGCAGCGCGCCCGGGAGGCCCTGCTGCGGCACCGGGCCCCGGCCTGCTGCCCCTGCCCCGAGGGGACGTGTGCCCGCGGGATCGCGCTCACGATCGCGTGCGTCGTCGCCGACGCCGAGGTCGCCGCCGCCGAGGCGAGGGCGCTCCGGTGATCGGCCCGGACCTCCCCCACTGGGTGCCCGACGACCACCGGGCCGCAGCGCTGGCCGGGCGCGCCTACGCCGACAGCCAGGCCGCCCACTGCGCCGTCGCCCACGGCGGCAGGCTCGACATCGCAATCGAGTGCCCCGAGTGCCTCCGGCTCTTCGCCGGGTACGAGGCGATCGTCGCCCTCATCGACCGGGCCGCCCGGCACCGCGGGCTCGGGTAGGGTCGGGCCATGTCCACGGCCTACCGATGCGATCGCTGCCACGAGCTGCGGGACGGCTTCCCCGTGCTGGAGGTCAAGCTCGCTGAGTACGAGGGGGAGTGGTTCGGGAAGCGATGGGAGATCTGTGGCCCCTGTGTTCGCGAGCTGGAACCGTGGTTCCGCGTCCTCGAGGCCGTCGAGGGGGCGGGCGGCGACACCCGGGCCGACGCCCCGGCCCCGCCCCCATCCCGACGGGCGGTGAGGCGCCGGGTGCGGCGTCGCCGACGCCCCTGGCGGCGCCCGCCCTGCCCACGATCCGGCCGTCCGCCGTCCTCGTCGTGACGCGTCCCGCGGCGCGCCCCTACGTCGCCACCCACCCCTGGAGCGACCGGGTGGTCACGGTGGATGTCGCGGACCCCGTCGGGTCCGGCCCTGAGGAGGACGTGGTCGCCGCGTGGGCTTCCGCCCTGTCCGAGCTGGAGCGGCTCGGGCACGGGCCGGGGAGCCGCCTCTACACGGACGCCTCCGACTTCATCGCCCTCGCACTCGAGCGAGCCGGCGTTCCCTGGGAGCGGCTGGGGCTGGGGCCACGCCGGCGGCAGGCCGCCCACCTTCCGGGCCCTCGGGACGTGGGGACGTTCCCGCCGCCCGGCCCCATGAGACGCTCCAGGCGTTTCCCCGCCAAGGAGACTCCATGCGCCACGCCGCCTTCGCCTTCGAGAGCGTCCTCGCCCCACACGTGCAGATCGTCGGCGGCACCGCCGGCCAGCGGGCCGCGCTCCGGACCGCGATCGCCGACCGGCTCCTGGTGGACCCCGAGCCGCCCACCCCCGCCGTGATCGTGGTCCTGCCCCGGCCCGACAGCCGCGGCGAGCGCCCGGCCGTTCACATGGAGAGCGCCCCCGCCGACGTCCTCGTGATCGACCCGCCCGAGTGGTATGCGCCCGGCGAAGACGCCAACCGGGCCATCGCCCTGGACGAGGCCCGGCAGTGGCTCGACTTCCTCGCGGAGCACGGGATCGACCCGGCCGGAGCCGCAGCGACGGCCGTGGCCTTCGCGGTCGCCGAGCAGCTCGACGCGATCGACGCCACGTGGGCGGACCTGGGCCCCGCGCACGAGGCGTGGCGCTTCGCCGGCCCGGGCGACTCCCCCGCGCCCCGGTAGGCCGCCAGCGTCCCGGGTCCTCGGGACGGCGGGACAGCAGGACGGCGGCGCTCCCCACGTGAGTACGGAGGCACGTGCGCGTATGGGCCCATTGGCACATGCCCGCATGGGCTTATGGGCACCCGCCCCCATTGGACGCTGGCGGTGATGGCTCGCCCCCTCGCGCTCCGCCTCGCGATCGCCGCCCGGACCTACTCGCGGGCGCAGGCCACGCTCGCCCGCGCCCAGGCCCGCGCCGATCGGGCGGCCCGTCTCCTGGTCGGGGCCGCGGCCCAGGCCCCGGACGCGCGGCTCGCCGTCGGCCCGTGGCGGGTCCAGCTCGCCGCTGACGGCGGGCTCACCGTCGCCGCGGTCCTCGGGCCTCGGGGCGACCAGCTGCCCCTGCCGTTCGAGCGGTAGGCTGCCGCACGATGCATCGGATCAGCGTCTTCTATGGGATCGTCATCAGCATGCGCTGGCGCGAGCACGGTCCCCCACACTTCCACGCCGCCTATGGCGACGCCGAGGACGCGATCGGCATCGACCCCCTGACCGTGCTGCGGAGTACGTGGCCGCCCCGGCAGTTGGGGCTCGTGATGGAGTGGGCCGCTCAGCACCAGGCCGAGCTGGCCGACAACTGGGCCAGCGCCCAGGCGCGGCGGCCCCTCGCGCCGATCCCCCCCCCTGCCGTAGGATCGAGCCGATGGACACCCCAACCCCGCGCCTCATCTCCGTCGAGCCGGTGGCCCCCTTTGGTTTGCGCCTGCGCTTCGCCGACGGGGTGGAGGGGACCGTGGACCTGTCAGGCGACCTGTGGGGCCCGATGTTCGAGCCCCTGACCGACCCGGCGTACTTCGCGCAGGTTCGCCTCGATGAGGACGGGGCACCGGCGTGGCCGCGCGGGCTCGACCTCGCGCCGGACGCGCTCTACGAGGGCTGCCTCGCCGCCGTGCCACGCTGACCCGGCCTCTGTCGGCGCGATCCCACCACCCGACATGAAGAGGTGGAGACGTCGCTGCCAGCATCCGGTCCCCATTGCGGTCCGGTCGGGCGCGGTCAGGCGTCGCAGTGCTCGTCGAGGTCCATGAGATCCGCGGTGGCCCGCCCTGACGCGCTGGGGACATCCTGACGTTCCGACGGGAGGACCTCGGCACCTCCCGATGTGCGTGCCCCGGGGGTCGACGGCGCGGTGGCACCGCCAGGGCGTCGCCATGCCAGGGCTCTGGAGCAGGCGGCCGGCGCGACCGGCGCGCCCTCCGGCGTCGGTGCCGCCTGCAGGGCGGACACAGGAGCCGGCGCGACCGGCTCTGTCGCCATCCACCGGGTCCCCACGGACGGCGGCCCGCATGCCGCTGATCGCGGCCTGCCACGCGTCGGGCGTCGCACTGGCCGGCGGTTGCCGCCGGGTGACGATTTCCATTGCCGCCACCAGCCGACGCCCCCGCACCAGCGAGGCGACGGCGACTCGGACCTGTCGGGCGGGGCTGGACCCGAGGTGGAGGGTGACTGCCGTCTCCAGGGTCTCCCACGGGGACGGCCGGCGACCGTGCCAGGCGCCACGGCAGGCGTCGGAGCAGTTGCGCCGCTGGGCTGGGGCCAGCGGTCGGTCACAGACGGCGCAGCTACGACCGGCGGCGGGACGGAGGCGGGTCGGTCCGGCTCCGCTTGCTCCTACCTGTCGGGTGTCCGGCGGGCCGGGGGGTTGTTTGCCCGGGGTGGGGGGCTCCAGTCGGCTCCCCGGCCGACCGAACCGCCCACCCGTGCGCGGTCAGGACCGGGCGATGGCCACGACCTCCCGGGCGCGGGCTGGCCCGCCGAGAAAGCTACTCCGAATTCGGAGGGAGTTTCTGGCATGGCCGCCGAGCTGGCCGGCCGGGCCGGCAGAGAGCGCGCCGGCCGGTCACCGCCCAGGTGTGGGGCGGCGTGCCGCCCGAGGCCGTCAGGGTGCCGCTGTAGGCGTCGCTGGTGGCTGCGCTGGCCTCGGCTCGCGAGGGCACGACGGGGTGCTCGGCTATCGGAGTCAGGATGGCGAAGGCTGCTCAGCGGTCGGCGTCGAGGTCTTTGTCCACGCGCTGATCATCCAGGTGGTGGGCGAGGGCGTCGGTGTAGCGGGTCATCGTCAGACGCATCGCCTCTTCACGGGTGAGGTCCTTGTCGACGCCGAACACAAAGGGGAGGAACCCGCCCATCTCGTCGAGGCCGGCGCGGATCTGTTCCTCGTCGTTCGGGGGATGGAGCCGCGCCGGGTCGCCCACCGCCACCCACCCGATCGGAACACGGACCCGGGGCGGTAGCCGGCAGCCGATGTGCACGGCTCCGCCAAGGGCGACGCTGGCGGCGCGGCCCATCCTTGCTCCGTTGAAGACCATCGCGCCCGTGGCGATGAACACCTCGTCCTCGATAACGCAACCGCTCAGGTAGGCATGCGGGCCGATCAGCACGTGGTCACCTACCAGCACCGGGTGCACCCTGGTCCCCCGCAGGACGGCGTGCTCCATCACGATGCACCGGCTCCCGATCACGATGCTGCCGCCTTCTGCGTCGAGCACGGCGCCGTGCAGGACGCGGCTGTGGGAGCCGACGTAGACGTCGCCGCAGAGCACCGCGCTGGGCGCCACGTATGCTGCGTCATCCACCTAGGGCCTCTTGCCGCGATGAGTCAGGCGCATCCCCGTGACTGGCCCTCCCGCCATGACCGGACTCCGCCCCGCCGCCGCCCCCTCCCGGTCGGCCGGCAGTCTACTGGGCCGCGCCCCACAAGGACCACCTTACGGGGAGGTATGGCCGGGACCGATCTCGATCTCAGTCGGGGCCGCCCGCCGGGCCCTCCCCTTTCGGAGCGGCGGCTCGGAGCCGGGCAATGGTGCCTTGGCCGACCCGGAGCCGCCGGGCCGCCTGCCGTTGGCTCAGCCGGCCGGTAGCCAGGTCGGCGGCCACCCGCGCCCACCGCTTGGAGAAGCCGGGCCGGTCCGTCACTCGGGGCCGGCCGATCGCCTTGCCCTGGCGGGGGGCATGCCGGTCGTCGTCATCCGAGGCACCGGCGTGCCCCCGGCCTCCCTCGACCAGGGTTCCCGCAGCCGGCCGGTCGCGCCAGGGATCCCGGGCCTCTTCCGCTGAGCCCTGGAGCGTCCCTCCGCCCGTCGGCGCTCGTGCGGGATCCGTCGGGCCTAGTGGTCCGTCGGTGAATTAAGTTGGGCGAGTGCAGCGCGGCCCCTGCGGACCTTGGCGATGATCTCGTCCGCGGGTGTGTGCCATACAAAAGGCTGGGGGTTGTCGTTCCAGTGGGACACCCAGAGGTTGATGGCGTCGATGAGGGCGGGCACGTTGCTGAAGGTGCCGCGCCGGAGGCGTTGGTCGGTCAGCTCTTTGAACCAGCGCTCGACCAGATTGACCCAGCTGGAGCTGGTCGGCGTGAAGTGGAGGTGAAAGCGACGTCGCTGCGGATGTGCCAACCAGGCCTGCACCTCGGGGGCTTTGTGCGCGGAGAGGTTGTC
>DAHUZI010000021.1 GCA_027306595.1 Candidatus Dormiibacterota bacterium | reverse complement strand
GCCGCGCGCACCGGCTCGGGCGCCCGCGCCCGGCGGGGGCAACCGAGAGTCCCTGAGGCCGGTCGCGCTCGGCGAGGGGGCCGCCGACCGGGGCCGGATCGGCCCCGGCCGCGGCTCCGAGCCGTCCCCGCTACCATCGGGCTGGATGGCCCTGCCGCTGCTCGAGGTGCTGCGGCGCAGCACCACCTACCTGGGGGAGCGTGGCAGCGAGAGCCCGCGCCTCGACGCCGAGCTGCTGCTCGCCACCGTGCTCGGCTGCTCCCGCCTCGACCTCTACCTGCAGTTCGAGCGGCCGCTGCTGCCGGCCGAGCTCGATGCGCTCCGGCCCCTGCTGCGGCGCCGCGCCGCCGGCTGCCCCGTCGCCTACCTCACCGGCGCCAGGGAGTTCATGGGGCTGGCGTTCCAGGTCTCGCCGGCGGTCCTCATCCCCCGCCCCGAGACCGAGGCGCTCGTCGAGCGCGGGCTGTCCGTTCTCCGCGACCGCCAGACGGCGGCCGGTGCCCCCCGGGCGGCGGACCTCGGCACGGGGAGCGGGTGCATCGCGGTCGCGCTCGCGCGGCACGAGCCCCGATGCACCGTGGATGCGGTCGACTGCTCGGCCGATGCGCTGGCGGTGGCCCGGGCCAACGCGGAGCGCCTCGGCGTCGGGTCGCGGGTCACGCTCCTCCAGGGGGACTGGGCGGAGCCGCTCCGCGGCCGCGGTCCGTACGATCTCGTGGTCGCCAATCCCCCCTACGTCACCTCGGGGGAGCTGGGCGAGCTCCCGCGCGACGTCGCCGGGTTCGAGCCCGGCCTGGCGCTGGACGGAGGCCCCGACGGCCTCGCACCGTACCGCGCGATCCTCGCCGGGGTTCCGCCGCTCCTCGCCCCGGGGGCGACCCTGCTCCTGGAGGTCGACCCCCGGCGGGCAGAGCCGCTCGCGAGGCTGTGCGCCGACCGGTGGCCGGCCGGGCGGCTGTCGGTCCGCCGCGACCTCGCCGGCCTCGACCGGGTGGTCGAGGCGCGGCTGCCGGCCGCCCCCGGGCTGCCGCTCCAGGCGATGGCCGCCGAACGGTGATCTTCACAGCGGACGACCGCGGGGTGGAGGCGGCCGCCTCCTGCCTTCGGGCCGGGGGGGTGATCGGGATCCCAACCGACACCGTCTACGGAATCGCCGTCTTGGCCGACCTCGAGCGACCGGCCGAGCGGCTCGCCGCGGCCAAGGGGCGCCCGCTCGACCAGCCCGCGATCCTGATGGGGGCCGACGTCGGCCAGCTCGCCCCCTACGTCCGCTGGACCGCCGCGGCGACCGCGCTCGCCAGGCGCCACTGGCCGGGGCCGCTCACCCTCATCGTCCCCGCGACGGCAGCGGGGCTCGGACTCGGCGGGCGGGGGACGGTCGGCGTCCGCATCCCCGCCTGCCCCCTGGTGCGGCGGCTCTTCGTCCGGGTCGGGCCGTGCGCCACCACCAGCGCCAACCGCCACGGCGAGCCGCCCGCTACCGATGCCGCCGCCGCCCTGAGCGCCCTGCCGATGCTCGCCGGCGCGCTGGAGGGGCCCGCCCAGGCCCCGGGAGCCCCCGCCCACCCCTCCTCTATACTCGACTGCACGGGGGCGCGTCCCGTGCTCCTGCGGGTTGGCGCGCTCGACGCTGCGGCCCTCGGCGTCGCCGAGCCCGAGGGCGGCGCCACTGGGAGCGGATGACGGTGCCCCTGGCCGCGGAACGGCTCGCGCGCATCGGCGCCGAGGATCCTGAGGTCGCCGCCATCCTGGCGGCCGAGCTCCGGCGTCAGCAGGACACGCTCGAACTCATCCCGTCGGAGAACGTCGCCAGCCCGGCCGTGCTCGACGCGGTCGGCTCCTGGCTGACGAACAAGTACGCGGAGGGCACCCCCGGCCGCCGCTACTACGGGGGCTGCGAGGAGGTGGACCGGCTCGAGCGGCTCTGCCAGGAGCGGGCTCGGGCCCTGTTCGGGGCCGAGCACGCCAACGTCCAGCCCCATTGCGGGAGCAGCGCCAACCTCGCCGCCTACGCGGTCTTCTGCCAGCCCGGGGACACGATCCTGGGGATGGACCTCGGGCACGGCGGCCACCTGAGCCACGGGTCGCCGGTCAACTTCAGCGGGATGCTGTACCGGGCTGTCCACTACGGGGTGGACCCCGCCACCGAGCAGCTGGACTACGACCAGGTCCAAGCCCGCGCCCTGGAGGTCCGGCCCCGGGTGCTGGTGGCGGGGGCGAGCGCGTATCCGAGGATCCTCGACTTCGCGCGGCTCGCCGCCATCGCCAACGAGGTGGGCGCGGCCTTCGTCGTCGACATGGCCCACTTCGCCGGGCTGGTGGCGGGCGGCGCCCATCCCAGCCCGGTGCCCCACGCCGACCTCGTCACCCTGACCACCCACAAGACCCTGCGCGGCCCCTGGGGGGGGATGGTCCTCTGCCGGGCCGCCCACGCCGCCAAGGTGGACAAGGCGGTCTTCCCCGGCTACCAGGGCGGCCCGCTCCTCCATGCGATCGCCGGCAAGGCCGTGGCCCTCCACGCCTGGGGGCAGCCGGCGATGGCGGACTACGCCCAGCGGGTGGTGGCGAACGCCGGGGCCCTGGCCCGAGGGCTCAGCGACCGGGGGCTGCGGCTCGTGAGCGGCGGCACCGACACCCACCTCCTGCTGGTCGACCTGCGGCCGCTCGGGCTCACCGGACGGGCGGTCCAGGACGCCCTCGACCGGGTGGGCATCACCGTGAACCGCAACGCCATCCCCTTCGACGAGGCCAGCCGGTTCAACCCCAGCGGGATCCGCCTCGGCTCCCCGGCGGTCACCACCCGCGGGATGGGCGAGGCGGAGATGGCCGAGATCGCCGACCTGGTGGCGGCGGTCGTCCACCACCTCGACGACGCCGACGTGGCCGCGCGCGTCCGGGCTCGGGCGCGCGCCCTCTGCGACGCCCATCCGCTCCCCTATTGAGGCGACGGCCGGCCCCGCCCGACAGGCTGGCGCGCCGCTCCAGGTGTCGGGCCCGCTGGCCCCGCCCCCCTGACCATGCCGACCCCAATCGACCCCTGGCTCCCCGCGCTGCCGCCGTTCCTGGTCGCCCTGGCGGTCACGATCGGCTCGGTGCCGGTCTTCCGCTGGCTCAGCTTCCGGGTCGGCGCGGTCGCCTGGCCGGGCGGCCGCCACCTCCATGACCGGCCGACCGGGCGCCTGGGCGGGTTCGCGCTCCTCTTCGGGATGGTCGCGGCGCTGGCGACGTTCGGCCGCGGCATCGTCAGCTGGGTCGAGATCGTGGGCATCGCCACCGCGGTCACCGTCCTGCTCGCCATCGACGACCGGTTCGACCTGGCCCCGTGGACGAAGCTCCTGGTCCAAACCGCCTTGGGGTTGGTGGTGGCGGCCGGGTTCGGGATCACGATCACGACCATCCACCTGTCGTTCACCGACCTGTCCCTGGGCTGGCTCGCGATCCCGGTCACGGTCGGCTGGCTGGTCGGGATGCAGAACTCGATCAACCTGCTCGACGGGGTGGACGGCCTCGCCGCCGGGGTGGTGGGGATCGTCGCCGCCATCCTCATGATCGCCGCCGTCGACCGGCTCGGCCGGAGTCCGGACCAGGCCAGCGTGATCCTGCTCTGCGCGGCCCTCATTGGCGCCTGCCTCGGCTTCCTCGTCTTCAACTCCGCCCCGGCGCGCATCTTCATGGGCGACTCCGGGGCCCACCTCCTCGGCCTCTTGATCGGCGTCATCGCGATCGTGGGCGTCGCCAAGACCACCGCCGCGCTCGCCCTCTTCGTGCCGGTGGTGGCCCTGGCGCTGCCGATCGGGGACACGGCGTTCGCGATCGTGCGGCGCCGGATGGCCGGGCGCAGCGCCGCCGAGGCGGACACCCGCCACCTTCACTACCGCCTCCTCGCCCTCGGCCTCAGCCCCCGGGAGACGGCCGTCACCTTCTACCTCGTCACCGCGATCCTCGGCTGCCTCGGGCTCGCCATCTACGGCCACCGCAAGATCCTGGCGGTGGCGTTGGTGCTGCTCGGCGTCGGACTCGGGCTCCTGGTCTGGCGGGTGCGCCGGCGCCGGCCCCTGGGGCGTCCGGCCGCCGAGCGGTTGGGCTGAGCCGGTGGTGCAGGTGCCGGCCCCGGCGGCCCTGCGGATCGCGGGCGGCCGCCCGCTCACCGGTCGCGTCACCGTCAGCGGGAGCAAGAACGCCGCCCTGCCGGAGATGGTCGCGGCCCTGCTCGCAGCCGAGCCCCTCACCCTGACCAACGTCCCCGCCATCGAGGACGTCGACACGATGGCGGCCTGCCTGGAGCCGCTCGGGGTCCGGATCCAGCGCGAGGGGTCGACCTGCCGGCTCGACGCCGCCAACCTCCGCGCCGCCGCGCCGCCCGCCGCCTTCGCCCAGCGGATGCGGGCCTCGTTCCTCGTCCTGGGGGCGCTGCTGGCGCGGACCGGCGAGGCGCGGCTGCCGCTTCCCGGCGGGGACGACATCGGGCTGCGGCGGGTGGAGCAGCACATCGAGGGCCTGCGGGCGATGGGCGCGACCATCACCGAGACGGCCGACGGGGAGGTGATCGGCCACGCCCACCGCCTCCACGGCGCCCACATCCAGCTGGACATGCCGACCGTGACCGGCACCGAGAACCTCATGATGGCGGCGGTCTGCGCCGACGGGATCACGGTCCTGTCCAACGCCGCCCGGGAGCCCCATGTGGTCGATCTGGCCTTCTGCCTGCGGGGGATGGGCGCTCGCGTCGACGGCGCCGGGAGCGACCGGATCGTCATCGAGGGCGTCCCCCGCCTTCACGGGTCGCTGCACCGGGTTCGGGCCGACTACCTCGAGGCCGGGACCTTCGCCTTCGCCGCGGCCGCGACCGGGGGGGACGTCGAGCTCGACGGGCTCGCCTGCGAGGACCTCGACCACGTGCTGCGCAAGCTGCGCCAGGCTGGCTGCGTGCTCGAGGAGGGGGAGACGTGGCTGCGGGTCCGCCGCACGGGACCGCTGCGGGCCGTGGACATGATCACCTGGCCCCACCCCGGGTTCGCCACCGACCTCCAGGCCCCCTACGTCGCCGTCATGACCCAGGCGGAGGGGGTCGCAACGGTCTCCGAGTTCCTGTTCGAGAACCGCTTCCGGCACGTGGCCGAGCTGGCCCGGCTCGGGGCCCGGGTCACCGTCGCCGGGCGCAGCGCGATCATCCGGGGGCCGTCCGCCCTGGTCGGGACGCGCCTCACCGTCCCCGACATCCGCTCCGGCGCCGCCCTGGTGATCGCCGGCCTCTGCGCGAGCGGGGTCACCGAGTGCCACGGGCTGGGCCACCTCGACCGCGGCTACCAGGATCTGGTCGGCAAGCTGCGCCAGCTGGGGGCCGAGCTGGAGCGGGTCGAGGGCGACCCCGAGCCGGCGGGACCGGGGGCGCCGGGCTGAAGCGGCCGCCGTGCTGACCCGCAGGATCGGGGTGGACTGTGGCACCCGCTCGGTGCGGGTGCTGGTGCGCGGCGACGGGGTGGTCGCCGAGGAGCCGAGCGTGGTCGCCGTCACCGCCAGCGACCCGCGCCACGCCCTGGTGGGCCGGGCGGCCCTCCAGCTCGCGGCCCGGCCACCCGGGGACCGCGGGGCGTCCGCGGTCCGGCTGGTGTGGCCGATCGACGGGCCCCGGCTCGGGGAGGAGGCGGCGCTCGAGGCCCTGCTCCGCCACGCCGCCGCCCAGGGCGCCGGTCCGCCCCGCCTCTTCCGTCCCGACCTCGTCGTCACGGTGGCCAGCGATTGCGCCGGCGACGACCGCCGCCGGCTCCTGGCCGCGGCCGCCCGGACCGGGAGCCGCACCGCGCACCTCCTCGACGCGCCCCTCGCCGCCGCGCTGGGCGCGGGCCTGCCGACCGACACGCCGCTGGGCGCCCTGGTGGTCCATGCCGGGGCGGTCGAGACCGAGGTGGCCGTGATCACCCACGAGGGGACGATCGCCCGGGAGACGGTTCCGGTGGGCGGGATCCGACTGGATCGCCTCCTCGCCGCCCGCGTCCTCGAGGTCTGCGGCCTTGCGGTCGATGCCACCGAGGCCGAGCGGCTCAAGTGCGCCCTGCCCGCCGGGCCCGCCGGGGACCGGGCCGCCGACCTGGTGGCCACCGCCACCGTCCCCGATGCCGACCAGCCCGCCGCCACCGCCCGGCTGGCGGCGGCGGACCTGTGGCCCGCGCTCCTCCCCGCGCTGGAGGCGATCGCCGATGCGCTCGCGCGGGTGATCGAGTCGCTGCCGGCGCGGCTCCAGCCGGGGCACCGGCGTCGGGGCGCGGTCCTGACCGGCGGCACCGCCCGGCTCGCCGGGCTGCCCGCCTGGCTGGGACAGCGCTGCGGGCTGCCGGCCGCGGTCGCGCCCGACCCCGAGCGCTGTCCCGTCCTGGGCACCGGCCGGGCGCTGGACCGGCTCGACGCCGCCGGCCGCCAGCTCCTCTACATGCGCTGACCGCGGGGCGAGAGGTCCGGGGTCACGGCCGGGGCGGCCCAGCTCCGGCCCGGCTCAGGGCCAGCTCGCGCTGGGGCAGGCGGCGGTGGGCGGCGACGCTGGCGGCCCAGCTGAACCCGGCCGCGCGGCGCCGGCCCTCGGCGCGGAGGCGGATGCGCAGCGCCGGGTCCGCCGCCAGCTGCACCACCGCGTCCCGCCAGCCGTCCCGGTCCGCGACCGGGACGAGCCAGGCGGCCCCGGCGGCCACCTCCCGAACCGCGCCGACGTCGTTGGCGAGGACCGGCACGCCCTGGGCCATCGCTTCCACGGCGGGGAGCCCGAAGCCCTCGTACAGGGAGGGGATCACGACCGCCAGGGCGCCCTGGTACAGGGCGGCCAGGGTGGCGCGGTCGGCGTGGGGGAGACAGCGGACCCGCTCGGCGACCCCGGCGGCGCGGGCGGCATCGCCGAGCGCCGCCGCGCGGGCCGCCGGCACCGCCGTGCAGACCAGGCCGGCGCCGCAGCCGGCGGCCGCCGCCGCCCCCAGCACCCCGGCGAGGAACGGCAGGTTCTTGCGGGGGTGCTGGCCGCCAACCGCCAGGAGGTACGGGGCGGGGAGGGCGAGGGGGGCCCGCAGGCCGGCGGCCTGCTCGCCGGTGAGCGTGGGCAGGTCGGTCCGGGGCGCGTGGGGGATGCAGACGAGCTGTTCGGGGTCGGCGTCGAACAGGTCGACCAGGTCCCGGCGGGTGGTCTCCGAGGGGACGACCACGGCGCTGGCCCGCCGAAGGCTGTCGGCGACGAAGCTGTCGAGCGCCCGCCGCTCCGCGGGGGGGTAGGCGGCGGCCGCCAGGCGGTGCTCGAGCCCCTGGATCGCGACCACCGCCCGCGGCAGCCGCCCCGGGGGCAGCCGGTACGCGGGCACGAAGAGGACGGCGGGCGGATGGCGGGCGACCTCGAGCCGCAGCCGCAGCCGGGTCCACCCCCTGGGCAGGGGGATGCAGCGCCAGCGGCTGCCGGGAGCGAGCGGGGGAGCGGCCGCCGGGGGCCGGCGCTGGGGCCAGTACAGCCGAAGCGGGGCCGGCGGGTCGGCGATGAGCCCGCCGCAGACCTGGGTGGCGTACACGTGGATCCCCGAGCCGCTGGCGCTCCACGCGCGGCTCGCGTCGAGGCCGATCACCACGGGCGGGAAGTGTACGGGTGGGGGTGGGGCCGGTCTGCGCGGACCGGCCGGGGTGCCTGCTAAACTCCGCGCGGCTTTGTGACTCTAGGGACGGGCCCCGACGGGTGCGCATGGGGACGGGAGCGGGCGCAGCGGTCGCCCTGGTGGGCGGCTTCTCGGCCACCGTCGCCATCGGCATCGTCGGCGGGGTCCTGCTCGACGACCATTTCCACACCCACCCATGGCTGACCTTGGCGGGCCTGTTCTGCGGGCTGGCGGCGGGCGCGATCGTGCTCGCGCGCGGCGTCCGCGCGCTCTCGCGCTCGTGATGGTCGAAAGGAGGCGCAGGCGGTGAGCGGCGACCCTTCCGGGCTGGTCGGCCCCCTGCGGGTGACCGCGCTCGCCGCCGGTGGGGCCGGTGCCGTGATCTGCCTTGTGGGCCTGGCGGTCGCCGGTCCGACGGCGGCGGCGCTGGCCGCCGGCGGCGCCGGTCTCGGCCTCATCAACCTCTGGGTCGCGGCTGGTGCCCTGCGCCGGCTCCCCGCCCTCTTCATCGGCACCAGCCTGCCCCGCCTGGCGCTGGTGACGGTCTTCGTCCTCGTCCTCGGGCTCACCCTCGGCCCGATCGCGATCTGGGCGCTGCTCGGGCTGCTCGGCGCGCACCTCGTCGAGGTGGGGGCGGTGCTCCGCTACGGGCTCCGCCAGGTGGCCAAGTGACCCCCCTGGTCGCCGCGACCGTCAACGTCGGCAAGCACTGGACCGCGACCGTCTTTGGGCAGACGCTGAACCTCGACACGATCGTCTCCACCCTGGTGGCGTCGGCCATCGTCCTCGCCGTTGGCTTCCTCCTCCGCCGCCAGGTGACGGACGGTGTCCCCGGCCGGCTGCAGACGGCGCTGGAGACGGCCTGGACCACCATCGACAGCTACGTCGACCAGATGGTGGGGTCGTTCGCGCGCTGGATGGTGCCGCTGGTCATGACCCTGTTCTTCTTCATCCTCATCGCCAACTGGCTGGAGCTGGTCCCCACCGGCGAGCGCCTCACCTCCCCGACCTCGGACACCAACCTCACCTTCGGGCTGGCGCTCCTCGTCATCCTCCTCGTCCACGTCACCTCGGTTCGGCGCCTGGGCCTGCGCGGCTATCTCAAGGTGAACTACGCCCACCCCGCCGGCCTGCCCCGCCCGCTCTACATCTTCCTCGCCCCCATCAACGTCATCTCCCAGATCTCCTACCCCGTCTCGCTGGCGCTGCGGCTCTTCGGCAACATGTTCGCGGCCGCCCTGATGCTGGAGATCATCGCCCTGCTCCCCATCTACCTGGGGTGGGTCCTGAACGGGGTCTGGAAGATCTTCGAGGCGGCATTCGTCGACGTCATCCAGGCCTTCATCTTCGCCTTGCTCACGGTCATCTACATGAGCATGGCGACCGCCCAGGAGGGACACGAGGCGCCCGAGTCGCCTCCCGCCCCGGTGCCGTCGCTGGCCGAGGAGGCCCGGCCGGCGGGGGCCGCCGCCTGAGACCGCTGTCGCGTTCCGTCCGCGCCGCCCGCCCCCGGCGGACGGCGCCGCCTTCCCCACCCCACCCCGATCGGAGGACGAACTCGTGCTAGACACGGCCCACGCAACGGTCTATGCCGGTGCCATGATCGGCACCGGCGTCGGCGCGGTCGGCGCCGCCATCGGCGACGGCCTGGCCGGCGCCCAGCTGATCGCGGGCATCGCCCGGCAGCCGGAGGCCCAGGGGCGCCTGCTCACCTGGACCTTCCTCACCGTCGGTCTGGCCGAGGCGGTGTACTTCATCAACCTCGCCCTGATGTTCGTCTTCATCGTCTTGGCGAAGTGAGCTGACCCCCGCCATGCCCGTCCTCGCCGCCGCCAACATCCTCATCCCCAACCTCACCCTCGTGGTCGAGGTCCTGGTGTTTCTCGGGGTGCTCTGGGTGCTCGCCCGGTACGTGTACCAGCCCCTGGACCGGGCGATCCAGTCGCGCCAGCGCCGCATCGCCCAGTCGATCCACGACGCCGAGCAGCTCAAGGCGGATGTCGAGGCGGGGCGGGAGCGGGCCCACACCGAGCTCCAGGAGGCCCGCCACCAGGCCCAGGCGATCCTCGACCAGGCGCAGAAGCTGGGCGAGGACCTGCGCGAGGAGCTGCGCACCCGCGGGCGTCAGGATCAGGAGGCGATGCTGGTCCGCGCCCGCGCCGAGCTGGAGCAGGAGCGGCGCCGCGCGGTCGACGAGCTGCGCAGGCAGGTGGCCGACCTCACGGTGGCCGCGGCCGGCCGGGTCCTCGCCAAGGAGCTCGACCCCCAGACCCACGCACGGCTGGTCCAGGACGCGCTTGCCGAGGTGGAGTGGCGTGCCTGAGGGCCCCCGCATCCCCAGCAGCGCCGAGCACTACGCGCAGGCGCTGCTGGCCCTCGCCCGCGCCGAGGGCAGGTACGAGCGGTGGGGGGACCGGCTCGACCTCCTCGTCCAGGTCCTGGCCGACCCGCAGCTGGCCGCCCCGCTCGCCAATCCCAGCCTCACGATCGGGGAGCGGCAGGGGCTGGTGGCGACGGTCCTGGAGGGGGTGCCGGGGGTCGACCGCGAGACCCGCAACCTCGCCCTCCTCCTGGTCGCGTCGGGGCGGGAGACGGTGCTCCCCGCCATCCGGGCCGCCTATCGCAACGCGGTCGACCGCGCCGAGGGCCGGGTGCGGGCGGAGCTGACGACGGCGGTCGCGCTCCCATCCGACGCGCTGGCACGCCTCCAGGGCGAGCTGGCGCAGCGGCTCCGTCGCACCGTCGTGTTCGACCATCAGGTCGATCCCCAGATCATCGGCGGCATGGTGCTGCGGATCGGGGATCGCATCTTCGACGGCAGCCTGGTCAGCCGCCTGCGCCGCCTGCGGCAGCGCATGGTGAGCGAGGCCACCACCGCGTGAGGAACCGATGAGCATCAGCTCGGCCGAGATCAGCCAGATCATCCAGCAGCGGATCAAGGACTTCGAGGCGCCCGTGGTCGCGGCCGATGCCGGCGTGATCACCGCGCTCGGCGACGGCATCGCCCAGATCTACGGGCTGAGCGGGGTGATGGCCGGCGAGCTCCTGGAGTTCCCCAACGGCGTCGTGGGGATGGCGCTCAACCTCGAGGAGGACCAGGTCCGCGCGGTGGTGATGGGCCGCACGGAGTCGGTCAAGGAGGGGGACGAGGTCCGCACCACCGGCCGGGTGGTCGAGGTCCCGGTCGGGCGCCGGCTCCTCGGCCGGATCGTCAACGCCCTGGGCGTGCCGATCGACGGCAAGGGTGAGCTGGGGGCGAGCGAGCTCCGCCCGGTCGAGCGGGTGGCGGCCGGGGTGGTGACCCGCCAGATGGTGGACACCCCGGTCCAGACCGGGATCAAGGCGATCGACTCCATGGTCCCGATCGGGCGCGGACAGCGCGAGCTCATCATCGGCGACCGGCAGATCGGCAAGACCGCCATCGCCCTCGACACGATCATCAACCAGCGCGGCCAGAACCTCACCTGCATCTACGTCGCCATCGGCCAGAACGCCGCCAGCGTCGCCCGCGTCGCCGCCCTGCTCGAGGAGCACGGGGCGCTCGAGTACACCGTCATCGTCAGCGCCACCGCGGCGGAGCCGGCCGCCCTCCAGTACCTGGCGCCCTACACCGGCTGCACGGTCGGGGAGTGGTTCATGGATCAGGGCGAGGACGCCCTGGTCGTCTACGACGATCTCTCCAAGCACGCCTGGGCCTACCGCGAGATCTCGCTCGCCCTCCGCCGGCCGCCCGGCCGCGAGGCCTACCCCGGCGACGTCTTCTACCTCCATTCCCGGCTCCTGGAGCGGGCCGCGCGGATGGGCGCGGCGGAGAAGGGGGGCTCGCTGACCGCGCTGCCGATCATCGAGACCCAGGCCAATGACGTCTCGGCCTACATCCCCACCAACGTCATCTCGATCACCGACGGCCAGATCTACCTCGAGGGCGACCTCTTCTACGCCGGCAACCGGCCGGCGGTCTCGGTCGGTCTGTCGGTGAGCCGGGTCGGTGGCTCGGCCCAGATCCGGGCGATGCGCCAGGTGTCGGGGCGGCTGCGGCTCGACCTCGCCCAGTACCGGGCGCTCGCCGCCTTCGCCCAGTTCTCCTCAGACCTCGACAAGGCGACCCGCGACCAGCTCGAGCGCGGCCAGCGCCTCACCGAGCTGCTCAAGCAGGGCCAGTACGAGCCGGTGCCGGTGGCCCAGCAGGTGATGGTGCTCTACGCCGGCGTCAACGGCCTGCTGGACGGGATCCCGATAGACCGGATCACCGCCTGGGAGCAGCAGTTCCGCCGCTTCGTGAGCCACGAGCACCAGGGCTTGGAGGCGGAGCTGAACCAGAAGAAGGCGCTCGACGAGGCCCTGGAGCGGCAGCTCCGCGAGGTCATCGAGCAGTTCAACCAGGGCTTCGACACCGGCAAGGACTGACGCGTTCGTGGCCACCCTGCGCGACATCCGCCGCCGGATCCGCGGCGTCACCAGCACCAAGCAGATCACGCTTGCGATGCAGATGGTGGCGACCGCGAAGATGCGCCGTGCCCAGAACCAGGTGCGCGCCGCCCGTCCCTACGCCGAGCAGATGGCGGCCGTGCTCACGACCCTGAGCGACCGGGCCCGCGAGTACCACCACCCCTTCCTTGCCGCCCCCGAGGGCGGCGAGGGGCTGTTGATCCTGGTCACCAGCGACCGCGGCCTCTGCGGGGCCCTCAACGTCAACACGATCCGCCTCGCCCATCGGCAGATGGTGAGCCGCTTCGGTCCCGGCTACCGGGTGGTGACGATCGGCCGCCGCGGGCGTGCGTTCGCCCGCCGCAGCCGGCTGGCGATCACCTACGACCTGAGCGGGCTGCCCGACCGCCCCTCCCCGGCGGCGGTCCGGCCGGCGGCGCAGGTGGCCATGGACCTGGTGCTGGCTGGAACGGTCCAGCACGTCCTCGTCGCCTATGCCGCCTACCGGAGCACCCTGGTCCAGGAGGCGGTCGTGGCTCCGTGCATCCCGCTCGGCGAGCCGGCCCGGGACGCCGCCGCCGGGGCCGTCGCGCCGGGATCCGACTACATCTACGAGCCGGACGCCCAGTCGGTGCTCGACGACCTCTTGCCGCGGGCGGTCGAGAGCCGGATCTACCAGGCGGTGCTGGAGAACCAGGCCAGCGAGTGGAGCGCCCGGATGATGGCGATGCGCAGCGCCACCGAGAACGCCGACGAGCTGATCCGCAAGCTCACCCTCACCGCCAACAAGGTGCGGCAGGCGCAGATCACGCGGGAGCTGATGGAGATCGTGAGCGGGGCCGAGGCGCTGAGCGCCGGCCGCAGCTGAGGAGGGGCCCATGGATGCTGAGGCGACGACGGTGACCCGGCCGGGCGGGACGACCGGGGCCGGCCCCGAGTCGGCGGCGAGCGGGAACGGGCGCCCAGCCGGGCGGGTCCTGCAGGTGATCGGGGCGGTGGTGGACGTCACCTTCCCCCCCCACGCCCTGCCGGAGATCCTCACCGCCCTCACCGCCCAGCTCCACGGCCAGCCCCTGGTCCTGGAGATCCAGCAGCACATGGGCAACGATGTCGCCCGCTGCCTGGCGATGAGCTCGACCGACGGGCTCCGCCGCGGCGACCCGGTGGTCAGCACCGGGGGGCCGATCACCGTCCCCGTGGGACGGCCGACCCTGGGGCGCATGTTCGACGTGGTCGGCAACCCGATCGACGGCAAGCCGGCGCCCGAGGGCGCCGAGCGAATGCCGATCCACCGCTCCGCCCCCAGCGTCAGCGAGCAGCGGGTCACGACCGACATCCTGGAGACGGGGATCAAGGTCATCGATCTCGTGTGCACCTTCGCCAAGGGGTCGAAGATCGGGCTCTTCGGTGGGGCCGGGGTGGGCAAGACCGTGATCGTGATGGAGCTGATTCGCAACATCGCCCGGGAGCACAAGGGCTTCTCGGTCTTCGCCGGGGTGGGGGAGCGGACCCGCGAGGGCAACCAGCTCTACCAGGAGATGCAGGAGTCGGGCGTCCTGGAGCAGACCGCGTTGGTGTTCGGACAGATGAACGAGCCGCCTGGGGCCCGGGCCCGGATCGCCTTCACCGGCCTCACGATCGCCGAGGAGTTCCGCGACCGCGAGGGGGCCGACGTCCTCCTCTTCATCGACAACGTCTTCCGCTACATGCTGGCCGGCAGCGAGGTCTCGGCCCTCCTGGGGCGGATGCCCTCGGCGGTCGGCTACCAGCCCACCCTGGCGACCGAGATGGGCGACCTGGAGGAGCGGATCACCTCCACCAACCGGGGCTCGATCACCTCGGTCCAGGCGGTCTACGTCCCCGCCGACGACATGACCGACCCCGCCATCCAGACCACCTTCGCCCACCTCGGCGCAACCGTGTCCCTCTCCCGCCAGATCGCCGAGCTCGGCATCTACCCGGCGGTGGACCCGCTCGACTCCTTTTCCCGGTTCCTCGAGCCGCGGGTGGTCGGGCCCGAGCACCACCAGGTCGCGCTCGGCGTCCAGCGGGTGCTCCAGCGGATGCGGGAGCTGGAGCAGATCATCGCCATCCTCGGGATGGAGGAGCTCTCCGACGACGACAAGGTGACGGTGGCGCGGGCCCGCAAGGTCCAGCGCTTCCTCTCCCAGCCGTTCTTCGTCGCCGAGCAGTTCACCGGCGTGCCCGGGCGCTTCGTGACCCGGGAGGAGACCGTGCGCGGGTTCAAGGAGATCCTGGAGGGGCGGCACGACGACCTCCCCGAGCAGGCCTTCTTCATGGTCGGCACCATCGACGAGGCGGTGGAGCAGGGGCGGCGGCTGGCGGAGGGGGGACGGTAGCCGTGCCGGTCCCCACCGCGGTCGTCACCGCCGACGCGACCCTGTTCCGCGGCCCCGTCGACTTCCTCATCGCCCTCGGCCGGGACGGGGAGCTGGGGGTCCTCCCCAACCACGCCCCCCTCATGACCGCGCTCAAGCCGGGGCCGCTGGTGCTCCGCCAGGGCCGGGTCGAGTCCTGCTTCTTCCTCACCGGCGGGTTCCTCGAGGTGCTGCCGGAGCGGGTGACGATCCTCGCCGACGAGGGGGAGCCGGCCGACGCCATCGACCTCGCCGAGGCGCAGCGCGCCCGCAAAGCGGCCGAGGACCGGCTCGGCGCCCAGGAGGCGGGGTCGGCCGAGGCCGCCCAGCTCGAGCGCGCGCTCCTCTACGCGACCCAGCGGGTCAAGGCGGCCGAGCGCGCCCGCACCTTGCGCCGGGGGTAGCGCGGGCCGGTCCGCCCGGGCGCCCGTCACCGGCCGCGCCGCAGCTGTCGCGAGTTCGTCATCGCCCCATGGCGGCGGGCCGGGCCTGGATGCGATTCACTCGACGACGATGCCCGCCACCGCCGGCTGCGCGCCCCCCCTATACTCGCCCCCATGACGCCACCGGGCGTCCTCGGGCCCGAAGTCCGCCACCACCCGTCGGACCGGGTCACGGTTGTGGGCTGTGCCGTCGACCGCGTCGACCGCACAGCGGCGCTCGCCCGCTGCATCGCGGCGGTCGAGGCCGGGCGGCGGGGCGCCGCGCCCCCGCTCCAGGTCGTGACCCTGAACCCCGAGATCCTGATGCTGGCCCGCCGCCATCCCCAGCTGGCGGCCGTGATCCGCCGGGCCGCCCTGGTCATCCCCGACGGCCACGGCCTGGTCTGGGCCAGCCGCCGGCTCGGCGATCCCCTGCCGGCGCGGGTCGCCGGCGTGGACCTCCTCGACGATCTCGCCGCCGCCGCGGTCGACCGCGGCTGGCGGGTCTTCCTCCTCGGCGCCGCCCCGGGGGTCGCCGCCGCCGCGGCGGAGCGGCTGCGGACCCGCCACCCGGGCCTGGCCATCGTCGGCACGGCCTCGGGCTCGGCCGGGGCGGCGGCGGCCCCCCTGGTCGCGGCGATCGCCGACCTCCGGCCCGACCTCCTCGCCGTCGCCTTCGGCGCGCCCCGGCAGGAGCTCTGGCTCGACCGCCACCTCGCTGCCACCGGCGCCGCCCTTGGGATCGGGGTGGGGGGCAGCCTCGACGTGGTGGCGGGCCGGGTGCCGCGGGCCCCCCAGCTCCTGCGCGACCACGGGCTCGAGTGGAGCTACCGGCTGGCGCGCCAGCCCTGGCGGCTCCCGCGGATGCTGCGGGCCGCCCCCTTCTTCCTTCGAGTCCTGGCCGAGACCCGCAGGTGAGCGTGAACGCTCCCGCACCCGGCCTCAGCGTCGTCATCCCCGCGTACAACGAGCGGGCCCGCCTCCCGGCCACCCTGGAGCGCATCCGCGGCTACCTGGACGCCGCCGATGAGGCCTATGAGTGCATCGTGGTCGACGACGGCAGCGAGGACGGCACCGGGACGGTCGTGGCCGAGGCCACGGCCGGCTGGCCCCAGCTGCGCACGATCAGGCTGGCCCGCAACGAGGGCAAGGGGCGGGCCGTCCAGGCCGGGATGCTGGCCGCCCGGGGGGGGCTGCGGCTCTTCTCCGATGCCGACCTCTCGACCCCGATCGAGGAGGTGGCCCGGCTCAGGGACGCCCTCGGTGCCGGGGCCGACGTCGCGATCGCCTCCCGCGCCCTCAAGGGGTCGCGGATCGCGGTCCGCCAGTCGCTCGCCCGCGAGACGATGGGCAAGACCTACAACCGGATCCTCCAGCTCCTGGTCCTTCCCGGGCTCCACGACACGCAGTGCGGTTTCAAGCTCTACTCCGCCCAGGCGGTGCCGGTCTGCTTCGGGCCGCTGTCCACCTTCCGCTTCGGGTTCGACGCCGAGGTCCTCCTGCGGGCCCGGCAGGCGGGGCTGCGGGTGGTGGAGGTGCCGGTGCACTGGGAGAACCAGGTCGGCACCCGGGTGAGCTCGATCCGGGACAGCTCCCAGATGCTGGTCGACCTCCTGCGGCTCCGGCGCCGGCTCGGGCGCGCGCGGGGCACCGGCTAGGGGTGGGGGGCCGCGCCGACCCGGTGCTGAAGGTGGCGGACGGGCGGCTGCCCCTGCGGCTGCGGGCGCCGCTGGCGGGGGCCGCCGAGCGGTGGGCGGCGATCGCCACCGACCCCCTGTGGTGGGCCGCCGCCCTGGTCCTCACCCTGGGGCTCGCGGCTGCCCTCGGGACCCGCGCCCCGACCGCGGCCGGCCTCTATGCGCAGCTCGCGCGCGGGGAGGCGATCCGGGGCCTTGCCGGTGCGGCGCCGGCCGCCCTGGCCGGCTCCGGGCACGCCGCCGATCCCAGGGCGTGGCTGGCCGACCGGGTCCTGGCGTGGCTCGCGCCCCGGGTCGGTCCGATCGGGCTCACCGCGCTGGGGGCGGGGGGGACGCTGATCGTGGCGATCCTGGTCGGCGCGGCGGCCCGGGCGGCCTCGGCACCGGCCAGGATCCATCCTCTGGCCCTGGTCGTGGGCGCGGCCGCCGCCCTGGCCGCCATGGCCCAGGCCCAGGCGGACGGGGTCAGCCTCCTGCTCCCGATCTGGACCGCCGCGCTCCTCCTCCTCCTCGCCGTCGCCCGTCGCGGTGCGGGCGGGCCGGGCGGGGCGGGGCGGCGGGTCGTCCTCGCCCGCATCGCCGTGCCGGGGCTCTGCTGCGTGTGGGGCAACACCGAGGGCGACGTGGTCATCGGCGTCCTGTGCGTTTGGCTGACCGCGCTCGCCGCCCTCGCGGCCGGCCGGCGCGCCGGCGGAGCCGG
>DAHUZI010000020.1 GCA_027306595.1 Candidatus Dormiibacterota bacterium | reverse complement strand
CAGGGTGCCGAGCGCGTCGTCCTCCGACCCGGTCCTGGAGCTGGCAGCCGGGCTCGACCAGCCCGACGACCTGGTGGCCGGGGGCGGACCGATCCTGGTCGGCTCGTACGGAAGCGGGCGCCTGGAGGTCCTCGACGGACCCAGGGGTGCGGTCGTGGCGCTGCCCGCCCGGGTGCGGTCGGTGGAGGGCCTGGCGCGGTGGGACGGGACCCTGGTGGCCGCCGACCAGCTCGACGATCGAATCGTCCGCGTGGCCGGGGCCGCCGTCGCGACCCAGCTCCAGCTCCAGCCGGTCCCGGGGGCGGAGGGCGTCGACGGCCTGGCCGCGACCGCCGCCACCCTCATCGTCCCCGACAGCCCCCGGGGCGTGATCGACGTCCTCCACCGCGGCGGCGGTGCGGTGCGGCGGATCGCCGGGTTCGACCGACCGACCGGCGTCTGGCCCCTGCCCGGCGGGACGCTTCTGGTCGCCGACGAGCTGGCGGGCACGGTGCTGGAGGTCGGGCCCTCGGGTGGGCGGGCGGTGCTGGCCCGCGGGCTCGATCTCCCTGACGACGTCGCCAAGGCCCTGGGTGGTCCCCTCTACGTCATCGCCCTCGGATCCGGCCTGCTGGGCACCGTCGCCCGGGGGAGGGTGGCGGCGCTGGTCCGCGGGCTCGCCCAGCCCCAGGGGCTGGCCGTCGACGCGGCGGGGAACCCGATCGTGACCGAGTCGGCGGCCGGCCGCGTCGACCTGATCGTCACGCGCTTTGCGCCGGTGCCGCCCGGCGCGACGGCCACCCTTCGGCCCGGGGACCGGCTCTGCGTCGCGATCCTCCGGGCGCCCGGATTCCGCCTACCGGTCGCGATCGCGCCCGGCCGCGGCTACCGGATCGTGGCGCAGCCCGGGCTCGGCGACCGGGGGGCGGTGGTGCCACGGCCCTGTGCCGGCATCTGCCGCCTGCGGGTCACGCTCCGGGCCGGGGCCGCCGCGGACGGGGTCTGGCTCGCCTATCGCCTCGGCGCCGCGGCCTGAGCCGGCGGCGCCGGCAGCTGGGGTATTCGACCGGGCGCGGGTGAATCCACGGCCATAGAAGCCTCCATGGCGCGGGCCGGACGGCGCCGTAGCGTGGTAAGGGAGTTGGGGGATCCGCTGCTGGACGGGCCCCAGGGGCCGGAGGCGATCGGACGTGGAGATCCTGCGCAACCTCTGGCGGCGCCGGCTGCGCAGCGGGCTCACGGTCGCCGGGATCGCCATGGGCATCTTCGCCCTGACGACCATGGGCTCAATGGCCGAGCACTTCAACGTGCTGATCGGCGGCGGGGTGCAGTACTACGCGGCCAACATCCAGATCGCCGATGACACGTCGGCCGGGACCGCCTTCGGCGGCACCTTCCTGCCGCTTTCGGTGCTGTCGCGGATCCGCCTGATCCCGGGGGTCGCAGCCGTGGCCCCGTCGGTGGGGCTTCCGGCCAAGCCGGGCACCGTCAACACGATCAGCTTCGGCGTCCCGGACTACATCGCGAACTGGGACCCGGCCACGGAGCGGTACTCCGCCTTCAAGGTCCACCTCGCCAGCGGGCGGTGGGTCACCGACGCCTCGCGAGGCCAGGTCGTGCTCGGCTCCACCCTGGCCTCGGAGTTCCGCATGCGGGTCGGTCGCTCGATCCTCTTGCCGATCCGACCGAGCGATCCCACGCCCGGCTTCGTCAATCACCGCTTCACCGTGGTGGGGATCCTCGAGCAGACGCTCACCGCGCCCGACAACGGCGCGTTCGTGAGCCTGCACGACGCCCAGCGGCTCGAGGGCGATGCGCTACCCGCCGCCCTGCGCGGCCGGGTGGACCCCACCCAGCTCATCTCCGGGGCGATCGCCTACGGCGACCCGGGGGTCAACCTCGACCGCCTGGCGAACCGGATCACGGACGCGGTCGCCGGGGTGAAGGCGACCGAGCCGAGCGTGCTGGTCCGAAGCTTCGAATCGGGCGGGGCGATCTTCACCTTCATGACCACCGCCGCGGCCGTCCTGGCGCTCGTGATCGGCGGCCTGTCGGTCGTCAACACGATGATCATGTCGGTCACCGAGCGGGTCCGCGAGATCGGGCTCTAGAAGGCGATCGGGGCCAAGACCCACCAGGTCCTGCGGGAGTTTCTCCTCGAGGCCACGGTCATCGGCCTTGTTGGGGGGGTGATCGGGTTCGGGCTCGGCGCCGGCCTGACGCTGCTGCTCAACGCCGGCGACCCCAGCGGCGGGCTCTTCCTCATCACCTGGCGGCTGGCCGTGCTCGCGCTCGTCTTCGCCCTCGCCCTGGGCGCCGGGGCCGGCATTCTCCCCGCCCTGCGGGCGGCGCGAATGGACCCGGTCGCAGCGCTGCGCTCCGAGTAGGGGGTGGGCGTGACCACGATCGCGCTCGACCACCTCCACATGCACTACGGGACCGGGGCCCAGGTCGTGCGTGCCCTCGACGACGTCTCCCTCGCCGCCGGGGGCGGTGAGTTCCTCGCGGTGGTGGGCCGGTCGGGCAGCGGCAAGACGACCCTGCTCGACTGCGCCGGGGTCCTCCTCCGGCCGACCGCGGGCCGGGTCCTGCTCGACGACGTCGACACCGCGACCCTCACTGACAGCCGGCGGGCCGACCTCCGCGCCCGCCGCATCGGCTTCATCTTCCAGGCCTTCCATCTGCTGCCCGCCCTGTCGGCGATGGAGAACATCCTGCTGCCGCTGCGCTACTCGGGCGGCGACCGCCGGGCGGCCCGCATTCGGGCGGAGGCCCTGCTCGAGGAGGTCGGGCTCACCGGCCGCGCGCACCACCGACCCAGCGAGCTGTCGGGCGGGGAGCAGCAGCGGATCGCCATCGCCCGGGCCCTCATCAACGAACCCAGCGTGGTCCTCGGCGACGAGCCCATGGGCGAGGTCGACACCGAGACCGCAGCGACCCTCCTCCAGCTCCTGCGCCGCATCAACCGGGAGCGGGGGGTGACCGTTGTCCTCGTCACCCACGACCTCGAGATGGCGCAACGCACGGACCGGATCGTCCGGCTCCGCGACGGCCGTCTGGTCGCCGACGAGCTCACCGGCGGCCCACGGGGCGGCGATGACCCGGCCCGGGGGCCCGTCCCCTGGGCCGGGGTCCCAGACGGCGGCTAGTCGCCCTCGCCGGCGAGCGCGCGGTCGAGGGTGTCCACGATCCGGTCGACGCCGGCGGCGTCGATCACCAGCGCCGGGCGCACCTTGAGGACGTTGTCCTCGGGCCCCGTCGACCCGATCAGGACGCCCAGCTTCCGCATCCGGTTGACGACCCGGTCGGCGAGGACCGGGTCGGGCGTGCGCGCCGCGCGGTCGCGCACCAGTTCGATGCCGACCAGCAGGCCCATGGCGCGGACGTCGCCGATCGCCGGGTGCCGCTCGCCGAGGGCCTTCACGCGGGCCAGCAGGTCGGCGCCCCGGTGGCTGGCGTTGGCGAGGAGCCCCTCCGCGTCCAGCACCCGCAGGACCGCGAGCCCGGCCTCGCAGGCGACGGGGTTGCCGCCGAAGGTGCTGAACCACTCGGTCTCGCGGGCGAAGCGCTCCGCGATCTCGGCTCGGGTCACGACCGCTGCCACCGGGTGCCCGTTGCCCATCGGCTTGCCCAGGGTGACCAGGTCGGGGACGACGCCGTGGAGCTGGAAGCCCCACAGGTGCGAGCCGCCACGGCCGAACCCGGTCTGGACCTCGTCGGCGACATAGAGGCCACCGGCCGCCCGCCAGCGGCGGACCGCCTCCTGCAGGTACGGGCGCGGCGGGAGGAGGATGCCGTCGCTGGTGAAGGCGGCGTCGATCACCATCGCGGCCGGCCGATGGCCGCGCTCCGCCAGCATCGCGACCAGGCCGTCGACCTCCTCGGCGTATCGCTCGGCCCAGCCCGAGGCCTCGCGGCGGTGGGGGCCGCGGTACCCGTCCGGCGCCGTCAGCCGGGCGATGTGGCTGGGCCGGTGCTCGCCGCGCCATTCCGCCGGGGTGAGGGCCGCCACGGCGGCGGTCGCGCCGTGGTAGGCGTGGGCGGTGACCATCCCGCCGGTGCCTCCGGTGAAGCAGGTGGCGAGCCGCCAGGCGAGGTCGTTGGCCTCACTCCCGGAGTTGACGAACATCACGGTGTCGAGGCCGGCGGGCAGGGTCGCGATCAGCCGCTCGGCCAGCGCCAGGGCGGATGGGTGGAGGTACCGCACGTTGGTGTTGAGGCGGCGAACCTGGGCGGTGGTCGCGGCCACCACCTGGGGATGGCAGTGGCCCACGACCGGGACGTTGTTGTAGGCGTCCAGGTAGGCCCGGTCGGTCGCGTCGTAGAGCCAGACCCCCGAGCCGCGGACGAGGTGGAGCGGGCTGTCGTACGAAAGGGGGGAGACGGCCGGACCCAGGAGGCGCCGCCGCCGCGCCGCCATCGCCTCGATCGACCCTGCGGGGTCGTCGGGATCGTCCAGGTCGCGGGCCGCGGCATGCACCCCCACGCGCCAGCGGTCCGGCCCCATCGCCTCGACGCGCTCGAAGATCGCCCAGACGCCGGCCTCCCAGCCGCGGACGTAGTCGGCGCACTCGGGATAGGTGCGGGCGCGCCAGGCGGCGAGGACGGCGCTGGTGGCCCAGCGGGCGAGCAGGAGCTCGGGGAGGAGCTCGATCTCGAGCTCCTCGAGCGGCGTGACCGACCCGAAGCCGGCGCAGAGCGCCCGCAGGGCGGCCATCGGGTCGGGTCGATCGACCACCAGCTCGGCGCTGGCCACCAGGTCCGACACCACCGCGGAGTGGACCATGTCCCCGAAGTCGAGGATGCCGCTCACCTGCTGGTCGTCGTCGAACACCGCGTTGTCGAGGCTGAGGTCGCCGTGGATCACCTGGGCGCGCAGGGACGGGAAGACCGGCGTCACCCGCGCCTCGAAGGCGTCGAGGACCGTGGCGATGATCGCCCGCCGGCCCGGGTCCTCGAGGGAATCGATCCGGGCGCGCAGGCGGGGCGCCTCGCGCGCGCTCCAGAGCAGGGCGTGCCCGGCGGCGGGGTGGAAGAAGCCCCGCAGCGCGCGGCCCAGGCGGGCCGAGGTGGCGCCGAACGCCCGGACCGCCGCCAGCGAGAGGTCAGGGCCCTCCAGGTGGGCGCCGGGCATGAAGGTGAGGAGCCGAACGAGGTGGTCGCGGCCGTCCGCCCCCGGGACCCGGGCGACGTGACCGCCGGCAGCTGCGGCGTATGGCCGCATGATCGGCAGCTGAGGGTCGGTCCGTCCCACGTGGAGGAGGGCCGCCGTCTGCATGGCGACGACCTGCGGATCCTCGGCGGCGTTGTGGATCTTGAGGAGGAAGTCGGCGGCGGCGCCGGTCCGGATGCGGAAGTTCTGGTCGCGCTCGCTGACCAAAGGTGACGCCGTGCCCGTCACCCCGAACTGCCGGTGGGCGATGCGCTCGGCGTCCAAGGTGGTGAATCGGGGCAGGGGGGCGTCGAGGGTGCCGGCGGGCCCGGCCCCTGCCGCCGGCGAGGCGGCGGTGTCTGTCACGCCGGCGATTCTACCGTCCACGGGTCCGGGGGCCGGCGGACCGGGCGCCGGCGGACGAGTGGCATGGCAGACCTTGCCGGTCTGATGTGCCTGTGCTATATCAAGGCGATGCCGTCAGCGGCCGCCCCGGCCGCCGAGGGGACGAGGAGCCGGTCCGCCGAGGCGTACGCCACCCTCAAGCGCCAGATCGTGACCTGCGGCCTGGCGCCCGGGTCGGAGGTCAGCGAGGCGGAGCTAAGTGTCCGCTTCGGGCTGGGACGGACCCCGGTGCGCGAGGCGCTGGCGCGGCTCGCTGCCGAGCGCCTGGTCAGAGCGCGCGCGCGGCGCGGCTACGTGGTGACGCCGATCGTGCTAGGGGACGTCGTGAGCTGCTTTGCGGTTCGAATGCTCCTGGAGCCCGAGGCCGCAGCCCAGGCCGCCGGTCGCCTCGATGCGCGCACGCTCGGCGACCTCGAGCAGCTCGACGCGGGCCACGACGGCGGCACCGATCCCGACCGTGTCGCCGGCTTCCTCAGCGCCAACACCGCCTTCCACATCGCCGTCGCGCGGGCGTCCGGCAATGCCCGGCTCGCCGGCATCCTGGCCGGGCTGCTTGAGGAGCTGGAGCGGCTCGTCCACGCGGGGCTGCGGCTCAGCGACCGGCGCCGGAGCCTGGTCCACGAGCACGGCGGCCTCATCCGGGCGCTGCGGGCAGGGGATCGGGAGGCCGCCCGCGCGGAGGCACGGGCGCAGATCCGCGCCGCGCGGCGGCTGGTGCTCGAGGGGATGATCTCCACCGGGGCGCTCGCGGACGCCGCGATCGAGGTGTGGTGATCGCGCCCCGGCCCGCCGCGCCACCGCGCGCCGGCCATCCCGACGAGGTGCTGGGCAACGCCGCTCCGGTGCCGGTCTTCGGCGGGGAGCTGCGCCCCTCCGCCTACCTCGACAACGCGGCCAGCACCCCGGCGCTGCGGGCGGTGGTGGCCGCCGTGACCGCGTTCCTGCCCTGGTACGGCAGCGTGCACCGCGGCGCGGGCCGACAGTCGGAGGTGTCGACGGCCGAGTACGAGGCCGCCCGCGACACGGTGCGTGCCTTCGTCAACGCCGGCGATCGGCAGACGGTGACGTTCATCAAGAGCACCACCGAGGGGCTCAACCGTCTCGCCCGGCTCCACGCCCCGCGCGGCACCGTCGTCGTCACCTCGATCATGGAGCACCACGCGAACCTGCTCCCCTGGCGGCTCCTCGGGCTGCCGATCCGCTACGTGCAGGCGGACGCCCTGGGGGTGGTGGACGAGGACGACCTCCACCTCCAGCTTCACCTGGCCCCGGTTGGACCGCGGCTGGTCGCCCTCAGCGGTGCCTACAACGTCAGCGGGTACGCGCCCGACATCCACCACCTGGCTCGGCTCGCCCACGAGCACGAGGCGGAGATCTGCATCGACGGCGCCCAGCTGGTGCCCCATCGCCAGGTGGACCTGCGGGGGGCGGACCCGGCGGAGGCGATCGACTACCTGGTGTTCTCGGCGCACAAGCTCTACGCCCCCTTCGGCTCCGGGGCCCTGATCGCCCCCGCGGCGGCGCTGGCGGCCGCCCAGCCGGCGCTCCTCGGCGGCGGGGCGGTCGACCTGGTGAGCCTGGACGAGGTGGTCTGGTCGAGGCTGCCGGAGCGGGACGAGGCCGGCTCGCCCAACGTCGTGGGAGCCGTCGCCCTGGCGGCGGCGATGCAGCGGCTGTCGGCGATCGGGCTCGAGCGCCTCGAAGCCGAGGAGGCGGACCTGACCGCGCTCGCCGTGCGCCGGCTCCTCAAGGTCCCCGGCCTCGTCCTCCTCGGTCCGCCGGCCGGGGCCGGCCGGGTCGGGGTCCTCAGCTTCGTGCTCACCGGCTGGCCCCACGGGCTGGTGGCCGCGGCGCTCGCCCACGAGCACGGCATCGCCGTCCGCAGCGGCTGCTTCTGCGCCCATCCGGGGGTCCTCCACCTCCTCGGCCTGCCGGCAGCCGAACAGGAGGCGGCCCGCGCCCGGATGCGGGCGCATCGCCACGACGGCCTGCCCGGCGCCGTGCGGGCCAGCCTTGGGCTGCAGAACACCGCGGCGGAGATCGAGCGGCTCGCGGGCGCCCTCGGTGACCTCGTCGAGCGCGGCCCCCGGGCCGTCTACCGAGAGGAGCGCCCCTCGGGCGTCTACCAGCCGGTCGGGGATGCGGCGTCCCGGGCGGCCAGCTCTGGCTCCGTCCCGCGCTCGGGCCGCCCCCCTAATCCGACCGGGGCCGCAGGCCCGGCCCCCCGTCCGTGACCGCCCGCGCCGCCATCGGAGGACTCGCATGACCCGCTGGATCCATTGCGCCCGGGGCGTGGCCCGCTGGGCCTGGCGCCGCCGGCTGGCGGCCCTCGGCCTTCCCCTCGTGCTGGCGGTGCCGACCGCGCCCGCCGGCGCCGCCGGGCATGCCATCGCCGCCCGCTCCCCGCAGGGGGTTGTGACCTACGCCGAGCAGCCGGGGGAGTATCCCAACTACATCTTCCCGATCACGCCCGCCGCCTACGACACGCTGGCCAACCTCTATGCCTTCCAGACCTTCCTGTACGTCCCCCTCTACGCCAACGGGTACACGGGGACCCCGACCACGGACTTCGGCGCCAGCCTCGGCTATCCGCCCCTCTACTCCAACGGCGGGCGTACGGTCACCATTCGCCTGCACCACTACATGTGGTCCGACGGGACCCCGGTGACCAGCCGCGACATCCAGTTCTGGCAGAACGAGGTCGACGCCGCCAAGGCCAACTACGGGGGATATGTGCCCGGGGCCAGCCACTACCCGCAGAACGTGGTGCGCCTCTCGATCGTCGGCCCGACCGTGATCCGTCTCACCTTCAACGGCGTGTACAACCGCGCCTGGCTCCTCGGCAACGAGCTGAGCCAGATCTCCGCCCTGCCCCAGCAGGCCTGGGACCGGACGACGAGCGCGGGGCCGGTCGGCAACTATGACCGGACCCCCTCCGGCGCCGCCGCCGTGTATCGCTTCCTCGCCAAGCAGGCGGCGACGACGGCGACGTACGTGTCCAACCCCCTCTGGCACGTGGTAGACGGCGCCTTCCGGCTGTCCGCCTACGACGCCGGCACCGGCGCCGCGGCCTTCACCGCCAATCCCCAGTACGCGGGCCCCAGCGGTCCCCACATCCGCACCCTTCGCGAGGTGCCCTTCACCAGCGACCAGGCCGAGTTCGACGCCCTGCGGAGCGGGGCGATCGACTACGGCTACCTGCCGAGCCAGGACCGCAGCCAGGCGACGTACTTCGAAGGCCACGGCTACCGCGTGGCGCCCTGGTACGGCTGGACGATCAGCTACATCCCGCTCAATCTCACCAGCCCCCAGGTGGGGGCGATCCTCCGCCAGGTGTACGTGCGGCAGGCCCTCCAGAGCCTCATCGACCAGCCCCAGTACATCCGCGACATCTACCGTGGCCAGGCGGTCGCCGATTACGGCCCGGTTCCCCCGGTGCCGCGGGGCCCGATCAACGCCCCCGAGCGCACCCCCCCGTTCCCCTACCGCCCCAGCGTCGCGCGCCAGCTGCTGAGCCGCCACGGATGGCGGGTCGTGCCGGGCGGCACCTCCACCTGCGTTCGTCCAGGGACCGGGCCCCTCGACTGCGGTGCCGGCGTCCGCCGGGGGGCGGCCTTGACCCTGCAGCTGGACTACGGGGCCGGGGTCGTCACGCTGGCCCAGACGGTGGAGGCGATGAAGTCCGCGGAGTCGGCGGCGGGGATCGTGCTCACCCTGCGGCAGAAGACCAACGAGGCGATCTTCGGCGAGCTGGCGCCCTGCCAGCGGGCGGGTGGGCCCGGCTGCGGCTGGGAGATGACCCTGTGGAGCGGCGGCTACACCGACTACACGTATCCCAGCGGCGAGGCGCTCCTGGCGACCGGGGCGGGTGGCAATCCCGGCGCCTGGAGCGACCCCCGCAACGACCGGCTGATCAACGCCACCCTGGTCCAGCCCGGGATCGGTCCCATGCTGGCCTGGGAGCGGTACGTCATGCGCCAGCTCCCGTTCCTGTTCATGCCCCTGCCGCCCTATCAGGTGTCGGTGATCCGCCGCACCCTGGCGGGGGCGCTGCCCCAGAACCCGATCCTGGGGATCCAGCCCGTGTTCTGGTCCATGAGGGGGTGACGGCCGCCGGGGGGGCGCGGCGCCGCGCCCCCCCGGCGGGGGCACAG
>DAHUZI010000017.1 GCA_027306595.1 Candidatus Dormiibacterota bacterium | reverse complement strand
GGCGGCGGCCGGGGCGCCGCCGCGGCCGCGCCAGATGCCAGGCTGCGCGGAGCCGGCATCGGCATCGGCGCGGGCCGCCCGGCTGCGGTCGGCATGACGGCCGGGCCCCGCGGGCCACGCTTCGTCGGCGGCCTGGACCAGGGGACGACCAGCACCCGCTTCCTCATCGTCGACCACCGGGGATCCGTGGTGGCGGTCGACCAGCAGCAGCACCGCCAGTTCTGTCCCCGCCCGGGCTGGCTCGAGCACGATGCGACGGGGATCTGGGCCCGGGCGCAGGCGGTGATGCGAGGTGCGCTGGCGAAGGCGGGCCTGACCCACCGGGACCTGGCGGCGGTCGGGATCACCAACCAGCGCGAGACCACCGTGGTCTGGGATCGGCTGACCGGCGAGCCCGTCCACCCGGCGATCGTCTGGCAGGACACGCGGACCGACGCGTTGTGCCGGCAGCTGGCGGCCCACGAGGGGCACGACCGGGTGCGGCGTGCCACGGGCTTGCCGATCGCGACCTACTTCTCGGGTCCCAAGATCCGCTGGCTCCTCGACCGCCTGCCGGGGTTGCGCGCCCGGGCCGAGGCGGGGGAGGTGCTGTTCGGCACGATCGACAGCTGGCTCATCTGGAACCTCACCGGTGGGGTCAGCGGCGGCCTCCACCTGACCGATGTCAGCAATGCCAGCCGCACCCTGCTCATGAACCTGGCGACCCTGGAGTGGGATCCGGAGCTGCTCCGGCTCCTGGCGATCCCCCGGGCGATGCTGCCGGCGATCCGCCCCTCCAGCCAGGTGTACGGGGAGGCGATCGCCCCGCTCCCCGGGGTCCCGGTGGCGAGCGCGTTGGGCGACCAGCAGGCGGCGCTGTTCGGGCAGACCTGCTATCGCCCTGGGGAGGTCAAGTGCACCTACGGCACCGGCAGCTTCCTCGTCGTGAACACCGGGACGGAGCCGGTCGTGTCGGGCCACGGTCTGCTCACCTCGGTCGCCTACCGGATCGGCGATCGCCCCGCCGTCTTCTGCCTCGAGGGCGCGATCGCGGTGACGGGGGCGCTAGTCGACTGGCTGCGCGACAACCTCGGGCTGATCCGGACGGCGGCCGAGATCGAGGCGCTGGCCGCGACCGTCGCCGACACCGGCGGCGTCTACCTGGTGCCCGCCTTCTCCGGCCTGTTCGCGCCCCACTGGCGCAGCGACGCCCGCGGGATCATCGCCGGGCTCACCCGACACGCCACCCGCGGCCACATCGCGCGCGCGGCGCTGGAGGCGGTCGCCTGGCAGACCCGGGAGGTCGTCGACGCGCTCTGCGCCGACACCGCACGGGCGCTGACCAGCCTGCGGGTGGACGGCGGGATGGCCGGCAACGCGCTCCTCATGCAGCTGCAGGCGGACGTCCTGGGCGTGCCCGTCGTCCGGCCCCGGGTCACCGAGACCACGGCCGTCGGCGCCGCCTTCGCGGCCGGATTGGCGGTCGGGTTCTGGAGCGGGGAGGACGAGCTCCGGAGCACCTGGGCCGCGGACCGGACCTGGGAGCCGCAGCTGGACCCCGCCGCCCGCGAGCTGGGCTACGCTCGCTGGCGGCGGGCCGTCAGCCGCTCCCTCGACTGGGTCGACCCCGAGTGACCGCCCCGCCGCTCGGCGCGGGCCCGGGGCGCCGGGAGCGGTGACGGGCGAACCCGGCCCGGACCCCAGCGGGTGCGCGGCGGGGAGGCCCACTGGCGGGGTGCGCCGCCTCCGCTTGACGGATCCCGGATCCACGACCCACACTCGTGGCCGCCCCGCCGCGGGCCCCAATCGCTCCGGGAGGACGGGATGCGTGCGCGCCGCCAGGTGAGCGTCGCTCCGCGGCGCGCCCGGGGGGCTGGGCCCACGTGACCCGACCGCGGGAGCTCGGGGTCACGATCGGGTCGCTTCCGCCCGGGCCCCTCAACGCCATCACCGACGTCGCCGGGGTCCAGGTGGGCCACACGACGCTGGTCAGCGGGATGGGCGCGCTCGAGGTCGGCCGGGGCCCGGTCCGCACCGGGGTCACGGTCATCCTCCCGCGGCCGGAGCCGGGGTTCTCGCGCCCGCTCTTCGCCGCGTGCCACCGCCTCAACGGCAACGGGGAGCTCACCGGGCTGGAGTGGGTGCGGGAGTCCGGCCTCCTCACCACCCCGATCGCGCTCACCAACACCCTCAGCGTCGGGACCGTCCGCGACGCCCTGATCGCCTGGGAGGTCCGCCACCGCGGGCCGGGGGGCGAGGTGTTCTGGTCGCTTCCGGTGGTGGGCGAGACCTGGGACGGGACCCTCAACGACATCGCCGGCCAGCACGTCCGCCCCGAGCACGTTTTCGCGGCCCTGGAGGGCGCCGCCGGCGGGCCCGTCGCCCAGGGAGCGGTCGGCGGCGGCACCGGCATGATCTGCCACGGCTTCAAGGGCGGGATCGGCACCGCCTCCCGCCAGGTGGTGGCGGCCGGGGAGCGCTGCACGGTCGGTGTTCTCGTGCAGGCCAACCACGGGCGCCGATCGCGGCTCAGCGTCGCCGGGGTGCCGGTCGGCGAGCGGCTGCCGCCCAGCCGGATCCCGGTTCCGGACGAGGACGACCCGCGGCCCCCGGGGTCGGGGTCGATCATCGTGGTCGTCGCCACCGATGCCCCCCTGATCCCGCTGCAGTGTCGCCGCCTCGCTCAGCGCGCGGTCCTGGGCATCGGGCGGACCGGTGGGTTGGGCGAGCACTCCAGCGGCGATCTCGTCCTCTGCTTCGCCACCGGCAACGACCAGCTCCCCCTGGACCCGCCCAGGGGGCCGGACGCGCTCGCGGTGCCGGTCCGGATGCTGGACAACCGCCACATCGACCAGCTCTTCCAGGCCGTGGTCGAGGCGACCGAGGAGGCGATCGTCTCCGCGCTGCTCGCCGCCGAGACCACGACCGGGCGGGATGGGATCACCGCCCACGCGCTTCGCCCCGAGCTCCTCGCCGGAGCCATGGCCGGCAGCTGAGCCGGCGCGGCCCGCGGCGGGCAGCAGGTGGGGCCCGGCGGCGTGGGGGTCGACGGTCTGGCGGGGTTGCCGAGGAGGTGAAGTGGGAAGTGCTGCGGCACCTCCGAGGCGCCGCGCGCTGATCAGATACGCCCGAGTCCCCCCGGGTCCTGCCCAGGCGAGTTGAGCGCGCGGTGCGGGCTGAGGGCGGCTCGCGGGGTGCGGGCCGTCGCTGCGGAGGGTCGCGAGCTCGCGGCGAGTTGGAGCGCTGGCCCGGGACCATGATGAGCGCGGTGACGGTCCCTCCGGATCCGCTGCTCGCAGCCTTCGAGATTCCCGCGGGAGACGCCCGGTCCGCGTCCGGTGGACAGGGGACGGCTTGGCTCGCGGGCGAGCGGATCCTCAAGCTGCTCGACAGGCCGCTCGTGGCCCTCGTCGGGCAGGCAGGCGTTCTGGGCGACATCGCCGAGGACGGGTTCCGGGTGGCGCGCCCGGTGCGCACCCCTGCCGGAGACGTGGTCGTCGCCGGGTGGCGCGTGGCAGCGCCTCGAAGAGGAGCATGTCCCGGGACGGTGGTCGGAGACCGCCGCTGTCGGCCACCGATTCCACGAAGCTGCCGCCCACCTCCCAACACGGAAGTGGCACGTCCGGCGGTCTGATCCCTGCGCCACCGACGGGCGGGCCGCGTGGGATCCCATGACCCTGGCCGAGTGCCACTCGCTTCCGCCGATCGAGGCGCCGGCCGCATGGCTCCGGCCCCGGCACGGGCACGAGCCGTCGGTCCATGGCGACCCGTCCGCCGACGTGCCGCTCCGTCCCCACGTGCTCTCGGGGATCATCGACCTCGCCCCACTTTGGCGGCCCCGCTGTCCGCCGCCGCTGTCGTCGCCGACGACGCGCGTCTCTGGGAGGGCGCGGACGCCGATGGTCTCGCCATCCTGGGCAGAGCCACGGCGAGAGGGCCCAGCACCTGCTGCGGGCGACCATCTTCCGAGTCGGCATCGACCATCCCCGCAACCTGGAGCGAGCCGCTCGACCGCCGTGGTGGCCGTCCTGGCTCCAGCTGGCCGACCAGCGGGGCCGCGTCGCCGACGAGGCCCCCGCCCGTGACGCGGCTCCCTCGGCGCCTCACCTGCGCGTCGGACCAGCGCGGCAGCGGACGGAGCCGGCAGGCGGTACGCAACCACCCAGTTCGACCGACGGCAGCCGACAGGAGGCCCCCGGCCGTCCCCGTCGTTTCGGCGACGAACCACAAGCCCGGGGCGCCGCGGGGGCTGGGGGCCATGCCGCGTCAGGATGGCGCCGGGCATCCGGCCCGCCGCCGCATGCTGCCGCCGGCAGCTGGCCACGCGCTCGGGCCCGGGCGCGTGCCCGGCGCTCGCTCGGGCCCGGCCCCGCCCGCACCGCCTGGGGCCGCGCAGCGCGGACCCAGGCGGGCGACGGTCGGGGTCAGGCGGGCTGGGCTACTTCGAGTAGTGCCAGTCCTGGGGGAAGAGGTCGAGGTAGGGGTCCTGAGGAGCCGTGCCCATCAGGTTCTTGCGCACCGCCGACACCCGGTAGACCGGGATCGGCAGGAAGATCATCGGCTGCTCCTTGGCGATGTAGTTCTCGAAGTTCGCCAGCGCGTTGGGGTTGGAGCTGTCGTGGACGGCGTTGATCAGCCGCTGGGTCTCGGGGGTGCACCACCACATGTTGGCCTGGCAGCCGAAGGGGCCGCTGAAGGCGCCCAGATAGCCCGGCCATCCCAGCGGCCAGAACTCGAGGAAGTACTCCATCTGCCAGTTGCAGGTCTTGTGGGGCCAGGCGCAGTTGGAGGTCGAGCTCTGGATCTCCGATGCCGGCACGCTCTTGATCGCGAGCTGGACGCCGGCCAGGCTGAAGTCCGACTTCAGCATGTCGGTGACCTCCGAGTTGAGCGAGGTCGACTCATTGGTGACGAAGTTCAGCGTCAGCTGCTCGCCCTTGCGGATCCCCGCCCCGCATGCGTCGGCCGCGGTCCCCGGCTTGGCGCACGAGGTGGTGCCGTTGGGGACCACCTTCCAGCCGTGGCTGGCGAGGAGGGCCTTGGCGGACTTCACGCTGTACGGGTAGGGGTCCGTGCGGGCGTACGGGGTGACCTGGGGGTTGTTGCCGCCGGGGTTGGGGATGGGCCCGGACGCGTAGCTGCCCTGGCCGTGCTCGAACACGTTCTTGATCGCGCTCATGTCGACCAGGTGGGTCAGCACCTGCCGCATGTAGAGGGGGCGGACCAAGGGGGCCCCGGGGTTGTTGGGGGCGTAGTTCAGCAGCAGGCCGCCGATCGTGTCCTGCGCCCAGTACTCGATCTTGTAGCCCTTGCGCTTCAGCTGGGGGATGGTGTTGAGATCGTTGAGCGGGACGTAGCCGTAGTCCAGCTGCCCGGCCTCCAGCGAGTTGAACTCGGCGGTGTCGCTGGAGAAGGGGACCTCGACGAAGGTCTTGTACCGGGGCTTGTTGGTGCCCGAGTAGTGGGGGTTGGGGCGGAAGGCGACGTAGTCGTTGGTCGGGTCGAAGGACTTGATCGCCCAGGCGCCGCTCACCACCTGCCAGAGGGGGTTGGTGGCGAACGTGGCGGGCTTCTGGGCCTGGCCGATGAGGTACTTGTAGACCTTGACCGCCCCCGCCGGGGTCCGGTCGTAGTTGCCGATCGGCCCGCCGGCGGACTCCTTGTCCCAGGCGTGCTGGGGGATCGGGGTGATCTGGGTGAGCTCGTTGCCGAGCAGCCACTGCGAGTTGTAGTGGGCGTTGAAGGTGACGACGAAGGTGCGGGCCGAGGGGTAGGCGACGCTCTTGACGTTGTCGGGGAACCTGCCGGGGATGTAGGGGGCCCAGTTGGCCTTCTCCGCCTTCACCAGGTTCATCCAGAACTCGACGTCACGGGTCGTCAGCGGCTGGCCGTCAGACCACTGCCAGGTCTTGAGGGTGATGGTGGCGACCGTGTCGCCGGCGGCGTTGGTGCTGAACTTGGGCGCGGCCGCCAGCGAGTGCTGGGGGCTGAACACCGCCTTGCCGTTCTGCCCCCAGAGGTAGAGGGGGCGCCACATGATCGAGGAGAACCAGGGCACGTAGCCCACGTCCCAGTAGGCCCCCGAGTACAGCGGGAAGAAGTAGCTGGGCCCCTCGCTCGGGTAGCCGGCGAACGTCACCGTGCTGGTGGCCGAGCTGTGCGGCGTCCGGGCCGCCGGGCCGGCGGTCGGACTGGCCGCCTGCCCGCAGCCGGCGATGGCCACGGCGAGCCCGGCGGCGGCGATGGCCATCCGGCCAGGACGGAGGTTGAGCAGCACCGACAGTCCCCCATGTCCGGTGCCCGCGCGCGGGCACCGATTCCCTCGTTTGCTCGCAGTGTGCGCAGGCTCCTGGCACGTGTCAACCGCACGATCGAGGTCGGTCCCGGCCGCCCCATCGGGCCATCGCCGCCCAGCCGTTGTCAATCAGCAAGGAACCTGACCCTGAGGCCAACGTTCCGTCAGCAGGCAATCTGACCGAAGGTGCGGTGGTAAGGGCACCGGCTCGGGCGGGTGCGGAGGGCGCGGGGAGGCGGGGTCAGGCATGGGTGCGGAGCCCGAGGTGGACCGGGAGGCCGGCGAGGCGACGATCGATGCGCCGCTTGAGGGCCAGCGGGCTGATCGTGGTGTAGAGGTCGGTGAGGGCGCGGAGGCGGTGCAGGTCGAGATGGCTGGGATAGTCGTCGAGGAGCCGCCGGAGGGGGGGCTTGGGGGTGTCGTAGAGCCGCCGGGCGCGCTGGCCAACGGTCTTCTTTTGCCGACCAGCTTCATCACCGGTCGGAAGCCGTTGGCGAAGGGCCGGAGATCGTCGGTGGAGAAGGCGTCGAGCCAGGCCTGCTGCGCGGGCGTGTCGAGCCGGTCATAGCCGATGAGACGGCGCACCACGGTCCAGTTCTTCCGCCCGACGTGGCAGTTGTCGTTCGAGTGGGAAGGCCGGGAGCGGGTGAAGATGATGCCCCGCTCTGCGCAGTCGTCGAAGAGGTTCATGTTGATGAAGTCGCTGCCGGTGTCGGGGTGCAGGCTGCGGAGCGGGAAGGGCAGTGGCTCGCGGATGCGGTCCAGGCCGGCCACCACGCCGATCTGGCCCTTGCCCAGGAGGGCCACCCGCTCGGTCCATCCGGTGGCCAGGTCGACCGTGGAGAGGGTGTAGAGGAAGATGCCGGCGGCGTCCTCGCCGCTGGGGGAGACGAGATCGATCTCCAGGTACCCCGGGACATCCGCGGCCTTCCAGGCGCCGACCAGGGCCGGGATCTGGCGGCGGAGCCGGGTGCCGGGCTTGGTCTGGGCCATCCTCCGGCCCACCAGACTCGTGCGCTTGGGGGCCAGGGCCCGCTCCACGGTGCTCACGCTGGCCGTGAGCAGGCGCTCCCGGGTGGCGGCGTCCACGGGCAGCTGCGGATGCTGCTCCAGGAGCGGCACCCGCTCGGGGAGGAAGGGCTGGAGCCGCACGGAACAGACGGACCCGGAGGCCGCCCACGCCACCAGCAGGGCTTGCTGGAACGCCAGGCCGTAGCGGCGGGCCCGCGCCCCTCGGCGCCGCACCCCAACCCGTCGCCGTCCCCTGAGCACCGCCATCGCGTACTTGCGGTGGTACCCGGTGGCCAGGCAGCGGGCGATCAGGATCGCCCCTCGCTCCCTCCGGCCCCCCTTCCAGGACCTGGGCCCCAGCTCGGCCGCCAGGTCGCACCGATCCTTGACCCGCATCTCGCCCCCCGTCGCGCTCCGGGCCGGCCGGCCACGGTAAGAAACGCGGCTGACGGACCGATGCCCCCCACGGTCCGATCTTGGCTGACGGAATGCGCCAGCGCGCGGCCCCTGCCGCTGGCTGGTACTATCGGCCGTTGCCATGCCCGGCCCCGTCCTCGCCACGTTCGCCCTCCGCGGGGCGGGCGGTGAGCCGGTCGACCTGGCCCGCACCCTGGCCTCCCACGGGGTGGCGGCGCTCCCGCCCAACCGGGTCGACACCGACAGCTGGACCTTCGAGACCACGCTCACGGTGGCCTCCGGCGCGGTCCACTCCGTCCGCCTCGCCCCGACGGCCGGGCTCGGTCGGGTCCGCCTCGAGTCGGCCGGCGTGCCACCCCCGCGCGCAGCCGTCCCCGAGGTCACCCGGCTCGTCCGCCACATGCTCCGGCTGGACGAGGACCTCTCCGCCTTCTACGCCCTGGCTGCCGCCGATCCCCAGCTCGCCTGGGCGACCCGGGGGGCCGGGCGGATGCTCCGGGGAGCGACGGTGTTCGAGGACGTCGTCAAGACCATCTGCACGACCAACTGCGCGTGGTCGGCGACCGAGCGGATGGTCTCGGCCCTGGTCCAGCACCTGGGCCGGCCCGATCCCTCAGGCGCCCGCGCCTTCCCGACCGCCACCGCCCTGGCCGAGGCGGGCGACGGCTTCTACCGCGAGGTCGGGCGCTTCGGCTACCGCGGCGCGTACGTGGCCGGCCTGGCCAGGGCGGTGGCCGACGGGACCCTCGACCTCGAGCAGCTCCACCACCCCTCGGTGCCGGACGCCGAGGTCGAGCGGTGCCTCCTTCGCCTTCCCGGGGTCGGGCCCTACGCCGCCGCCCACGTCATGCTCATGACGCTGGGCCGCTACGGCCCCCTGGTCCTCGACTCGTGGACTCGACCGGCGTACGCGCGCCTTCTCGGCCGCCGGGCGGCCGACGCCACGATCCGACGCCACTTCCGCCGCTACGGGCGCTTCGCCGGACTCGCCTTCTGGCTTCGGATCACCCGCGACTGGGTCGCCGAGCCGGCCTGACCCGGCCGCCCGCTACCCCGCCCGGCCCGTCGTGGCGGTCACCACGGTCCCGGGGACCACGACCTCGATCCAGGTGAGCCCGGTCGCCAGCGGGAGGGGCCGGCCGTCCGCGCATCGGTACACCATCGGCTGGCCGACCAAGGGCCGCTGCCAGGTGCCCCCGAAGTGGCGGCCGTCGATGAAGGCCTGGAAGGGACCGGAGCCGCCGAGGTCGTAGTACAGGCTCGGGTTGCCATTCACGTCCTCGACGTAGTGCGTGGCGTGCCCGCGGGCGGTGAGGACGACAAGATTGCGGACCGCGATCGGGCGGCCCGTGGCGCTGTCGATCTGGGGGACCCCGTTGTCGGCGCGGGCCCAGGTCCGGGTTGCCGGGTCGTAACCGTAGGTCAGGACGTTGGCCGGCGTCTGGTCGATGATGACGGTCCGCAGCGGCCCCGGGCGAAGGTGGTCGACGTGGGGCGGCAGCAGGCGGTAGGCGAGCGGCCGGCGGGCCAGGACCGGGTGGAGGCGGGCGAGGCCTGAGCGGAGGCGGCCCAGGGTGGTGAAGAGGTTGGACGGCGCCACGTGGCCGCTGGTCCGGTAGAAGTAGGCGCCGCAGCAGTCGTCGGTCAGCATCGGGGTGCGCGCCTGGATCAGGTGCCCGTAGGTGCCGTTGGAGGCCCCGCTGAACACCGCGAGCGCCTGGTACATCTTCTGAACCTGGATGAGGATGAGTCGGGCGCTGCGGATCGGTCCGATGTGGGCGGCCGGCCGCGGGTGCCAGTAGACCGCCGTGAACCGGGTGATGCCCCCCTCGGTCGCGTACTCGTAGACGAGGTCGGCCGCCTGGACGCCGCTCTGGGGGTCTGCGGTCGGCCCGTTATCGATCTGGACCGCAATCGGCGCGCCGGGCCGGAACCCCGGCGTCACGGTGCCCACGTTGGTGGGGACGGTCGCGACCACTTGCAGGGGGACGCCGACCGCCGGGCCGTCCGGCCCGCGGACGGTGAGCCGGACCGGACCGAGGGCCCGGGCCGTCACCATCGTGCCCCGGGCGGCGAGGTGGTGGCGGGGCCAGCCTGCGACGCGGACCGCGAGCGGGGGGCGGGCCGGTGTCCTGCCGTCGGTGAGGGTTTCGACCACGCGCATCCTCACGCTCGCCCCGGCGTCGATCGTCCCCGGCAGGCGGACGTGGAGGCGCCGGATCCCGAGAGCCTGGACCACGACCCGGCCGCTGTGGCCCTCGGCGGTGGCCACGACCACGGCGAACCCCGCCCGGCGGGCGACGGCGAGGCCCTGCGGGGAGACGGTGACGGCCTGTGGGGCGGTGCTGCGCCAGCGGGCCCGAAGCCGTCCCCCGGGCCCGATCGCCGCAAGGCGGATCCCGTGCCCGATCAGGACCGCCGGTCGCCCGGGGACAACCCGAAGCCGCCAGCCGGCTGGCGGCGGTGCGGCCGTCGGAGCGGCAGTCGGGGCGGAGCCCGGCCGATGGGGCGGCGGGCCGGCGCTCCGCAGGGCCAGGAACGCCACCCCCGCGACGACGGCGACCGCGACCCCCGCGCCGGCGGCGAGCGTCGCCGGTCGCCGCCGAGTGGGGCGGAGGGGCCCCCCGTCCGGCGTCACCCGTCGGTCGCCTTGGCCACCAACGCCCCTTCGGTCGGCGCCGGTCGTGTCGTCCCCGCGGGCCGCCTGCCGTGGGCGAGCCGGGCGCCGCCAGCCGCTCTGCCGCCGAGCGGGGTGGCGAGCCGGAGCGTGCCGACCACGGTCGCGCCATACGTGAGGCAGCGGCCGAGGAGCCCGACGCGCAGGTGGGTGAGGGTGACGGACAGGAAGCCGACCTCGGGGCCGCCGGGCGCCCCGCCGGCGCCGAGGCGGTCCTGGACCCGGTACCGCTGGTCGGTGCAGCCGGCACCGGTCGCAACGGTCCTGACCCCGAAGGACGCAGTGGCGTCGCCCCGGCAGTCCCAGCGCCCGCTCCCCTCGGTCGTCGCCAGGGTGAGCCGGGTCTGGGCTCCGTCGACGACGCTCACCGTGACCGTGCCCCCCAGGATCGCCGCCGCGGCCCCGGCTCGGGGGCACAGGGGCCCGTGCTCGACGGTCGCCGTCCAGTACCCGAGCGTCCGGCCCCCGGCCGCCGACACGATCCCGTCGAAGGTTCCCCGGGTGCTCGTGGCGGGCGGCTGCTCCAGGCCGACGACCCGGTAGGTCGACGGTCCGAGGTCCAGGGTCGGGCCGGCTGTCCCGCCCGCCGCGACCAGCGCCAGCGCACCCGCGGCGATCCGGCGGCCCGTCGCCCAGCGCATCGCCATCCCTCGCGCGACCTGCCGCACCCCCGAGCGCCCCGCCCGGCGTCCCCCTTCCCGGCGTGGCGGGCCGCCCGACGGATGATACGGTGGCCCCGGTGGCCTTCGGCGAAGCGGTCAGGCCACCTCGTGGCCCCCGTCCGGCCCGGGTCGGATCGGCACCCTCCCGTCGGGGGCCAGGGGCAGCGACCGGAGCCGCACCCCGGTCGCGTCCCGGATGGCGTTGGCGATGGCGGGCGCCACCGCGACGATCGGGGTCTCGCCGGCCCCGACCGATGGCAGGTCGGGCCGGTCGCAGAGGACGACCTCGATCGGGGGCACGTCCCCCAGGCGGGGCACCCGGTAGTGGGCCAGCGAGGCGTTGAGGATCCGGCCGTCGCGAAAGGCAATGGCCTCGAAGAGCGCGCCCCCGAGGCCCATCACCGTCGCCCCCTCGATCTGATTGGCGAGGTTGGCGGGGTCCACCACGGCACCGCACTCGTAGGCGGTGAGGAGCCGCACGATCGTGAGCTGTCCGCTCCCGGCGACCGCAACCTCGGCCGCGGTCACCACCCGACCCTCCTTCTCCAGCCCGACCGCGATGCCGCGTCCCGTGCCCGGCCCGCTGGGGGGCCGGTGCCAGCCGAACCGCTCGGCGGCGGTGGCGAGGACCGCCCGCAGCCGGGCATCGGTGAGATGCCGCTGGCGGAACGCCACCGGGTCGGCCCCCAGCTCTCGGGCCAGCTCGTCCATGTGCGACTCGCGGGCGAAGTGGTTGGCGGTCGCGGCCAGGGCCCGGTACGAGCCCTGCGCCAGGGGGGCGGCCGTGGGCCGGAAGCGGACGCGGCGGTTGGGAACGCGGTACGGGGTGCGAATCCCCTCCGCCCCCGCGTTGAGGGTCGTCATCGACCAGGCCACGGGGGTCCCCGACCCGTCGGCGCCCACGGCGACGTCGATGACCGCCGCCGGGCGCAGGTAGCCGGCGGTGAACTCCTCGGCCCGGCTCCACTGCACCCGAACCGGGCTGCCAGCCGCCCGCGCGAGCCGGGCCGCCTCCAGCGCCACCGCGCCGCCGTGCTTGCCCCCGAAGCCGCCTCCGAAGTCGGGCACGACCACGTGGACGGACGTCTCGGCGAGCCCCAGCGCCGCTGCCAGCTGGCTGCGGATCGGGAAGGGGGTCTGGCTCCCGACCCACACGGTGAGCCGGCCGTCCCGCCACTCGGCGACCGCGGACCGGGGCTCGAGGGGCACGTGGGCGAGGTACGCGGTCGTGTACGTCGAGACCAGGCGGGTCGGCGCCGCCGCGAGGGCCTGGTCGGGGTCGCCGGCGGACTCGTCGACGGGACCGCGCCACCGCTCGCCGCCGGCGGCCTCGTCTCGGATGTGGGCGCGAAGGAAGGTGGCGAGCTCCGAGGCGCCCGCTGGGCCATCGTCCCCGGGTCCCGCGCCGGTTGTGGGCGGGGCGGCCGTCCACTCCGCCTCGAGCCGGTCGCGGGCGCGCGCGGCGCTGGCGGGGTCGGCCGCCACCGTCCCGGCGAAGTCCCCGTCGCGGATGACGGCGACCCCCTCGATCGCCTCCGCCGCACGGGTGACCACCCGGAGCAGCCGGGCGCCGAGGGCGGGCGCCCGCAGGATCGCGCCGTGCCGCATCCCCGGCCGGGTGAGGTCGGCGGGATAGCGGCGGATCCCCAGCACCGCGCCCCGCGCGCTAGCGACGGGGGAGGGCGGACCGGCGGCCCGCCAGGCGGTCGCCACGACGGGGGCGGCCGCCCCGGCGGTCACGCGCACCACCCGCTGGCACCCCGCGAGCAGCACGTCCCAGCCGATCGCCGGGGCGCCGGTCGGTCCCCGCACCGCGCCGTCGGCCACCGAGAGCGCCCCGGCCCGCGCGCCGAGCGGGTCCGCCGCCGCCTCCTGGAGCGCCTCCCGCGCCGCCGAGGCCGCCGCGCGCAGGAGCGGGGCGGCGTCGGGGATCGAGCGGCTGCCGAAGGTCCCGAGGTCGAACGGGCAGGCGTCGGTGTCCCCCATCACGAGCCGGACCGCCCCGGCCGGGACGCCCAGCTCCTCGCCGACCAAAAGGGCCAGCGCCCGGCGGGTTCCCTGCCCGCCCTCCACCTTGCCCGTCGCCGCGGTCACCGACCCGCCGACGCCGATGTGCACCCAGCCGCCCCGGCTGGTGGTCCAGGCCCCGTCCCCGTCGTCGGCGGCCGCGATCGCGAGGAGGCCGTCCCCGAGCGTTGCGAACATGGGGGCCTGCGCGAAATCGCCGAGGTCCCAGGGGGCGCCGTCGATCTCCAGCGGGAGCGCGGGCTCCGGGGGCGGCGCGGCCCCGACCAGCGGCGCCGGGTCCTCCCCGGCGGCGCCATCGGCGAGCGCCGCGGCCCGGCGGATCGCCTGGCGGATCCTGGGATAGGCGCCGCAGCGGCAGAGGTGCCGCTCGAATCGCTCGGCGACGGCGGCCTGCGGGGGTCGGGGGGAGCGTGCGAGCCAGGCCGCGGTCTCGACGAGCCACCCCGGGGTGCAGTAGCCGCACTGCAGCGCCTCTGCCTCCAGCCAGGCCCGCTGGGCGGGATGGAGGCCGCCCGGGGGCGCCAGGCCCTCGACGGTCGTGACCGGCTGCCCGCCCACCGCGCCGAGCGGGGTGCGGCACGCGGGCACGGGCTCGGTCCCGATCTGGACCACACAGGCGCCACAGCTCCCCTCGCCGCACCCGTACTTGGTCCCGGTGAGCCCGAGGTCGTCGCGGAGCACCGCGAGCAGCGGGCGATCCGAGCTGGCGTGGACCTCGTGGCGGACACCGTTGACGAGAAGGACGGTCACGATCCCTGGCTCCGTGGGCGCGGAACGGCCGCTGGGTCGTCCCGTCGCATCCCGGTGCGCGGGCACGGCCACCGCGTCCAGCCTATCGCCGTCGCCGGCGCTGACCTACCGGGCAGGCGCGCCGCTCCCGCCATCTCGGGCTGGAAGGGCGGGTGTATGGTGAGGGCGTGATCATCGTGGTCCTGATCGCGCTGCTGCTGGTGATCTTCGTCGCCCTCCCGGTCGCGGGGTTCGCCCTCATGACCCTGGTCGGTCTGGCGATCACCGGACTTGTGGTCGGGGGGCTCGGGCGGCTGGTGGTGCCGGGCCGCCAGCCGATGGGCCTGGTGGCCACCGCGGTCGTGGGATTGGCCGGTGCGTTGGTCGGCTCCGTCATCGGCCACCTAGTCGGCATCGGCACGATCCTCACCCTCCTCCTGGAGGTCGGGGTCGCCGCGGCCCTGGTCGCCGGGTCCTCGCTGCCGGGGCTGCGCCGCCTCCGCTCGACCCGCCGCGCCAACCTGCCCCGCGGCTGGTGACCGCCGCGCCCGAGCCGGGCGCGAGGACCCGGTGACCAGGACCGCGGCGGCCCCCCGGGCCAGGGGTGGAGCGCGCGATTTAGGATGGGGCGGAGGGGTCCGGCCCGCTGCGGGCCGTCGAGGAGGGACGTCCCACGCAGACCGGCCAGGCGGGGCCCGAGGCGACGCCGTGGGGTTCCCTGTCGACCCGCCGGGCACCGGCCCGCCGACCCACCCGCCCGACCGCCGCCACCCCGAGGGCTGAGGTCCCTGGGCCGGCTCCCCGGCCACCGTGCCGGTGCTGAGCGGGATCCGCTCGGGCGGCCGGTCCGCCGCCCCCGGCCCGCCGCCCGAGGGGTACAAGTGGACGGCGCTGTCGAACACGACCCTCGGGGTGCTGATGGCGACGATCGACTCCTCGATCATGCTGATCGCCCTCCCCGACGTCTTTCGGGGCATCCACATGGATCCCCTCCTGCCGGGGAACAGCTTCTACCTGCTGTGGCTGATCCTCAGCTTCCCCGTGGTCACCAGCGTTCTGGTCGTCAGCCTGGGCCGGCTCGGGGACATGTTCGGCCGGGTCCGGATGTACAACCTGGGCTTCGCCGTCTACACCGCCTTCTCGCTGCTCCTCTCCGTCACCTGGATGGCGGGGAGCGGGGCCGCGCTCTACCTCGTCGTCATGCGGGTGGGGCAGGGGGTGGGCTCGGCGTTCCTGGTCGCCAACGCGGCCGCGATCCTGACCGACGCCTTCCCCCCCGGCCAGCGCGGGCTCGCCCTCGGGATCAACCAGGTCGCCGGGATCGGCGGCTCCTTCATCGGGCTCCTCCTCGGCGGCGTCCTGGGGCCGATCGAGTGGCGCCTCATCTTCCTGGTCTCGGTGCCGATCGGCCTGTTCGGGACGGTGTGGGCCTACCGCAAGCTCCGCGAGGGGGCCCGGCGCCAGCCCGTGCGCGTCGACTGGCTCGGCAATCTCACCTTCGCGGTCGGGCTGGTCGCAGTGCTGGTCGGCATCACCTACGGGATCCAGCCCTACGGGCGCCAGGCGATGGGCTGGACCGGCCCCTTCGTCCTCGGCTGCCTGATCGGCGGAGGGCTGACGCTCGTGGGCTTCGTGGTCATCGAGCGGCGCACCGCCACGCCCATGTTCCGCCTGCAGCTCTTTCGGATCCGCGCCTTCACCGCCGGGAGCCTGTCCACGCTGCTGGCCGGGATCGGCCGCGGCGGGCTCATGTTCATGCTCATCATCTGGTTGCAGGGGATCTGGCTCCCCGAGCACGGGATCAGCTTCAGCCAGACCCCGCTGTGGGCCGGGCTCGCCATGCTCCCCCTCACCGTCGGCTTCCTCATCGCCGGCCCCCTCTCGGGCATCCTCTCCGACCGCTTCGGCTCGCGCCCGTTCGCGACCGGTGGGATGCTGGCCGCGGCGCTCTCCTTCGCCCTCCTCGAGCTGCTGCCGGTCGACTTCGCCTACCCGGTCTTCGCCGGCCTTCTGCTCATGAACGGGCTGGCGATGGGCGCCTTCGCCGCCCCCAACCGGGCCGGGGTCATGAACAGCCTGCCGCCCCAGCACCGCGGCGCCGGCTCGGGGATGAACGCGACCTTCCAGAACTCGGCCCAGGTGCTCTCGATCGGCATCTTCTTCACCCTCATCATCGTCGGCCTGTCCGCGACCCTCTCCGTCTCCCTCCTCCACGGGCTGGAGGCGCACGGCGTCGCCCGCGCCGAGGCGCTGCGGGTCTCGCGGCTCCCCCCGGTGTCGACCCTGTTCGCGGCCTTCCTCGGCTACAGCCCGATGGCGCATCTCCTCGGCGCCGGGGTCCTCGCCCACCTCAGCCCCGCCGCCCGCCACCTCCTGGTCGGCCGCCGCTTCTTCCCCGAGCTGATCGCCGGGCCCTTCCTCGACGGGCTCCACACCGCCTTCGACTTCGCGGTCACCGTCTGTCTCATCGCCGCGGGAGCCTCGTGGCTTCGGGGCGGCCGGTTCATCTACCAGATCGAGGCGAGCGGGGCGCCGCCCACGCGCGCGGGCCGAGCGCTCCCACCCGGGCGCGACCCGGTGGCCCCGGCCCGGGGGCGCACGGGCCGCTGAGCCGCAGCGGGGCCGGCG